>NZ_JBJHAT010000020.1:0-77992 GCF_054051175.1 Blastococcus sp. SYSU DS0753 | reverse complement strand
TCACAGAGTTACGGCGGCCATGGCGAGAGGGAAACGCCCGGCAACATTCCGAACCCGGAAGCTAAGCCTCTCAGCGCCGATGGTACTGCCCTGGAGACGGGGTGGGAGAGTAGGACGCCGCCGGACAACCATTCCCGAAGGGGCCCCAGCATTCGTGCTGGGGCCCCTTCGTCGTTCCCCCAGCTCGGTCGGCATCGGACGGTGCCCGCTCACGCGCGGTCGGCGGAGCGGCGCGTCGGACACGGGGCGGGGCGGCTGCGTGAGGCGGTCCGGTGCCGATGGAGGTGCCTCGTGCGCATGCGCCGGCGCAGTCGTCGGATGCGGCACGCACTCCCGGTCGGGCGCTCCGGCGCGCGACACCGCGACGGGCGGATCACCACGCTGGGGAATGGGAGCGGCCCCCGAACCGTCACATGACGGAACGGGGGCCGCGGTGCAGGCGGAGGGGCCCGGAGCTACGGCACCACCCGCCGGATGCCGGGGAAGGAGACGAGCGCCGCCACCGCCGCGAAGGCCAGGGGCAGGGCGACCGTCAGCGTCACCGTCGACTGGTCGGTGAACCACACCCCGATGCTCCCCCAGGCGTCGAGCCAGGTGATCAGCACGGTGAGGCCACCCAGCACCACGATGGAGCCGAGGATCAGTCCCCAGGTGCCCATCTGGCCCCAGCGCTGGTGCACCACACCCATGCCGACGCCGACGAACATGAAGGCGAGCAGCGGGGCCCCCGAGGCGAACACCTGGAGCACCGGGTTGCCGACCTCGAAGACGCCCGGGGCCCAGAAGTCCATCCCGGCGCCCCAGCCGTTCGTGGCGTTCTCGATGCTCACCAGCGCGGAGAGCGCGATCCCGTAGCCGACCGCCTGCACCAGCGCGACGAGCGCGGTCCCGAGGTAGAAGGCTTGGCGGCTGAGGCTGATCCCCATCGCGAACGGCAGCACCTGCGTCACCGCCTGCACGTAGACGACCAGCACGGTGAAGTAGAAGGCCAGGATGCCGCCGGTGATGCCGCTCTCCTCGCTGGCCGGGGTGAGATGCCAGACGGCGAGGTTGATGGCGAAGCTGATCGACACGACCAGCCAGGGGATGCCGAGAGCCACCAGCGGGTGGACCAGGTGCAGGCGAGCGGCCTGCAGCACGCGGGTCATCGGGAGACCTCCTCGAGGTGGACCGGTGCGGCCGGGTCGCCGGCCGCGGTGTGCAGGCTCATGGCGACGACGAGCTGCTGGAGGCTGGTGGCCTCCCAGGACAAGCCGGCCGCCGTCGCGTCGTCGCCGTCGGCGCCGTCGCGCAGCCGCACGACGGCCCGGCTGGTGCTGCCGAGGGACTCGGTGTGCAGCAGCTCGTGCCGACCGCTGAACGCGGCGACCCGCTCCCGGGGTCCGGTGACCGTGAGCGCCGTGCCGCGCAGCGACTCCGCGTCGGCGTCGAGCAGCACCCTGCCCCGGTCGATCAGGATGACCCGCTCGAGCAGCGCGGCGATCTCCTCGATCAGGTGCGTGGAGAGGACGATCGTGCGTGGGTGCTCGGCGTAGTCGGCGAGCAGTCGGTCGTAGAACAGCTGACGCGCGACGGCGTCCAGTCCCAGGTACGGCTCGTCGAAGAGGGTGAGCGGCGCCCGGGAGGCCAGTCCGACGATGATGCCGACGGCGGAGTTCATGCCGCGCGAGAGCTTCTTGATCGGGCGCTTGGCGGGCAGGTCGAAGTCGCGCAGCAGCGAGGCGGCGAGGTCGGCGTCCCAGTCGGCGAAGACGAACGCCGCGGAGTCGAGCGCGTCCTTGACCCGGAAGTGGTCGGGGTAGCGCTGGCCCTCCTTGATGAAGCAGATCCGGCGCAGGACGTCGTCGTTCTCGAACGGCCGGGCCCCGAAGACCTCGATCCGCCCGCTGGTCGGGACGCGGTGGCCGGTCAGCAGTTGCATGAGGGTCGTCTTTCCGGCGCCGTTGCGGCCCAGCAGCCCGGTGATGGCGTCACGTTCCAGCACCGTCGACACGCCGCTGAGGGCGGTGTGCCCGGGAAAGCGCATCGTGACGTCGGAGACGGTGGCGACGGCGGTCATCGCGGGTCCTCCCAGCGATCGATCATGTCGGTGAGCTCGTGGGCGGGGATGCCGAGCTTCTGGGCCTCGGTCATCAGGGGGCGGACGTACTGGTCGGCGAACTCGCTGCGCCGACGCTTGAGGACCTGTTCGCGGGCGCCGGTGGCGACGAACATCCCGACTCCTCGTCTCTTGTAGAGGACCCCGTCGGTGACCAGCTGGTTCAGGCCCTTGGCGGCGGTCGCGGGGTTGATGCGGTGGAAGGCGGCCAGTTCGTTGGAGGACGGCGCCTGGCTCTCCTCGGGCAGCGAGCCGTCGACGATCGCGTTCTCGATCTCGGCGGCCACCTGCCGGAAGATCGGGCCGGCGTCCTCGTTCACGACGCGGCCCCGGCGTCACCAGGGCCGGGATGGTCCCTGGGTTCACTACTCATGTAATGAACCATAGGACCACTGCCACGCGGGCACAAGCCCCCGCCGCGGGGCGCCGCCGGGCGGCTGGTCCCGACGCCGGGCCCGCGTCGGGCCCAGGTGCGCGGGGCCGAGCCCGCTCGCCGCCGGCTACGGGGCGAGACGTCGTGCTGGACGGGGGTGCGGGGCTGTCCGCTCAGAGGGCGGCGGCGAGGGCCGCCAGGTCCTCCGCGGTGGCGTCCAGGTGGGGGGAGACCCGCAGGACCGGCCCGGTCATCTCCCCCGGGGCCCGCTCCCTGCCGGCCGCGGTCAGCACGATGCCGTGCTCGGTGAGCAGCCGGGTGCGGGTGGTGACGACGTCGACACCGTCCGGGGGCCGCAGCGTGGTGATGGCCGTCGGCTCCTCCAGCGGCTCCACCACCCGCCAGCCGGCGACGCCGTCGAGCAGTTCCCGGGTGGCCCGGCCGAGCCCGGCCAGCCGGGCGCGGACGCGCTCGGGCCCCGCGGCGAGGTGCTCCCCGACGGCCACCACCAGGCCGATCCGGCCGGCCACGTGGGCCTCCCCCGACTCGAAGGCGCGCATCGGCGGGACCCCCTCCGGCTCGGCCAGCACCGGTACCAGCTCGGCGGCGATCGACGGGCCGACGATCAGCACGCCCACGCCACGGGGCCCGGCCAGCCACTTCCGCGAGGTCCCGTAGACGACGTCCGCGCCGAGGTCGACGTCGACGTGCCCCAGGGACTGCGCGGCGTCGAGCACCAGGGGGACGCCGGCCGCGCGGCACAGTGCCGCGATCTCGCGCGCCGGCTGCACGATCCCGCGGTGGCTGCCGATGTGGGTGAGATGCACGAACCGGGGCGGGTCGGTGGTCAGGAGCTGCTCCACGCCGTCGACGTCGGCCCGCCCGAGGCCGTCGACCGGCAGCGGCTCCGGGCGCAGGCCGGCGGCGCGCAGCTGGGCGACGTTCGGGGCGTACTCGCCGGGCAGGCAGGCGACCCGCGAGCCCGCGGGTAGCCGCCAGCCGCCGAGCAGGGTGACCAGCGCGGCCTGGGCGGACTCGACGAAGGCCACGTCGGCGGCGGCCATGCCGGCCAGGCCGCCGATGACCGAGCGCCCCTGCTGCAGCAGGTCGTCAGCGGTCGCCTCCGCGACGTAGCCGCCCAGCTCGGCCTCGTGCCGGGCGTGGTGCGCCGCGGCCTCCAGCGCCCGGTGGCTCTGCCGGCTGGACGCCGCGCTGTCGAGGTGCCGGCCCGCCGGCCGGGGACGCACCGTGCGCCAGTGCGCACCGAGGTCGTCGAACGGCAGGGGGGTGTGCGCGGCGGTCACCTGCAGCACGCTAGGCGTCGCTCAGCTCTCGAGCACACCCCGGGCCACGGAGACCCCCGAGTGCGCCGGGTCGCCGTCGAGCGGCTCCACCGAGACGTCGACGATCGGGAACTCCCCGAGGTCCAGCCCCGCCGGCAGCTCGAAGGTCTGCGCCCCGGGGCGCAGGACGCCCAGCGGCACCATGTCGACAATCCCGGGTTCGATCAGCCAGATCTCGTAGTAGCCGTCCTCGACTTCCGGCGCGTCGAGCTCGACCCGCATGGCCCGGGACCCGTCGGAGCGGAGGACGACCTCCGCCTGCCCGGCGGCCGGCTCGTCGCCGAGCGGTTCGAGGGCCACGGCGGTGATCGGCTCGACGCCGTCCCCACCGCGCAGCAGCGCGACCGCTCCGGCCCCCACGACGGCACCGGCGACCGCGGCGGCCACGGCGAGGAGCAGCGGCCGGCGGCGGCGGAAGGGCAGCACCTCGCCGCCGCGCGCCGGCGGCGCAGGTGCCACGGGCGGCGTCGCGGCGGTGGCCCCGGCGGCGCCGGTGGCCGCGGGCGCGGTGGCGGTCGGTGCGGCGGCGGCCGGGCGGGGCGTCGACGACACCCCGGTGGCCGCGGCGATCCCCGCCCACACGGAGGCCGGTGGCGCCACGGGAGGGCCGGGCTCGGCGAGCTCGGGGACGGCGACGGCGTCGACGGCCCGCTGCAGGCCGGCGACCTCGTCGCGGCACCGGGCGCACGCGGACAGGTGGGCGGCGTCGTCGGCCGGCAGCGGTTCGTGCAGCGCCGCGAGGGCGAGCTGCTCAGGCTGGCAGTGTGGCACCGTCCACCTCCAATCGTGTCCTCAGGCGTTCGAGCGTGCGGCGGATGTGGGATTTCACCGTGCCGAGCGGGATGCCGGTGCGCTCGGCGATCTGGGCGTGGGTGAGGTCGGCGAAGAAGGCGAGCTCGATGATGCCGCGCTGCGGTTGGCCCAGGCGATCGAGCTCCTCGAGCACCAGCAGCCGGTCGCTCACGACGCTGTCCACGGGCGGGGTCGTCCCGCCGGCCGGTGCGGCCTGCGCCTCCGACACGGCGGCCTCGGCCTCGCGACGCATCCTGTCCCGCCGGGCCCAGGCGTCGGCGATCTTGTGACGGCAGATGCCCACCAGCCAGGCGGGGAGGGGGCCCTGGTCGGGGCGGTAGCGCGCGCGGCCGGTCCAGGCAGAGATGAAGGTCTGCTGGGTGACGTCCTCGGCGTCGGGCCCGGGACCGAAGGCGCGCACCGCCATGCCGTGCAGCTGCCCCGCCCACCGCTCGTACGCCAGCGCGAGCGCCTGCTCGTCACCGGTGGCGAACCGGCGGCCCACCTCGGCGTCGTCCGGCTCCGCGGCGCCATCCGGCGGCGGTTCCGGAGGGGAGGTCACGGCCGGGACGCTACCGAGGTCGGCCCGCGTCCGGGCGAGCAGCCCGGTCACGGCGCACCGTCCACCACCGTTCCGCGACCACGACGACGTTGTCGCGGTAGCTGCGGTACTCCGGGAGGAACGGGCCGCCGCAGGTGATGACCACCAGCCGGGCCGGCCCCTCGCGGGCGAAGATCGTGTCGAGCGGCAGCACCTGCTTCTGCACGAGCTCCCGGGAGACGACGCGCCAGCGGGTGGTCTGCCCGGCGGCGTCGGTGACGGTGAGCTCGTCGCCGGGCTCGGCGTCGCGGAGCGGGAAGAGGGCGCCGGGGCCCTGCTCGCGGTCGTCGACGTGGCCGGCGAGCACGGCGTTGCCGTCCGCACCGGGTGCCGGGCCGTGGCGGTACCAGCCCACCCGGTCGACGTCCTCGGGGAGTTCCATCTGCCCGTCCCCGGCGACGCCGACCGGATCGACCGGTGCGGTGACGCCGAGGCCCGGCAGCTCCAGCCGGAGCGGCGGGGGTGTGGCGGGGACGGCGGCCGGTGCCGCGTCGCGGACGGACACCGGGGGGAGCGAGGAGGCCCCGGACGGCGCCGGGGTGGCGGCGTCGGGGCGCTCCAGCACCCGCTGGACCGGCGGACCCGCCGCCGCGTCCGGCCGGGTCACGGCCCACGCGGTCGGCGCGCCGACGGCGAGGGCCAGCCCGATCACGGCGGTGGCGGCGGCGGGTCGCACGGTCAGCTCCTCGGAGTGACGGTGATCAGCGCGAGGACCGGGCGAGCCGCAGGGCGCCGGCGCCGGCCAGGGCGAGACCGGCCACGGCCGCGGCACCCACGGGCAGGGGGAGGCCCGAGTCGTCGGCCAGCCCGGCGGTGCCACCCGGGACGCCGCTGGGCGCGGAGTGCTGGGCGGAGACGCTCTGGACGGCGAGCTCGAAGCCGGCGTCCTCCGAGCCCCACGCGTAGACGACGGTCGAGGTGCCCTCGGCCAGCGTCAGGTCGGCGGGGCCGATGGCGACGGTGTCGGTGCCCGCGAGCACGACGTCGGCGTTGATCGTCCCGGCCGGGACGGTGAGGGTCTCCTCGTTCGGGTTGGTCAGCCCCTCGATCACCGGCTGGCCGCCGGCGCGGACGTCCACGGCGGGCGCCGCGGCGACGTGCCGGACGGTGACGCGGGCCTGACCGGCGGGCACGGAGCCCGTCTCGTTGACGAACGGGGTGAGCGCGGGCTCGCCGACCTCGGTCAGGTGGGCCACCACGGTGGCGTTGGCGCCGGCCAGGACCTCCACGCCGTCGGCCGACAGGATCGGGTCGCCGGAGTCGTCGGCGGCGTCGGCCGGGTAGAGGGCGAGGTCGTAGCTGCCGCCGGGCAGCTCCAGCGGGTCGGTGAGGGTGCCCGGCTGGAAGTCGTCGATCAGCCGCTCGCCGTTGGCGTACACGTCCACCGGGGTGTCGGGGACGCCGTGCAGGACCGAGACCGTGGCGGTGTGGTTGTCGGCCATGGCCGGGGTGGCGACCAGGACGACGGCGCCGACGGCACCGAGGACGCCGGCGGAACGGCCGACTGTGCGGATGGTGCTCACGGGTGGCTCCTCATCTCGTAGGGGGTCGTGCTGCCTGGTCTTCCGCTGCGCTCCGGCCGCCGGATGCGGATCGCCTCCAACAATCTCGGACGCGATTCGGATCGATACCTCCCGAGGCGCTCCCCGGGCGGCGCGGGGAGGATGCACCTGTGCCTGACCGAGACCGCGACGAGCAGGGCCGGGCCCGCAACGCGCGCCCGCGGGATGCGCTCGGGCGGCCGCTGCCGCACGGCGCCGTCGGGGAGGAGCGCGCCCCCGAGGGAGTGGTCCGGGCGCCGGAGGTGGCGCTCGCCGAGGCGCAGGAACTGCTGGACGCCGGGCGCCCGTTCCACGCCCACGAGGTGCTGGAGGATGCCTGGAAGTCCGCACCCGAGGACGAGCGCGAGCTGTGGCGAGGGCTGGCCCAGCTCGCCGTCGGCCTGACCCACGCCGCCCGCGGCAACGACCGGGGCGCGACCAGTCTGCTCGAGCGCGGGGCGGCGGCCCTCGGTCCGTACGCCGACCGCCGTCCGCACGGGGTGGACGTGGCCGGGCTCGCCGGGTGGGCGCGTGCGCTGGCCGCCGCGCCCGCCACCGGCCGCGACCCGGTGCGCAGCGCTCCCCGGCTCCGCGGGTGAGCGGACCGCCCGGCGGCGAGGCGGTCGGCCAGGTTTCGGGTACGGGCGGTGCCGGGCACCGCCGGGGGATGAGCGGGACGGCAGGCCGGCAGGACGGGCTCCGGGCGGCGGCGGTGATCGCCGCCGCCGTCGCGCAGGTGGCCGGCAGCCCCGTGGGCAGCGCGATCGCCGGCCGCAGCGTCGGCGCGGTCAGCGACGAGACCGGTTCGCTGATCACCCCGGCGGGCTACGCCTTCAGCATCTGGGGTGTCATCTTCGCCGGATCGCTGGCCTGGGCGGTGTACCAAGCGCTGCCGGCCCAGCGCGCCCGGGAGCTGCACCGGCGCACCGGCTGGCCGCTGGCCGCGGCGTTCGCGGGCAACACCGCGTGGGAGATCGCCTTCCCCCTGATCGGGGTGTCGGTGCCGCTGGTTCCGGTCGTGCTCCTGTTCTGCATCGTGGCGGCCGCCGCGGTCGCCTGGGCGCGGTTGCAGGACCTCCCGGTCGAGGGCCTGGGGCGGGTGCTGCCGGCCGCCGTCGCCGGGCTGCTGCTCGGCTGGGTCACCGTGGCCGCGGCGGTCAACACCGGCCAGGCGGGGGTCGCGCTCGGCGCCCCGGCGTCCGGCACGACCGCGCAGCTGTGGGCTGTCGGAGCGCTGGCCGGGGTCGCGCTGGTCGCGTGCGCCCTGGTGCTCGCCGCCCGCACCGCGGCCGGGCCGTTCGCGCTCGCCGTCGTCTGGGGGCTGGTGGCCGTCGCGGCCGCCGGCCCGCCGGCCCCGGTGGTGATCGCTGCCTTCGCCGCCGCGGCCGCGGTGGCGGTCGCGCTCGTCGTCCGCACCGTCGTCCGGCGGGACCCGGTCTCGCTGCTCGTCGGCTGAGCCTCAGCGGCCGCGTACGCGGGTGTAGCGGTCCAGCGCGACCCGGCGCTCGTGCGCGTGGTCGACGACCGGCTCCGGGTAGCCGGCCGGGATGCCGCCGGGCGCGGTCCACGGCTCGTGCACGTGCCGCGGATCGAGGTCATGCAGCTCGGGCACCCAGCGCTTCACGTAGGTGCCGTCGGGGTCGAACTTCTTGCCCTGGGTGACCGGGTTGAACACGCGGTAGTAGGGCGAGGCGTCGGTGCCGGTGCCGGCGACCCACTGCCAGCCGTGCTGGTTGCTGGCCAGGTCGCCGTCGACCAGGTGCCGCATGAACCAGCGGGCGCCCACCGTCCACTCCTGGTGCAGGTCCTTGACCAGGAACGAGGCGACGATCATCCGCACCCGGTTGTGCACGTAGGCCTCGCCGAGCAGCTGGCGCATGCCGGCGTCGACGATCGGAAAGCCGGTGCGGCCGGTCTCCCAGGCCCGCACGAGCTCCTCGGCGTCCGGGCCGCTGTCGTAGCCCATCCCCTGCAGCTCCGGCTTGAGGTACTCCCGGGCCGACTCCGGTCGGTGCCAGAGGACGTCGGCGTAGAACTCCCGCCAGGCCAGCTCGTCGGTGTACCGGCGCACCGACTCGGTCTGCTCCGCCGCGGCGAGGTCGGCCAGCAGCGTGCGGGGGTGGAGGCAGCCGTACTCGAGGTAGGCCGACAGCCTGCTCGTCCCGTCGCCGCCCGGGGTGTTGCGCCCGTCGGCGTAGCCGAGCAGCCGCTCGTCCCGGAAGCGCGCCCAGGCGGCCAGCGCGGCGGCCTCGCCGGCCGGGGGCAGGACGACGCCGTCGAGGTGGGGTGCCGGCGGGTGGTCGTCGGAGCGGACGCCGGTGCGCCAGCGGACGCCGTCGGGGGAGGACGCCGGCGGGCGCCAGCCGTGCTCCCGCCAGGCCCGGGCGAACGGCGAGTACACGCGGAACGGCGTCCCGTCGGCCTTGGTGACCCGGCCGGGCGTCACCGCGTACGGCGACCCGGTGCGCGCGAACGGGACATCGGCCAGAGCCCGCTCCACGGCCTGGTCCCGGTGCCGCCCGTACGGCCCCGCGTCGGCGCTGACGTGCACCGACGTCGCGCCGACCTCGTGGACCAGCGCCGGCAGCACCCGGACGGGGTCGCCGTGCCGGAGGACCAGCGCGCCGCCGAGGTCGGCGTCCAGCGCGGCGAGGCAGTCGAGCAGGAAGCGGCGGCGCGGCTCGCCGGACGGGCCCCACAGCCGGTCATCGACCACGAACACCGGGAGGACCTCGCCGTCCGGCCCGGCCGCGTCCCGCGCGGCCAGCAGCGCGGGGTGGTCGCCCAGGCGCAGGTCGCGGCGGAACCAGAGCAGCGCGGTCGGCACCCGGCCGAGCGTAGGAGGCCCCGGCCCCGGGCGCGCCTCAGGCGGAGCGGTCCAAGTTCTCCAGCGCCAGCACCCGCCACAGGCCGGTCCGGCGCAGCAGGCCCTGGGTGCGCCGGTTGGCCCCGCGGACGACGACGCTGCCGCCGCGGGCCCGGCATGCCCGGTGGGCGGTGAGCAGGCTGGCCGCTGCCGGGCTGGTCAGGTGCTCCACCTCGCCGACGTCGACGACCACCCGCCGCGCACCCGCCAGCAGGGCGTCGTGCAGCAGCCAGCGGATGTCGGCGACGCCGTCGGCGAGCATCTCCTCGGTCAGCCGCAGGACGACCTCACCGCGGCCGCCCTCGGCACCGGGGGCACGGGTGTCGCGGTCGGCAGGGCGCACGGCGGTCTCCTCGGCGGTCGGTCTCCGCACGGTCCCCAGCAGCTTCTCCACCGGAGTTTGCGATTCCCCGGGTCGCGACATTGCGATCGCATGACGGTGGCCGCCGCGTCCGAGGTGGCCGGCCCGCGGTGGCAGCATGTCCGCGTGTCGTTGCGGATCCTGGTCGTGGAGGACGACGACTCCATCCGCACCGCGCTGCGGTGGGCGCTGGAGGACGAGGGGTACGACGTCGCCGAGGCCGCCTCCGGGGAGGACGCCGTCGGCATGGTGGGCATCGCCGCGCCCGACATGATGATCGTCGACCTGATGCTCGGGTCGATGGACGGCCTGGCCGTCATCCGCGAGGTCCGCCGCGCCCACGACCTGCCCGTCGTCGTCGTCAGCGCCCGCGCGGACACGCAGGACATCGTCGAGGCGCTCGAGGCGGGCGCCGACGACTACGTGACCAAGCCCTTCCAGATCAAGGAGATCACCGCCCGGCTGCGTGCGCTGCGCCGCCGGACGGCCACGGCTCCGGCGGGCTCCCCGGCCGACGCCGCCCGGGCGGGCGTCGTCCTCGACCACGACCCGACGGGCCCGCTGGTCCTGCGGGAGGCCAGCGGCACGGTCTACCGCGGGGACGAGCTGGTCCCGCTGACGCTGACCGAGTACCGGGTGCTCTGCGAGCTGGCCGGCGCGCCGGGGCGGGTCTTCAGCCGGCAGGCGCTGCTCGAGCGGGTCTGGGAGCACGGGTTCTTCGGGGACGAGCGGATCGTCGACGTGCACGTGCGACGGCTGCGGACGAAGGTCGAGCGGGACCCGAGTGCTCCCCGGCTCGTGGTCACCGTCCGGGGGCTGGGCTACCGCCTGGACCCGCAGTGAGCGGCCGGTGAGCAGGGTCCCGGGGCGGCGGGGGCTGCGGAGGCGGATCGTGCTCGGCTTCGCGGCCAGCACGTTGCTGGTCTCCGCGGTGCTCGTCACGACCACGTGGCTGCTGGCGCGCAGCTTCGTGGTGGAGCAGCGCGAGCAGGCGCTCACGCAGCAGGCGTTCGCCGACGCCGAGGTGCTGCGCAACCGGCTGTCCAGCGCAGGTGCCGACGTCGGGCGGGTGCTCGGGGAGCTCGTCCCGTTCGGTGACGCGGAGATCGTCGTCCGGCGGGAGGACGACTGGTTCTCCTCCAGTCTGGAGGTCGGCGGTCGTGACGTGCCGGCCGCCCTCCAGGAGGTGGTGTCCACCGGCGCGGCGGGCACGCTGCGGGTGGACTCCGCCGAGGGGCCGCGGCTCGTCGTCGCCGTGCCCGTGGTGAGCGCGGGCGTGGAGTTCTACGAGGTGGCGCCGCTGGACGACCTGGAGGCGTTGCTGCGCACGCTGGCCGTCGTCCTCGGTGCCGGTGCGGTCGCGGCGACCGTGGCCGGCGCCGGGTTCGGGATGTGGGCCAGCCGGCGTGCGGTGCTGCCCCTGGAGCAGGTCGCCGGGGCCGCGACGAGCATCGCCGGCGGCGAGCTCTCCACCCGCCTGCCGGCGACCGACGACCCCGACCTGGTCGGGATCGTGGCGGCGTTCAACAGCATGGTCGACGCCCTGGCCGCGCGGATCACCCGCGACGCCCGGTTCGTCGGCGACGTCAGCCACGAGCTCCGCAGCCCCCTCACCAGCCTGACCACGAGCGTCGAGGTGCTGGCGACCCGCCGCCAGGAGCTCCCGCCGCGTGCGCAGCAGGCCCTCGCCCTGGTGGAGGGCGAGGTCGCGCGGCTGCGCGTCACCCTCGACGACCTGCTGGAGCTGGCCTGGCACGACGGCGTCGGGCAGCTGCCCGACGCCGTCCCGGTGTCGATGGCGGTGCTGGTCCGGGAGGTGCTGGAGCGGACCGGCCGGCCCGTCGGCCTGCTGGACGCCGGCGCGCCGGAGGAGACCACCGTCCTCGGCGACAAGAACCGGCTGGAGCGCGCTGTGCGGAACCTGCTGGACAACGCCGACCGCTACGCGGGCGGGCCGGAGCGCGTGGACGTCGGGCGCTGTGAGGGTTCGGTCGTGGTGACGGTGGACGACGCCGGCCCGGGCGTGGCCCCGCTGGACCGGGAGCGGATCTTCGAGCGCTTCGCCCGGGCCCCCGGTTCGGCGCGCGGTTCGGTGCCCGGGGCCGGGCTCGGGTTGGCCATCGTGGCCGAGACGGCGGCCCAGCACGGGGGCGCGGCGTGGTGCGCCGCCGGCCCGAGCGGCGGCGCCCGGTTCGTCCTGTCGCTGCCGGCGGCGCGGACGTGAAGCGCCTGCGCCGGGTGAGCGCCGCGGGCACCCTGGGCGCCGTCCTCGCGGCAACGGCCTGCGGCGTCCCCACCGGCGGGGACCCGTCGACGATCGCGGCGTCCGACGTCCCGTACGGGCTCGCCGCACCGGCTGCCCCGCCGTCGGCCGCGCCGTCGTCCGTCCCTGGCCAGACCGGGTGGGCCTACCTCGTCGGCCCCGACGAGTCGCTCGTCCCCCGGGCCCGGGACGCCGGCACGGGGTCGCTCGACGAGCGGCTGGGCGCCCTGCTGGACGCGCTGACCGCCGGCCCGACCGAGGACGAGCGGGCCGAGCAGGTGTCCACCGCCCTCCCCTCCGGCGTGACGCTGGCGGTGGCGGGCATCGACGGCACCACGGCCACGATCGACATCTCCGGCACCGCGCCGCTGTCCTCCAGCCGCCGCGCCGTGGCGCAGATCGTGCTCACCGCGACGAGCCTGCCCGGGATCGAGGCCGTCCTGCTGACCAGCGACGGGGAGCCGGTGGAGGCGCCGCTGCCCTCCGGTGCGCTCACCGACGCGCCGCTGCTGCCCGCCGACTACGCCGTCTTCCTCAGCCCGCCGCCGCCACCCACGGAATCCACCTCGCCGGCCGTGCCGGCCCCTCCCACCACCGGGGCGCAGCCGACCGTCACCGGGCCGCGACCGTCGCCCACCGTGGCGCCACCCTTCGTCGCCGACACCCGGCCGGACACGGCATCGGCGTCGCCCGGGGCCGCCGTCACCGTGACCGACCTCCGGGTCGGCCGCCACGAGGGGTTCGACCGGGTCGTCCTCGAGGTGGACGGCGCCGGGCTGCCGGGCTGGGACGCCCGCTACGTGCCCGAGGCGCGGTCGGAGGGGAGCGGCTCCCCGGTGCAGGTCGCGGGGGAGGCGGTCCTGCGGCTCGCGGTCACCGGGGTCGGGCTGCCCGGGGACACCGGCGTCGCCCCGTACCCGGGCCCCGGACGGCTGGCGCCGGGGTACCCGGCGGTGCGCGAGGTCGTCCTGGACAGCACCTTCGAGGGGCAGACGGTGACCTTCGTCGGCACCGCGGCCGAGCGGCCGTTCCGCGTGTACCGGCTGCAGAACCCCGACCGGGTGGTGGTCGAGGTGCTCCACCAGGGCTGAGACGGGCGAGATCTGCACACCGGCCCGGTTCCGGGGCCGGATGGGGGCCGGTGTGCAGATCTGGCCGGGTGCGGAACGGTCACCAGCGGTGGGCCACGTCGATCACGAGGCGCACCGCGTCGTCGTCCCCGGGGGCGCCGAGCAGGGTGAAGGTGCGGAACGGCAGCCGGGCACGGGTGCCGACGCCGAGCGTGGTGCGGCCCTCGAAGGAGCCCGCCCACGCGACCTGCTCGACGGTGCGGAAGCCGTCGACGTCCACGACCTCGCCGCGGCTGGGCGGGAGGTAGGTGGCCCGCCCGGAGGCGTCGTAGGCGGGGGCGTCGACGACGACCTGCAGCGCCGCACCGCCCGCCAGCGGGACGGGAGTGCCCGAGCCCTCCTGGTGCACCGCGTCGACGTAGCGCACCGAGTAGCCGGTCGCCGCGGCGGGACCGCGCAGGTCGACGACCAGGCGGTCGAAGCAGGCGTGCCGGCCGGCGCGCACGTCGGTCACGGTCAGGCCGGCGGTGGACGCCGCGCTGCTCTCCGGCAGCGACCCCCACACCAGCCCGCAGTACGGCGCGCGGGTCGCCCCGGCCGCCGTCGCCGGGGTGAGGACGCCGACCAGCAGCGCGATCACACCGGCGAGGACCGCCAGGGAACCGAGTCGGATCCTTCTCACGATGACCTCCATCTGTCGGGCCCGCGCCCCTGCGGAACGGGCCTGTGGACGGAGGTCTACTCGCCCGCGGGGAGCTCGGAAGCCGCCGCAACAGGGTCTCCACCAGGTCGTCGCGGCCGTCATCCGGCCGTCGCACCGCCGCAACGCCGCCGTCGGAGAACCGCCTGATCGGGGACGGCGGGATGCCGGGATCCGCGCGATCATGGTCGGGTGCCCGAGTTGCCCGAGGTGGAGGCGCTGACGGCGTTCCTGCGCGAGAACGCCGTCGGCCACGTGCTGGCGCGCGCCGACCTCGCCGCCGTCCAGGCGATCAAGACCTTCGACCCGCCGCTGTCCTCCCTGGCCGGGCTGGAGATCACCGGCGCCGCCCGGCACGGCAAGTTCCTCGCTCTCGACGTCAGCGGGCTGCACCTGGTCGTCCACCTGGCACGGGCCGGCTGGCTGCACTGGCGGGAGAGCCTGCCGACCGCACCGCCGAAGCCGGGCAAGGGTCCGCTCGCGCTGCGGGTGCACCTCGATGACGGGAACGGCTTCGACCTCACCGAGCAGGGCACCCGCAAGGGCCTGGCCGTCTACGTCGTCCGGTCACCCGCCGCGGTGCCCGGGATCGCCCGCCTGGGGCCCGACGCGCTGGAGGTCGACCGGGAGACGTTCGCCCGCCTGATGGCCGGCCGCAGCGGGCAGCTCAAGGGGGCGCTCACCGACCAGACGCTGCTCGCCGGCATCGGCAACGCCTACTCCGACGAGATCCTGCACGCCGCCCGGCTGTCGCCGTTCAAGATGGCCGACAAGCTGAGCGACGACGAACTGGTCCGTCTCTTCGACGCGGTGCGGGGGACGCTGACCGAGGCGCTGGGCCGCCAGGTCGGCCAGCGGGCCGCCACCATGAAGGGCGAGAAGCGCTCGGGGCTGCAGGTGCACGCCCGCACCGGGCTGCCGTGCCCGGTGTGCGGGGACACCGTGCGCGAGGTCAGCTTCGCCGACACCTCGCTGCAGTACTGCCCCACCTGCCAGACCGGCGGCAAGCCGCTCGCCGACCGGCGGATGAGCAAGCTCCTGCGCTGAAGGAGGTCCGCGCGCTCCGCGCACGTCCCTGCCCCGCACGGACGCCGCCGTCGTTCAGCCGGGCAGCGACAGCAGGCGGGTCAGCGCGCGCACGAGAACGCTGCTGCCGACGCCCGCGTCGTCCGGGCGCCCGGCCGATTCGGCAGCCGAGCCCACCGCGGACCACCAGTCGCGCAGCGGCGGTGGGGCGAGCACGTCGACGCGCTCCCCGGGCTGCGGGACGACGACCTCGACGCCGCGCGCGCCGGCCGCGGCCAGCAGCCGCTGCACCGGCTCGGCCCACCGGTGGAAGGCCAAGTTGAACGTGGCCCAGTGCACCGGCAGCAGCACCCGCCCACCCAGGTCGCCGTGCGCCCGCACGGCCTCCTCCGGATCCATGTGGATGGCGTGCCAGGCGTCGTTGTAGGCGCCGATCGGCAGCAGGGTGAGGTCGAAGGGGCCCAGCTGGGCACCGATGGCGGCGAATGCCGGGGTGTAGCCGGTGTCGCCGCCGAAGAAGACGCGGTGCCGGGGGCCGGTGATCGCCCAGGACGCCCACAGGGTGGTGTCGCGGTGGAAGTAGCGCCCCGAGAAGTGCCGGGCCTCGGTGCAGGTGAGCGTCAGGGGACCGATGCGGTGCTCGCTGTCCCAGTCCAGCTCGACGATCCGCTCCTCGGGCACCCCCCACACGCGCAGGTGCTCGCCGATGCCGAGCGGGACCACCCAGGGCGCGCGCTGGGTGCGCAGCAGCGTGCGCACGGTGGGCAGGTCGAGGTGGTCGTAGTGGTCGTGGGAGATGAGCACCGCGTCGACCTGCGGCAGCTCGTCGAGGGCCACGGGCGGCTCGTGCAGCCGCGTCGGCCCGATGATCGGCGACGGCGAGACGCGGTGGCCCCACACCGGGTCCAGCAGCACCCGCCGGCCGTCGATCTCCAGCAGCGCGCTGGCGTGGCCGAACCAGGTGACGGCGAGCTCGGCGGCGTCGGCCGGGAGGTCGGCGTGCGCCAGCGGGATCGGCCCGCCCGGCAGCCCGACGTGCCGCTCCTCGTGCCACTGCCGGAGCAGCCCGTCGCGGGTGTTGGCCGGGGCGAGCGCCGGGGTCGGCATCCGGTTGTGGAACTTGCCGTCGAAGAACTGCGGCGAGCCGGCCACCACGCGGCGCAGCCGGCGGCGGTGCGCCCCGAGCGCGGTCGGCAGCCCCCAGGCGGCGGCGGTCACCCAGCCGACGGGACCGGCGAGCAGGGCGGCGGCGAGAGCGGTACGGCGGAGTGAGCGGGACGGCACGCCCTCCAGCATCCCAGCCGGAGCTCGATCCCCGCTGTGAACCGGGCGACGCCTCCCGCCGGACGAGATCTGCACACCGGCCCCCTTCCCCGCCCGGAAGGGGGCCGGTGTGCAGATCTGGCCGGGCGTCAGCCGGCGATGGCGGCCACCGGGGAGGTCCGGGCCGCCCGGCGGGCCGGCAGCACCGAGGCCGCCAGCCCGGCCGCCGTGGCCACCGCCACGATCGCGGCCACCTGCAGCCACGGCATGCTCAGCACCAGCTCGCCGTACGAGCCCAGTACCGAAGCGACGCCGATCAGCCCGTAGGCACTGCCCAGCACCACCCCGAGCACCGCGGCCACTCCCGCCACCAGGGCGGCCTCCCAGGCGAGCAGCCCGCGTAGCTGGCCCCGCGTCAGCCCGAGCGCGCGCAGCAGCCCGTTCTCCTGCCGCCGTTCGACCACCGACAGGGCGAGGGTGTTGCCGACGCCGATCAGCGCGATGACCACCGCCACCCCCAGCAGGCCGGTGACGACGAGCAGCAGCACGTCGAGCACCGAGTCGATCGCGGCGCGCTCGCTGGCCAGGCCGGTGACGAAGGCGAACGGCATCGCCGCGCCCGCCACGTCGGTGACGTCGTCGATCACGTCGGCCTGGTCGGCGTCGTCGGCGAGCCGCAGCCACACGGTGTCGACGGCGGCCTCGGGCGCGAGGCGCTCCAGCTCCGCGGCGTTGAGGGTCGCCAGCTCGACGTCCCCGAACAGGGCGGTCAGCGTCGCGGTCCGGTCACCCGAGGTGAAGGTGACCTCGTCACCCTCGGCGACGTCCCAGCCCTTCTGGGTCCACCACGGGAGCACGACCTCCCCCGCCTCGGGGATCGGCACGTCACCGGTCGACCGCATGACCGTCGCCGCCGTGGTGGCGTCGAGCCCGGCCACGCCGGTCTCCCCGTCGGGCCCTTCGACGAACGCCCCGGTCAGGGACGACGCCGCCACCACTCCGTCGATCGCGGCGAGCTGCCCGGGCAGCGACGACGGCATCGCCTCGCCGCCCTGCACGATCACGTCGGTGGGGTACTGCGCCGCGAGCCCGGCCTGCGCGGTGGCCCGGGTGGACGCCGCGCCGACGACCATGGCGGTGGTCAGGGTGACGCCGATGAGCAGCGCCGTCGCCGTGGCCGCCGTCCGCCGGGGGTTGCGGGTGGCGTTGCCGGCGGCGAGCCGACCCGGGACGCCGCCCAGCCGGGCGGCCAGCCGGCCGACGGCCCCCACGACCGGCGGCAGGACTCGCTGGGCGAGCAGGACGACGCCGAGGAAGCTCAGTGCCCCGCCCGGCAGCGCGATCAGGACGTCGGCGAGGTACACCCCGAGCCCCATGAGCAGCACCCCCGGGACGACCAGCAGCAGCCCGAGCACCAGGCGCAGCACGCCGCCCCGCGACCGCAGCGGCGCCGGATCGGTCGGGCGGAGGGCGGCCAGCGGCGCGACCTTCGTGGCGCCACGGGCGGGGGCGAGGGCGGCGAGCAGCGTGGTGAGAGTGCCGACGGCGAGACCGGCGACCACCGCGACCAGCGGCACGGAGAGGCCCGAGAGCGGGACGGGGGAGTCGGCGGCCCCGGCGATCGCCGACACCCCGGCGGCCAGGCCGATGCCCGCGAGGACCCCGATGACCGAGGCGGCCAGCCCGGTCAGGACCGCCTCACCGAGGACGCTGCGGCGGACCTGGCGGGCGGTGGCGCCCACGCAGCGCAGCAGCGCGAGCTCGCGGGTGCGCTGGGCCAGCAGGACGGCGAACGTGTTGGCGATGACGAGGCCTGCGACCAGCACCGCGACCGTGGCGAAGACCAGGAGCACCGCGGTGAGCGCCATCGTGTCGCCGGTGAGCGCGGCGGCGGCGTGCTCGGCCTGCTCGGTGCCGGTGCGCACCACGACCTGCCGGTCGGCGAGCGCGGCGCCGACCTGCTGCACCACCTCCGGAGCCGGCACGCCGTCGGCCCCGGTCACCCGCAGCTCCGTCGGGTCCACCGCACCCCAGCCGCGCAGCTGGTCGGTGGTGCCCCAGATGCGGCCGTAGATGCCGGCCGTGGGGTCGCCGCCCAGGTCCACCACGCCGGTGACCGTGACGGCGGCCTCCCGCTCGGCGCCGTCCGGCGCGAAGTAGGTGACGTCGATCGTGTCGCCGACGGCGGCGCCGGTGCGCTCGCTGACCGCGATCTCGCCGGGCGCGTCGGGCAGCTCGCCGTCGGCCATCGACTGCCAGCGCAGGGCGGGGGCGTCGGCGACCGATTCGGCGAGCAGGTACTGGGCGCCCGTGCGGCCGGGCAGCAAGGCCTGGACGCCGGTCCTCCAGGTGGCGTCGACCGCGGCGACGCCGTCCAGGGCGGCGATGCGGTCCAGCTCGTCGTCGAGGGCGGTGCCGTCCTCGGAGAGGACGACCGCGTCCGTTCCGACGTAGGGGGCGCCCGCGGCCTCCAGCACGGTGGCGCGGGAGGTCTCGTTGAGCACCAGGGTGGCCACGACGAAGCCGACGGCGATGACGATCGCGAGGGTGGAGGCGATCAGCCGGGCGGCGTGCGCCCGGGCGGTGGCGAGGGTGACGCTGCGCATGTCAGGCACCCAGTCCGCGCAGGGCGTCGAGCACCGACTCGGCGGTGGGGTGCAGCAGCTCGCCGGCCAGCCGCCCGTCGGCCAGCAGGACCACGCGGTCGGCGTAGGCGGCCGCGGACGGGTCGTGGGTGACCATGACGACGGTCTGCCCGGTCTCCTTGACGCTGGAGCGGAGCAGCCCGAGCACCTCCGCGCCGCTGCGGGAGTCGAGGTTGCCCGTCGGCTCGTCGGCGAAGACGACGTCCGGGCGGGGGAGCAGGGCGCGGGCGATCGCCACCCGCTGCTGCTGGCCGCCGGAGAGCTCGTGCGGCCGGTGCCCGAGCCGTTCCCGCAGGCCGAGCCGGGCGACGACGTCGTCGAACCACACCGGGTCGGGGCGCTGGCCGGCCAGCTGCATCGGCAGCACGATGTTCTCGCGGGCGGGCAGCACCGGGAGCAGGTTGAACGCCTGGAAGACGAAGCCGATCCGCGAGCGGCGCAGTGCGGTCAGTTCGTCGTCGTGCAGGCTGGTCAGCTCGGTGTCGCCGAGCCAGACCTGCCCCTCGGTGGCGGCGTCCAGCCCTGCCAGGCAGTGCATCAGCGTGGACTTGCCCGAGCCGGACGGGCCCATGATCGCGGTCAACTCCCCGCGGGCGAAGGCGACGTCGACGCCGGCGAGCGCGTGGACCGCGGTCTCCCCGTTGCCGTAGGTCTTGCGCAGGCCGGTGGCGCGGACGGCCGCGGCAGCGAGGGACGCCGGCGGCTCGCCGGGGACGGTCATGACGGGGACTGGCACTTCGGGCCTCCGGGAACGGTGATCATCGACGGTGATCACGCTGCCGCCCGGGGGCCTCTCCCCGCGTCGGAGCAGGGGCCGGTCTACCGCGACCCCGCGGTGGTCCCCCGGGTGGACCGGCCGTCATACCGCGGGTGGACGCGGCCGCTGCCGGGCCTCCCGTCCCTGGCAGGTGGTTCCCCTCGGCACGCTCTGCCTCTGAGTGCAGGGGCACTCAGAGGCAGAGCACCTGGAGTGTTGCCCGGCCGGCTGGTGCCAGCCGGCCAGGTGCGAGCCGGTCGACGCCGGCTCAGGCGTTGCGGAGCAGGTCCGCGGGGGCGACCAGCCCGGAGCGGTAGGCCAGGACGACGGCCTGCACCCGGTCGCGCGACCCCGTCTTGGCCAGCACCCGGCCGACGTGCGTCTTCACCGTCGCCTCGCTGACGAAGAAGTGCGCGGCGATCTCGCTGTTGGTCGCGCCGTAGGCCATCTGCTCCAGCACCTCGCGCTCGCGAGGGGTGAGCTCGGCCAGCGCGGCGTCGTCGCCACCGGTGGGCGCCGCGGTCCCGCCGCCGCGCAGCATCGGGGCGACGTGCTGCAGCAGCCGGCGGGTGGAGCTCGCCGCGATCACCGAGTCACCGGCGTGCACGGTGCGGATGGCGTCGAGCATCTCCTCGGGAGCGGCGTCCTTGAGCAGGAAGCCGCTGGCCCCGGCCCCGATCGCGGCCACCACGTACTCGTCGAGGTCGAACGTCGTGAGGACGACGACCCGCGGCGGCTCGGGCAGCGCGGTGACCTGCCGGGTGCCCTCGATCCCGTCGGTGCCCGGCATGCGGATGTCCATGAGGACGACGTCGGCGCGGGTGCGGGTCAGCAGCTCGACCGCCGCCGCGCCGTCCCCGGCCTCCCCGACCACGGTGAGGTCGGGCTGGGACTCGATGACCATGCGGAACCCGGCCCGCACCATCTGCTGGTCGTCCACGAGGACCACCCGGATCGCGCTCATCGGGACGCACGGTAGGGCAGCGCCGCGTGCACGCCGAACCCGCCACCGTGCCGGGGCCCGGCATCCAGGCGCCCGCCGTGCAGTTGGGCGCGCTCGCGCATGCCGCGCAGCCCCTGCCCCTGGCCGTCGGAGGTGCCCACCGCGGCCGAGGCCCCCCGGCCGTCGTCGAGCACCGAGAGCTCCAGCGCGTCGGGCCGCCACTGCAGCCGCACCCAGGCGCGACCGGCGGGGCCGGCGTGCTTGAGCACGTTGGTGAGCGACTCCTGCACGATCCGGTAGGCGGCCAGCTGCGGTCCGGCGGGCATCGGCTGCGGCGTCCCTTCCACGATGAGGTCGACGTCCAGGCCGCTGGCCCGCACGTCCTCGACCAGGGCCGGGATCGCGGCGACGTCGGGCTGCGGGGCGTACTCTTCCCCGCCGCCGTCCCGGAGCACCCCGAGCAGCGCCCGCATGTCGGTGAGCGCTTGCCGGCCGGTGGTGGCGATCGCCTCCAGCGCGTCGGTGGCCGCCTGCGGATCGGTCTTCCCGGCGTAGCGGCCGCCGTCGGCCTGCGCGATGACGACCGACAGGGAGTGGGCGACGACGTCGTGCATCTCCCGCGCGATGCGGGCGCGCTCGGCGGTGGCGGCCAGCCGCATCTCCTGGTCGCGCTCCAGCTCGAGCAGCTGCGCCCGCTCCTCGAGCGCGGCCAGCCGCTGGACGCGCGCCCGCCGCAGGTCACCCAGCGCCCAGGCCGCCACGACGGAGACGACGATCGCCCCGGCGGTGAGCAGCGTGGCGTCGAGGTCGACCAGCGAGTAGCCGACCGAGAAGTACCGGGCCGAGGCGAGGACCGCACCGACCAGTCCGATGGCCAGGCCGGCCCGCCCGGCCCAGCGCGGGGCGTAGGCGGCCAGGGAGTAGACCATCACCAGCGCCGCGACGTTGGCCGCCAGGAAGTCGTCGGTGACGACGAGCTCCAGGAGTCCGGCCGCGATGACGACCGCGGCCGCGGGCACCGGGGCGACCCGGCGCCACGCCAGCGGGGCGACCAGGAGCACCCCGAGCACGAATGCACCCGTCTCGGCGGGCCAGTAGCTCCCGGCGAGGGCGGGCAGCGCCACGGTGACGACGCCGACGCAGGCCGCGAGCACGGCGTCGACGGCGAACGTCCGGGTCCGCAGCCGGGCGGCCGGACGCTCGACGACGGCCGACCGCTCCATGACCGGGAGCCTAGGGAGCCCGAGCGCCCGCTTCATCGCCCCCCGGGATGATCTGCGCGTCGTCCGGCAGGCGGATCAGCTCTCCCCGGTCGGGTCCTCGTCGGACTCGGGGACGTCGTCGCTCGACGCAGCCACCACCGCCTCGATGGTGACCTCCTCGCCGTCACCGAAGCTGAAGGTGACCGGGATGGACTGGGAGGAGCGCAGGTCCTGCTCGAGCTCGACGAGCATCACCGAGGGCGCATCGGGTGCGCCGACGTAGAGGTTGTCGTTGCCGGGCACCTCCAGCGTGGCGTTCCCCTCCTCGCCGCTGATCCGCGCCTCGGCGAAGTCCTCGCCGGTGATCTGCTCCAGGGTCACCGGGTCGGCGGACGTGTTCGTGACGGTGAAGGTCAGCGGGGCGTCCTCGCCGGCGCTGTAGACGCCGTCGTCGGGGTAGGGCAGCTGGACATCGGCGAGGGTGATGTCCCCGGTGACGGACTCGTCCGGCCCGGCGTTGCCGCCGTCGACCTCCGTGCCGAACTCCTCCATCGGGTTGGCCGACTCCTCCTCGTCGGCGACCCCGCCGCAGGCGGCCAGGGGCAGGGTGGCCCCGAGGAGCAGGGCGGCGAACGGGTGCGTGCGCGTGCGGCGGGTCATGCTGGTCCTTCCGGGACGGTGGTCGACCGTCCGGGGCTACCCCGGCCGCCCGCCGGCACCGCACCGGTGTGTGGACCGCAACAGAGTTGTCGCATTGGGGAAGCGTGTGGACGACGACGAGGGCCGGCGCGCGGCCGGCGACGACGGCGGCGACCCGGCCTGCTGGCTGCGCCGGGTGTGCCCGGCCTGCGGCGGTCTGGCGGACGAGGACCCGCCGACCGCCTGCCCCCGGTGCGGGGAGTGGCTGCCCGCGGAGTGAGCGGCGTCAGGCGGCCGCGGAGGCGCGCCCGGCCGACCGGAGGTCGCAGAGCGCGTCGCGCAGGGCGAGCCCGAGGCGGTCGGCGGGGAGGTGCAGCTCGTCGCGGCGGTCCAGCGGCAGGCCGGGGAGCTCGGTGCCGGCCAGCAGCGCCAGGTCGGTGTCGAGCGACCGTTGCTCGGCCGCGACGTGCTCGGCGAGCAGTGCGCGGGAGGGCAGGGGCTGCCCCGACCCGGCGGAGTGCAGCAGCCGGGTGAACACCCGCGTGGAGTCGGCGTCCTCCGGCTGCAGCAGGGTGACGACCGTCGTCGTCGCGCCGGAGTCGAGCTGGTCGCGGCGCACCCGGAGGGCGAACGGTGCCCGGTACGCGTAGGTGACCCGGCGCCGCTGCCGCAGCGGCCGCCCGCCCAGGGCGACCTCGGGGTCCAGCGGGTCGTCGCACCACTGCTCCTGCACGGAGCAGAAGCCACCGGGCTCCCTGACCACCTCGTACGGCGGCACCTCCGGGTGGTCGGCGGCCGCGGACGTGGCCCCGTGCACGAACGGCAGCCGGGCGACGTCGAGCAGCAGGTCGGCGACGACGGCCGCGGGGGCCGCGGTGCGCCGGGGTGCCAGCCAGCGGCTCAGGAAGCGCCGGTCGGCGTGCTCCGGCACGTCCAACGGGACGTCGTCCGGCGTGCACGGGGCGAGCTCGACCACCCCCCGCCGCTCGCGGACCCCGGCGGCGGGCGGATCGGCGCGCAGCCCGTCGCCGTCCCGCCGCAGCGTCCACGTGCGGCCGAGCAGCCGGACCTGCAGCCAGCCACCGGGCCGCAGCTCCCCGGACAGGGCCACCGGGTGCCGGGCCGCGGCGAGTGACGGGTCGAGGTTGCCGAACAGCGGCCCCTGCGGAGCCGGGGCGGGGGGTACCGGCTCGGGCGTGGGCGGCCCGGCAGGGCGAGGCGGCAGTGGGAGCGCGGTGCGGTCGGGGGCCAGCCAGATCCAGCCGTGCCGCTCCTCCACCGCCCAGGGCACCGGCAGGTCCGCGCGCGGCGGCGGGACGCCGGCCGGTCCGAGGGAGGGGACGGCCACGCACCGGCCGTCGGCGTCGAACCGCCAGCCGTGGCGCGGGCACTCCAGCCGGCCGTCGGAGACCGTGGCCGCCGCGAGCGGCACGGCCCGGTGCGGGCAGCGGGCCGGGAACGCGCTCACCTCGCCCCCGGGCCGGAGCCTGACCACCACGTACGCCCGCCCGCCGGCGCCCACGGGCACCGGCGTGGTCCCCACGTCGGCGGCGCGGGCCACCGCGAACCATCCCGACGGCAGAGCGCTGATCGCGACCATGAGCCATTGCACCGTCGCCGGATGTTCGCGGCGTTACGGGCGGCGCAACGTTGTGGGTCGGCCGGCCCGGGGCGGCCGGGCGGTCCGGCCCGGGACCGCGGCCGGGTGACCGGTCAGCTCGTCGGGGGAGCGGCCCGTCCGGCCCGGAAGAGGGAGACGGCGGCGGTCCCGGCGAGCACCCCGCCGCCGAGCGTCATGACCAGGCCCGGGCCGGGCGCCCACCCCGCGAAGCCCACCAGGCCTGCCAGGCGCAGCACCTGCCACAGCGGGAGGGCGATGGCCACCACGGCCAGGACCGCCGCGTGCACGGCGGCGAGGGTGGGGGACCGGAGGATCGCCCCGGCGATGCCGAGCGCCGCCGCGTACATCGTCCACAGGCCGGCGCCCCGCACTCCCGCGACGTTGCCCGCGGCGGTGGCGATCCAGGGGAGGAAGGCCCCGAAGAGGACCAGCAGGGCGGCGCCGAGCAGGCGCCTGCTCCCGGGGCTCCGGCGTCCGCCGCGGCGCCCCGACTGCTGTGCACTCATCGCCATGAGGGCAGGACTGTAGGTGGTGCGGCGTCGTCCCGGTAGCCCGTCATCCGCCGGCGCCGCCCCCCACGTCCGTCCAGGTCACAGCTTCGTCGCACTGTTTGACCCCACTCGGCTGGTCTGGTTCCCTTTCCGCGCACATGTGATGTAGCACACACGAGCGGATCTCTGGAGGAGCGGGTGGACGCTGCGCAGCGCAAGGAGTACTGGCGGAGGAATCTCCGCCTGATGAGCGTGCTGCTCGTCATCTGGGCACTGGTGTCGTTCGGCGCGGGGATCGTCTTCGTCGAGCCGCTGAACGGCATCGAGATCCTCGGGTTCCCGCTCGGCTTCTGGTTCGCCCAGCAGGGGTCCATCGTCACCTTCGTCGTGCTCATCGCCGTCTACGTCTGGCGGATGGACAAGCTTGACGCCGAGTTCGGCATCGACGAGTACGAGGAAGAGGTCCACCACTCATGAGCGACATCCAGGTGTGGACGCTCGTCTTCGTCATCCTCACGTTCGGCGTCTACATCTACATCGCCTACGCCAGCCGGGTGTCCACCACGTCCGGCTTCTACGTCGCCGGCGGCGGCATCCCGGCTCCGGCCAACGGCGCCGCGATCGCGGCGGACTGGATGAGCGCGGCGTCGTTCATCTCGATGGCCGGCATCATCGCGTTCGCCGGGAACGGCTACGCCGGTTCGGTGTACCTGATGGGGTGGACCGGCGGCTACGTGCTGCTCGCCCTCCTGCTCGCGCCCTACCTCCGCAAGTTCGGCAAGTACACGATCCCCGACTTCGTCGGCGACCGGTACTCCGAGACCGCCCGCCTCGTGGCGGTCGTCGCGGCGATCGTCGTCTCGTTCGTCTACGTCGCCGGGCAGATGGCCGGCGTCGGCCTCGTGTTCCAGCGGTTCCTCGGGGTCGGCACCACGGCCGGCGTCGTCATCGGCATGGTGATCGTCTTCTTCTACGCCGTGCTCGGCGGCATGAAGGGGATCACCTGGACGCAGGTCGCCCAGTACAGCGTCCTGATCGTCGCCTACCTCATCCCGGTGGTGGCGATCTCGGCGCAGTTCACCGGCAACCCGTTCCCGCAGATCGGCTTCGGCCAGATCCTGTCCGAGCTCGACGGCCTCCAGCAGGACCTCGGTTTCGCCGCGTACACCGAGGCGTTCACGCAGACGACCATGCTCAACATGGTGCTGATCACCGCGGCACTGATGTTCGGCACCGCGGGTCTGCCGCACGTGATCGTCCGGTTCTACACGGCCAAGAGCGTGCGCGCGGCCCGGTACTCGGCGCTGTGGGCACTGTTCTTCATCGCCCTGCTCTACACCTCGGCCCCGGCGGTGGGCGCGTTCAGCAAGCTCAACTTCATCGAGCAGATCGCCGGCACCGACGTCGACGACACGCCGGGGTGGTTCAACACCTGGGCCGACGTCGGCCTGATCACCGTCGACGACGTCAACGGCAACGGCGTCATCGACTACGGGCCCGAGACCGGCGAGCTGGTGATCAACAACGACATCATCGTGCTCGCGTCGCCGGAGATCGCCGGGCTGCCGGCGCCCGTGGTCGGGCTGGTCGCCGCCGGCGCCCTGGCGGCGGCCCTCTCCACCGCGTCCGGGCTGCTGCTGGTCATCTCGTCCTCGGTGGCCAACGACGTCTACTACAAGCGGATCAACCCGGGCGCCACGGAGGGCCGCCAGCTGCTCGTGGGCCGGATCGCGATGGCGCTGGCCATCCTCGTGGCCGGCTACCTGGGCATCAACCCGCCCGGCTTCGTGGCCCAGGTGGTGGCGCTCGCCTTCGGCCTGGCGTGTGCGAGCTTCTTCCCGATCCTGGTGCTCGGCATCTTCTGGAAGAAGACGACGGCGATGGGCGCCACGGCAGGGCTCGCGGCGGGTCTCGGCACGACCGTCGCCTACATGCTGTGGACGATCGACATCTACGGCAACAGCGAGGGGCTCTTCGGCATCCCGGAGACCGGCTTCGGCACGATCGGCATGATCATCAACTTCGTGGTCACGATCGTCGTCTCGCAGTTCACCCCGAAGCCGTCGCCGGTGATGCAGGAGCTGGTGGAGGAGATCCGCTACCCCGGGAAGAGCCGGCTGGTCGCGGCGCACGCCGAGGGGCACCTCGACGAGGTGATCCACGAGGCCGGGTCGCAGGAGCCGCCGCCGCACGAGCCGCGCTCCCGCTGATCGCTCCACCTCGACGCAGGGACGCCGGCGTCGCCTGCCGGCCGCCCCGGTCGTACCGGAGGCGCGCGCTTCCCCGACGGGGAGGCGCGCGCCTCGCGCTCCCGGGTCAGGCAGCGGTGGCCGGGGCGGGCTCAGCGGTGAGGACGGCGTCCACGGTGCCGGTGCTCTCCGCGACGGCGAGCGCCACGGGCGCGGCTGCCCGCTCGGGGCGGCGGGCGCGGACGACCCAGCGGGCGACCAGGCCGGTCAGGACGACCAGGCCGGCGACGGCGTGCTGGCCGGGTGCGCTGACCGCGACGGCGATCGCGGCGAGGTACACCAGCGAGAGCAGCACGGCGGGCAGGGGCAGGCGGGGCAGGTGCAGGTGGGGGTGCACGACGAGACCTCCGGGAGGGGCTGGGCCCGCCGGGCCGGCGGCCGCACCCGTCGCGGGTGGGCCGCCGGCACGGCGACGGCGCAGGTGCAGGTGGGGCCAGGGCCTACTTGAGCATGTCCTTGGCCCGCTGCAGCATCGACTGACCCTCCATCTGCGGGGTCGGGAACAGCCGCGGGTCGCCCGGGGGCAGGATCGGCGCGTCGGCGGTCGCCTCGATCGGGGCGGCGGACATCTCGCCGCGACCGTCCACGGCCGGGCCGGAGGCCCAGCGGCCGGCGGCGGCGTCCGGGCCGTCGGAGGCGTCGATGAAGGTGTAGCCGAAGTTGCCCGGCTCCTCCTCGAGCGGGAACGCCTCCGGCACCGGGATGCCCTCGAGGCCGTCCTCCTTGAGCTCCTCGATCGCGGCGAGCCACTGCATCTGGTGCATGTGGTCGCGGGCGATGAGGAAGCGCAGCATGTCCTTGACCCCGGGGTCGTCGGTCATGTTGAAGAGCCGGGCGACCTGCAGCCGGCCCTGCATCTCCGCGGTGGCGTTGTAGTGGAAGTCGGCCATGAGGTTGCCGCTGGCGGTCACGTAGCCGCCGCTCCAGGGCAGGCCCATGGAGTCGCGGTAGTAGGCGCCGCCGCCGTTGACGATGGCGTGCTGCGGGTTGACGTCGCCGTACCCGGCGGCCGCCTCCTTGGTGCGGTCGGCGGAGTCCGGCTTGAGCGGCTGGTGGTCCAGCAGCCGGTCGATCATCGTCACGATCATCTCGACGTGGGCCAGCTCCTCGGTGCCGATGGCCAGGAGCATGTCCTTGTACTTGCCGGGCAGCCGGCAGTTCCAGCCCTGCAGCAGGTACTGGGTGGCGACCGTCATCTCGCCCCACTGGCCGCCGAGGATCTCCTGCATCCGGCGGGCGAACGCGGCGTCGGGGCCGTCGGGCTTGGCCTCGTACTGCAGGGCGTGGGTGTGCGTGAACACGGGCTCTCCTTGCGTCGTCGCTCCACCGCGTTCGCGGTGACGACGAGGTTCTGCCCGCCCCGGGTGGCCCACCGGTGCCGTCCCGTGGCCCCCCGGTGCCAATTGCTCGGTCGTCCTCCGGACGACACCGCGGGCAGGTGCCGTCCCCGACCACGTGGAGCCGCTTCATCGCGCCTGCACGGAGCCCTCCGGGCCCCACTCGGCGCGATAGGGCCGCCCGTCCGAGCGGTGTCGTCCGGAGGACGACGACGTGCTCAGCGGTCCGGGAGCCGCACCGTGAGGGTGAAGTCCTCGCCGTCCCGGAACCACAGCACCCGGCCCCCCAGCTCCCCGGCCTGGCGCTGCACCGACCACAGCCCGAGCCCGGTGAGGTCCACCGGCGGCCGGGTCTGCCGCAGGTGCTGGACGATGCGGTCGACGGGGACCCCGGGCTGGGTGAGGGAGAGGTCGACCCAGCCCGCGCGGGCGGTCACGCGGAGCCGCACCGGGGCGCCGTCGCCGTGGCGGTGGGCGTTCTCCAGCAGGTTGATGAGGATGCGCTGCACCCGCGCGTCCCCGACGGCGATCTCCCCCGCACCGTCGTCGAACTGCACCGTGAGCTGCGACCGGGGCAGCCCCGAGGCGGCGACTGAGGCCTGGAGGACATCACGGAGACGGCGGGTGCCGGGTGACCGCCGGACCGCGCCGCCGGTGGCGTCGGCCGTGCGGAGCATCGACGACAGGTGCGCGGTCTGGGCCCGTGCGAGCGCGAGCAGCTCACCGGCCTGCTCGGGGGCCCGGTCCAGCGAGCCCAGCACCGCCTCGAGCGAGGCCAGCGGGCTGCGCATGTCGTGGCAGAGCGCACGGACGACGGCGTCCTCGGGGCTGGGGATCTCCGGATCGGATCCGGGCCTCCGGCGCGGGTGCGGAAGGTGCGCGCGCAGGACGCGGACGAGATCGTTGAGCAGTCCGCGGCTACGCGTCGACGTCTGCGTGTCGGCAGCCAGGGTCACGGGCACCTCCTCAGGGGAGCCGGGCAGTGGCACCGTGGGGCGCACCGACCGTCAGGAGTGATGTGGGGCAGACCGACGACGCGGCCGCTGCTGACCGCAGGCCGCCGGTGGACGTGGTCGTCGTGGACGACCACCCGCTGTTCACGCGTGGGCTGGGCCTGCTGCTGCCGGGGCTCAGCGAGGGCCGGGTCCGGGTGGTGGCGACGACGGACGACGCCTCGGCCGCCGCCGCGCTGGTGCAGCGCCACCACGCCGACGTGGCGATCGTCGACCTGCACATGCCGCCCCCCGGCGGCACCAGGGCGATCGCCGCCATCCGCCGGGCGGACCCGATGGTGCGGGTGGTCGCGCTCTCCGGCCTGGCGGAGGCGGACGCCGCCATCGAGGCGCTGCGGGCCGGCGCGGCGGGCTTCCTGCCGAAGACGGCGGACCCCGAGGCGTTGGTGCGGCCGCTGCTCGCCGTCCTCGACGGGTGGTCGGTCGTGCCGGAGGCGCTGCTGCGCCAGCTGCTGGAGGACGCCGCGCCCGCCGGGCAGCAGAGCATCGTCGACCAGCTCACCGCCGACGAGCGGCGCCTCTGGCGGCTGATCGCCGACGGCACCAGCACGGTGGACATCGCGACGACGCTGCACGTCTCGGAGCGGACGGCGAAGCGGCTGGTGGCCCACCTGCTGCGCCGGCTCGGCGTGGCGACGCGGGTGGAGGCGGCGGCGCTGGCCGGCCGCGTCGGGCTGGGCGCCGGGGAGCCGGTGCGGCACACCGGTGGCCTCGTCGGCTGAACTCCCCAGGACGTCATCGCCGGGCCAGCTACCCGGGGGCATGATCGACAACCGCCGGTCTCGGAAGGTTCACCTTCCCTTACCTCGGGCAGCTCACCTGCCGAGCGTGCCGGCCCAGGGCTCGGAGGCGGCCAGCGTGAACGCGGGGACCTCGTCGGCGGCCATGTCCTGCGCGGCGTAGCCGCCGCTGCCCGCGCCCACGCACGCGGTGACGGTGGCCAGTCCCGCACGCCGCTGGAAGAAGGACTGCCGCACCTGCCAGCCGACGACTGCCCGGCGTTCGAGCACCACCTGCTCGCGCACCAGCCAGCCGCTGCGGACGGAGAAGGTCCGGGGCCCGGTCACATGCCCGAGGGAGCGGTAGCGGGCGATCCCGACCGGGACGCCGAGCACGGTGAGGACGATGCCGACGGCGAGCAGCCACCACCAGCCCTGCTCGGCCAGGAGGACACCGCCGCCCGCGGTGACCAGCAGCCCGAACACGACGGCCCGCGTCACCCGCCGGCGCCGGGCCGCGGGCGGGTGCGGGGTGAGCTCGCCGGGGACGTCGGTGACCCGCCGGGCCAGCGCCCACGCCTCCGCACGCGGACCGAGGGGGAGCAGCTGGCCGCGGCCGCTGGCGTCGCCGAGGCCGGTGACCAGCGCGTTGACGCGGGCGATGCGGACCAGTCGCATGCCGAGCCCGTCGGTGACGGTGACGCCGCGGATGCGGTCGACCTCCAGCTCGGTGTGCCGGCGGGTGAGCAGCCCGCGCGAGGCGACCAGCGAGCCGCCGCGGCGGGCCAGCCGGAACCGCCAGTTGACGACGGCGGCGCCGACGACGGACCCGAGCAGCAGCACGAGCACGGCGATGCCGATCCCGGCACCGATCAGCTGGACGTCGGAGAGGTTCGGTTCCTCGAACTCGGGGGTGAGCTGCTCGGGCAGCTCCTCGGCCAGCCGGAACAGGGCGCCGACGGCGGCGAGCGGTACGGCGAGGTAGGTGCCGACCAGGGGGGCGTAGAGCAGCCAGCGGTGGTCGAGGCGGGCGTACTCCTCCTCGACGGGCTCGGGTGCCGGTGCGCCGTCCGGGGGAGTCGCGGGTGCGGCGGCGGCGCGGTGGGTGAGCACGGCGACGCGCAGCCGGTCCCCCTCGGCGCGCGGGACGCCGTCGACGAGCAGCTCCTCGTCGCCGTCGGAGACCGCCCCGGCGGCGGCGTCGATGCGGACGCGCACCAGGCCGAAGAGGCGGTGCAGCGGGGGTGCCTCCACCTCGACGCCGCGGATGCGGTCGTTGGGGACGGTGCGCACCGAGCGGGCCAGCAGCCCGCGGGTGATGACGACCGCGGACGGCCCGTCGGCGTAGCTGAACCGCCACCAGTTGAGGGCGGCGGTGAGGAGCGAGAGGACGGTGACGCCGATGACGAGGGCGACGACGGTGCGCGTCCCGCCGCCGAACCCGGTGGCCGCGACGATCGGGATGACGGCCGGGACGAACTGCCGGGCCTGGCGGAACGTCGCGGTGTGGACGGCGATGACGCGCGGGGAGAGCCGCCGTCCGGGCTCGGTGGGCGGCGCGGGCGGCGGGCCGAGGGGCGGGGGCCAGGGCGGGAGCGGGCCGGCCGGCCGGCGCGGGGGTGGGGGCGCGGGCTGCACGGCGCTCAGGTGGCCTGGTCGCGGACCAGCTCGGCCCGGCGGGCGAGGTCGTCGGCGACGCGCTGGGCGACGTCCTGCTCCAGGTGCCAGATGCGCACGGTGCCCTGGCTGGAGGCGGTGAGCACCGCGACGGTGGCCAGGCCGAACATCTGCTGCAGCACGCCGCGGGTGACGTCGACGGTCTGGATGCGGGAGATCGGCACCAACGTCCAGGTCTGGGTGAGCCAGCCGGTGCGCGTGTAGGCCGCCTCGTTGGTGATCTCCCACCGGTACACGCGGTGCTTGAACCACGGCCGGATGCTCAGGGCGATGACCGCGTAGACGCCGCCGGCCAGGGGGAGCAGCGTGCGGATCAGGGGGACCGGGTCGCCGGCGTCGGCGGGGACGAAGAGCAGGAACGCGCCGATGCCCAGCCACATGAAGGCCGCGCTGATCAGGCTCTCCACCACCCACAGCCCGATCGCCGAGCGCGGCAGCTCCCAGGCGGGCTCGCGCACGGGCGTCGGGCGGGCGGCGCCTGGGGCGGCCCGGTGGCTGGGGGACATCGGGCCCATCCTCCCAGTGCGGCGGGCGCCGGTCGCGCAACCGGTGTTCGTGCCACGATGGAGAGCGTGATGCCGCAGCAGGTTCCGACCGTGCCCGCCTCCGAGATGCCCGCGGACGCCGTGGTCCTCGACGTCCGGGAGGACGACGAGTGGGTGCACGGGCACATCGAGGGCGCCACCCACATCCCCATGGGCGACGTCCCTGCCCGGCTCGACGAGCTGCCCGAGGCCGACCCGCTCTACGTCACCTGCCGCGGCGGTGGCCGCTCGGCACGGGTGGCCGCGTGGCTCAACGCCAACGGCTACGACGCGGTCAACGTCGGCGGCGGCATGGGCGAGTGGCAGGCCGCCGGCAAGCCCATGGTGAGCGAGACCGGCGAGGAGCCCTTCGTCCGCTGAGGTCCAGCGCCGGTCGTCTGCGAGGGTTGAGCCGCTCGGGCGGACGTCGAGCCGTGCCGTGGCGCGGCTTCAGGTCAGGTGGCGCGGGTCAACGCGGGAACGGTGACTGCTCTGCGCTCAGGGGGAACGCCAGGACGCGGCGGTCTCCTCGTCGTAGTAGCGGGTGAAGCCGCAGAGCCAGGCGATCGGCTCCAGCGGCTCGCCCTCCCAGCGGTCGGCGCCGCTGACCAGCAGGCGCGACCCGACCCCGTAGACCGGGCCCGGCGTGCTGCTGCCCGCTGCCGGGTCGTACGGCGCCGGGAGGTCCACGGTCACAGTCTCGCCCGATCCGCCGGAGAACCACTCCTGCACGGCGAAGGTGACCCCGACCAGGTCCTCCGGCGGCCCGGGTGAACCGGCCTGCGTCGTGACGGCTGGCCCGATGCCCACCACCACGCCGGCGAAGGCGAAGTCCAGCCTGCCGACGGCGGCGGAGCTGTACTCGAGCGCGCAGGAGCTCGCCTCCGTGCCGGCGAGCGGCCCGGTGCGCCTGGCCGTCGGGTCCTCGGCGAGCTGCGACAGCTCGCTGCCGGCCGCCGTCCCGGGCTCGTCCCCGCCGTCGGCCGGAGGCATGCCGGTGCCCGGGTCGGCGTCGGCGGCCTCCGGAGCGTCCTGCCGCGGTTCCTCGGCGACCAGCACCGACGCCGAGCCCGCGGCGTCGTCCTGCCCGCTCGGCAGGTCGACGACGGTGACCACCCCGCCGGCCACCACCGCCACCCCCGCGGCGACCGCGAGCGAGACACCCGCTGCTCGGCGCCGCCGAGCCCGGCGGCCGGCCCGCAGCAGCTGCGCCGTCGGCGGCGGGCCGACGGGCACCCGCTCCGCCACCTCGCCCAGCAACGCCGAGGTCTCCCGATCGGTCACGATGCCCTCCCTCCCCGCAGCTCGGCGACGTCCAGATCGGTCTGCAGCTGGGCCAGCGCACGGGAGAGCCGGCTCTTCACCGTCCCCGGCGCGATGCGCAGCGCGTCGGCGATCTGCTGCTCGCCCAGGTGGGCGTAGAAGCGCAGCACGACGACCTCCCGGTGCGCCGGGCTCAACCGGGAGAGCGCGCGTCGGACGGCGTCGGCGTCGTCCACCTGCGCGGTGCCGTCGTCGGTGGCGACGTCGGGCACCTCCGCGGTCGGCCGCTCGCCCCACCATCGGCGGCGGCGGCTGTCGTGGTGGCAGTTGACCAGCACCCGGTAGACGTAGGCGTCCCGGTTGTCGGCGGTGCCGACCCGGTCCCAGGCGACGTAGCAGCGCACCAGGGCCGTCTGCACCAGGTCCTCGGCCTCCGTGCGGGCGCAGCCGAGCAGCACGGCGGAGCGGACGAGCACCGGCCAGCGCTCGTCCACGTACCGCGTGAACGCCTCGTCCCGCTCCACTCACCCTCCGCCGGATCGCCCTCTGGAGAGGATGACGGGCCGGGGGGTGGGCGCGGTTCCGCCGCGCCCGCCGAATTCGATCATCGGCAGGTGGTCGCCCGACACGCCGGTGCCGGCAACCACCTGCCGATGATCAACCCGCGAAGGGGTCAGCTCTTCACCTGGTACTCCGCGAACCGGCTGCGCAGGTCCTTCTTGGAGAACTTGCCGACGCTGGTCTTGGGCACCTCGTCGATGAACTCCACCGCCTCGGGCATCCACCACTTGGCCACCAGCGGCTTGAGGTGGTCGAGGATCTCCTGCTCCGACGCCTCCTCACCCTCCTTGAGGACGACGCAGGCCAGCGGGCGCTCGTCCCACTTCGGGTGCGGGATGCCGACGACGGCGGCCTCCTTCACCTTGGGGTGGCTCATGATCGCGTTCTCCAGGTCGACCGAGCTGATCCACTCGCCGCCGGACTTGATCAGGTCCTTGGTGCGGTCGGCGATCCGGATGGAGCCGTACTCGTCCATGGCGGCGACGTCGCCGGTCTTCATCCAGCCGTCGGCGGTGGTGAGCTCCACACCGGCGTCGGGGTTGTAGTAGTCCTGCGCGCACCACGGCCCGCGCACCTGGAGCTCACCGGTGGCCTTGTCGTCCCACGGCTGCGGCTCGAGGGTGTCGGAGTCGACGATGCGCGCCTCGACGCCGAGGAACGGGATACCGGCGCGCGCCCGCTGGGCCGCCTTGGTCTCGTCGTCGGCGTCCTCGTAGCGCTTGGGCAGCACGCCCGACGAGGCCACCGGGTGGGTCTCGGTCATGCCCCACGCCTGCAGGATCGGGATGCCGACCTGCTCGCGGTAGGCCTCGGAGAGCGCCTTCGGCACAGCGGAGCCACCGCAGCCGATGTCGCGCAGCTTGTGCGGCTGCCCGGCCAGGTGCGGGAGCACGCCCTGCCAGATGGTCGGGACGCCGGCGGTGAAGGTGACGCCCTCGTCGACGATCAGCTTCGCCAGCGCCTCGGGCTGCATGAGCGCGCCCGGCATGACCAGCGATGCGCCGGCGGCCGGGGCGGCCTGGGCGATGCCCCAGGCGTTGGCGTGGAACATCGGCACGACCGGCATCGCGACGTCGCGGATGCCCAGGCCGAAGGCGTTGGGCGCCATCACGCCCATGGTGTGCAGGAACGTCGAGCGGTGCGAGTAGACGACGCCCTTCGGGTTGCCGGTGGTGCCGGACGTGTAGCACATCGAGGCCGCGCGCCACTCGTCCGTGACGCCGAACTCGACCGGCTGCGCGTCGGCCAGGAGCGTCTCGTAGTCGAGGATGCGGGGGTCGTCGGGGATCTCGTTGCCGCCGCCGTCGTCCATGACCACGACCTGCCTGACCGTCTTCATGGTGTCGATCAGCGGCCACAGCAGCGGCAGGACCGTGCGGTCGACGAAGATGACCTCGTCCTCGGCGTGGTTGGCGATGTAGGTGAGCTGCTCGGGGAAGAGCCGCACGTTGAGGGTGTGCAGCACGCGCCCGGTGCACGGCGCGGCGAAGTACAGCTCCAGGTGCCGCTGGCTGTTCCAGCCGAACGTGCCGACCCGCCCGTCGGCGCTGACGCCCAGGGTGTCGAGGACGCCGCCCAGCTTGCGGGTGCGCTGCGCCCACTCCGCGTACGTCGCCCGGGTCACGCCCCCGGGGTTGTTGGTGACGATCGTCCCGTCGCCGTAGTGCTGCTCGACGTGCCGGAAGATCGAGTCGATCGTGAGGGGGTAGTCCTGCATCAAGCCGCGCATGTCCGGATCCTGCCAGTGACCGCGCTCACCTTCCAGCGGTAGGGGTGCGGGCCGCCGGGTCGGTCAGCCGTAGATGTCCCGGAGCTGCTCGGTCAGCACGGTCAACGCCTCCGCCGACGAGCGGCCGGTCGACGACTGGGCCGTCGCGGACAGCACCCACACGCCAGCCCCCCGGGCGTCGGGAACGGCGAGTGACCACCGGGCGTCGTAACGCTCGTCCATCCCGGGGCACAGGATGAGCGCCCCGCCGCCAGGGACGTCGGCCGACGGGCAGGGCGTCGCACCCGGGTACTCCGCCTGGCCGCCGCCCATGACGTAGGTGCTCCGCAGCTGCTCGACCGTCGTCCCGTCGCCCAGGAAACCCACGTCGACGAGGTACGCGTAGTCGTAGGGCCCGTCGTAGGACAGCGGCACCGGCACCCAGGTGCAGCCGGACGGGCCGGCCGGCAGGGTGCCGGTCCAGTAGCTGAACTCGTCGTCGAGGGCCTCGCCGAGCCGCGCGGACAGCCGCGGGCAGGTCGCCATGTCCTCCTCGGTGGAGGCCCCCGGGTAGGGCTTGCCGGCGGGCAGCCACCGGTCCCACTCAGCAGGGGACCTGAGCACGACCGGCCCGCCCAGCGCGGCGGCGGTGGCCTCGAGCTCGGGCGCGGCAGCGGCCGCAGCCGCCTGGGCAGCGGCCGCAGCCACACCGGCCTGCGCCTCCTCCGCTGACGCCCGTTCCGCCTCGGCTTCCGCCGCTGACGCCCGTTCCGCCTCGGCTTCCGCCGCTGCCGCCCGGTCGGCCTCCGCCGAGGCCGACCGCTCCGCTTCCGAGGTCCGATCGGGGACGACCGTCGCCGGGGCGGGCGCGGCCGGGCCGGCCGGTGCCGACGACAGCGAGCCGACCGTGGCCGGGACGCCCACTGCGATCACGACCATCGCGGCGACCGTCGACAGGACGCCGGCCCGGGTGCGGCGGCGCTGCCGGTGCCGGGCGACGACGTCGTCGGGCGACACGTGCCCGCCGGCCGCGATGCTGTCGGCGAGCGCGGTCAGCCGCGCGGGCAGGAACTGCTCGACGTCGTTCACGACGACCTCCCGGTCAGCTGCTCGTAGGGGTCCCCGGGTGCGAGCAGCGCCCGGAGCGCGGCGAGCCCGCGGGTGACGTGGTTGTTGACCGTGCTGGTCGAGCACCGCATCAACCGGGCGGTCTCGGCCTCGCTGAGGTCGTCGAAGTACCGGAGGACGACGGCGGTGCGCGCGCGGGGCGAGAGCTGCAGGAGCGCGGCCCGCAGCTCGTCGGCCGCGGCGTGCGCCGCCTGCAGGTCGGTGCCGTCCCCCCGGTCGGGGACCGATTCGATGACCTGCTCGGTGTTGGTGAGCAGCCGCAGCCAGCTCAAGTGGCTGTTGACCAGCATCCGGCGCACGTAGGCCAGCGGGTTGTCGGCCCGCTGCACCTTCGGCCAGGAGGCGAAGGCGCGGGCGAGCGCCGTCTGCACCAGGTCCTCGCCCCGGGCGCGGTCCCCGGTCAGCAGGCAGGCCGTGCGCAGCAGCCCGGGCCCGTGGTCGCGGACGAAGTCCGTGAACCCGTCGTCCCTCGGTCGTCCCACGCGCCCACCCTCCGCCGATGCCTCCACCCGGAAGACGTATCGGCCCGGCAGCCGGACCCCAGCGCGGAAGATCTCGGTTCGGTAACGGCCCCGATCAGGCGGTGAGGACGACGGGCAGCGTCTCCAGGCCGCGGATGACGAACTCGGGACGGCGCACCGGCTCACCGCCGAGCTCGAGCACCGACGTCCGGTCCAGCAGCGCGCCGAAGGTGGCCTGCAGCTCGACCCGGGCCAGGGGCGCCCCGATGCAGAAGTGGATGCCCGCACCGAACGCGATGTGCGGGTTGTCGCTACGGCGGACGTCGAGGGTCTCGGGGTCGGCGAAGACGGTGGGGTCGTGGTTCGCCGCGCCGAGGAGGGCGGCGATCTTCTGCCCCTCGGCCACGGTCACGCCGCCGAGCTCCACGTCCGCGGTGGCGGTGCGCTCGAACAGCTGCAGCGGCGGGTCGAAGCGCATGAGCTCCTCCAGCGCCGCGGGGCGCAGACCCGGCTCCGCGCGGAGGGCAGCCAGCTGGTCGGGGTGGCGCAGGAGCGCCAGCATGCCGTTGCCGGTGACGTTCACCGTGGCCTCGTGGCCGGCGTTGAGCAGCAGGATGCAGGTGGTGACCAGCTCGTCCTCGGTCAGCCGGTCGCCGTCGGCGTCCCGGACGGACACCAGGTGGGAGAGCAGGTCCTCGCCGGGGGCGGTACGGCGCTCGGCGGCCAGCTGCCGCAGGTAGGTGACGAACTCGTCCGCCGCGCGCTCGGCCGCCTCCTCGACGGCTGCCGTGCGCCCGTACTCGTACATCTTCACGATCGCGTTCGACCACGGCCGCAGCAGCGGGCGGTCGGCCTCGGGCACGCCCAGCAGCTCGGCGATCACCGCGACCGGCAGCTGCTCGGCCATGCCGGTGAGCAGGTCGACCGGCGTCGACCCGGCCGAGCGCTCGACCAGCTCGTCGGCCAGCCGGCCGGCCAGCTCCTCCACCCACGGGCGCAGCCGCTCCACGTGCCCGCGGGCGAACGCGCTGGTGATCAGCCGCCGCAGCCGGGTGTGGTCCGGCGGCTCCATCTCCAGGATGGCGTTGCGGTGGATGAGGTTGAAGCTCTCGAACCGGTCGGCCGGCTCCTTGTCCGCCCAGATGCGGCCCAGCCGGCGGTCGCGCAGCACGGCGTTGGACTCCGCGTGGGTGAACGCCAACCAGAGTCCCAGCCCCTCGTGCCACTGCACCGGCGCCTGCGCCCGGGCCCGCGCGAACGCCGGGTACGGGTCGGCGACGAACGAGGGGGCGGTGAGGTCGAGCGCGTCGACGGCCGGGGACACGCCGGGAAGCCTAGGAGCCCGCCCGCGGCGTCCGGCACCCGCGGGCCCGCCGACGAGTGAGACGAACTCGGCTTCGAGGCCGCGTCCCCCGGCGCCCGCGGCCTCGGGGCGGGGCCCCGCACCCCGCCACATACGCTGACCCGCATGGCTTCCCGCAAGCGCTCGTCCGCCCCCGCTGCCGCGCCGGAGGGCGTGAACCCGAAGGCGCCCTGCCCCTGCGGGTCGGGCCGCCGCTACAAGCACTGCCACGGCTCCGGGTACGCCCCGCCGGTCGTCCGGCCGTTCGAGGGCCTGCCCGGCGAGGCCGACTGGGTGGCGCTGCGCGAGCTCGTCCCGGCGGCGACGGCGACGCTGCGCTCGGCCGACGGGCGCGAGCTCACCCTGGCCAGCGTGCTGCCCGGCGGCGCCCCCGCTCTGGTGCGCGCCAACGGCCAGATCCTCGTCGGCGCCCAGCTGGCGACGTCGTCGGACGACGTCAGCCGCGACCTCGGCACCGCCGTCGCCGCCGCGCTGGAGGCCCCCGCGGGCGCGCCGGTGGACCCGGGCCCCATCGGTGGCACCGGCTCGGCCGGCCCACGGCTGCAGGAGGTGCTCGACCTCACCGCGCCGCTCGAGGTGACCGTGCACGACAGCTTCGACTTCTGGCTGGAGGGCACCGACCCCAGCCCCGCCGCGCGCGCCGGCCTGACCCAGGCCAACGAGGCGATCCTGCCCACCGTCCGGCTGGAAGGGCTGGAGGCCGCCTACTGGGTGCGCCCGGGCAGCGAGCGGGCGCACCTGCGCTGGGTGCGGCCGGAGAAGGAGGAGCAGTTGCTCGACGCGCTGGCCCGCCTGTCGGCGTCCGAGCAGATCCTCCTCGGTGAGGGCACCCGCTACGCCGGCGCCTTCCGCGCCCACGGTCTCGTCGTCCCGGTGTGGGACCTGCCGGCCGACACCCCGGCCGAGGACTGGGCCGCACCGGCGACCGAGTTCCAGAGCCGGCTCGAGGCCGCCCTGGCCGAGACGGCCCCGCTGACCGCCGACGAGCGGCGCGCCCGCGCCGGGCTGCTCTCCCGCCAGATCACCCTGCGGTAGCCGGCTGCGGGGCGCACGAACGGGTGACGCCGCGCAACCGACGCGCCCGGGAGCGGCCCGCCCGGTGACCGCCCGTACCGGCCGCCCGGCGGGGAGAACGCGCTGGCGGCCGGGCGTGCGCCTGCCCGGACGGCGCTGCCCGGTGTCCGGCGGATGGACGTGTCGTTACGCGACCGTGACGCGAACCGCACTTGACGGCGGCTCGTGTTAGCGCTCACATAGACGGGTCCGCAGACGCGGGCCTGAGCGCCGACGCGACGGCGGCAGAAGCTTCAACGAGGAGGCCCATGTGAGCAAGAAGCTCGGCCTGACCGCACTGGGCGCCACCCTGGCGCTCGGTCTGGCGGCGTGCGGCGGCGAGGGCGCCGGCAGCACCAACGACACGGCCAACGCCAACCCGGAGGACCTGTCGATCGGCGTCTCGATGCCGACGCAGACCTCCGAGCGCTGGATCGCCGACGGCGAGAACGTCGAGGAGCAGCTGACCGAGGCCGGGTACGACGTCGAGCTGCGGTACGCCAACGACGACATCCCGACCCAGGCGCAGCAGATCGACACGATGATCACCCAGGGCGTCGACGCCCTGATCGTCGCCGCCATCGACGGCACCGCGCTGACCAGCCAGCTCGCCAACGCCGCCGCCGAGGGCATCCCGGTCATCTCCTACGACCGGCTCATCCGCGACACCGAGAACGTCGACTTCTACGTCAGCTTCGACAACTTCAAGGTCGGCGTCGCCCAGGGCGAGTCCCTGCTCAAGGGCCTCGGCGTCCTGGACGAGAACGGCGAGCGCACCGACGCCGCCGGTCCGTTCAACGTCGAGCTGTTCGCCGGCTCGCTGGACGACAACAACGCGCACTTCTTCTGGGACGGCGCCATGTCGGTGCTGCAGCCGCTGATCGACGACGGCACGCTGGTCGTCCCGTCCGGGCAGACCGACATCGGGCAGGCCGCGATCCTGCGCTGGGCGCAGGAGGGCGCGCAGCGGCGCATGGAGGACCTGCTGACCTCCACGTACAACAGCGGCACCGTCCTCAACGGCGTCCTCTCGCCCTACGACGGCCTGTCCCGCGGCATCATCACCGCCCTGGAGAACGCCGGCTACGGCCCGACGATCACCGCCCCGGAGCGGCCGATGCCGATCATCACCGGTCAGGACGCCGAGATCGCCTCCGTCAAGCTGATCGACGACGAGATCCAGTACTCGACGATCTTCAAGGACACCCGGCTGCTGGCCGAGCAGGCCGTCGCGGCCGCCCAGGCCTACCTGGAGGGCGAGGAGCCCGAGGCCAACGACACCGAGAGCTACCACAACGGCGTGAAGGTCGTGCCGTCGTACCTGCTCCCGGTGGAGACGGTTACCAAGGAGAACATCGAGCAGGTCCTGATCGACTCCGGTTACTACACCGCCGACGAGGTCGCCGCCGGTCAGACCAGCTGACCCGCGCTCCTCGGCAGCACCCCGCACGACCGGTCGGGCTCGGCGCCGCGTTCTCGCCGCCGGGCCCGACCGGGCACCATCCAGCAGTTCCGTGCACCGCCCAGCACCGTGACCCACTCAGCACCGAGGACGACGGAGTCCCATGGACAACATCCTGGAGATGCGCTCCATCACCAAGACCTTTCCCGGGGTCAAGGCGCTGGAGGACGTGAACCTCGCGGTTCGCGCCGGCGAGATCCACGCGATCTGCGGGGAGAACGGAGCCGGCAAGTCCACCCTGATGAAGGTGCTCTCGGGCGTGTACCCGGCGGGCAGCTACGACGGCGAGATCGTCTTCGACGGTCAGCCGGTCGCCTTCAGCGGCATCCGGGACAGCGAGCAGGTGGGGATCGTGATCATCCACCAGGAGCTGGCGCTGGTCCCCTACCTCTCGATCGCCGAGAACATCTTCCTCGGCAACGAGCGCCGCGGCCGCGGCGGCCTGATCGACTGGAACCGCGCGCACGCCGAGGCCGAGGCGCTGCTGCGGTCGGTGGGCCTGCGGGAGAACCCCGAGACGCCGGTCGGCCAGCTCGGCGTCGGCAAGCAGCAGCTGGTCGAGATCGCGAAGGCGCTGTCGAAGAACGTGCGGCTGCTCATCCTCGACGAGCCCACCGCCGCCCTCAACGACACCGACTCCGCGCACCTCCTGGGGTTGCTCCGCGACCTCAAGGGGCGCGGCATCACCTGCATCATGATCTCGCACAAGCTCGGTGAGATCACCGCGATCGCCGACAACGTCACGGTCATCCGCGACGGCAAGACGGTGGAGACGCTCAACCTGCACGCCGGCGAGGTCACCCAGGACCGGATCATCCGCGGGATGGTCGGCCGCGATCTGGAGAGCTACTACCCCGACCGCGAGTCGCACCCCGGGGAGGAGGTGCTCCGGGTCGAGGACTGGACCGTGTGGCACCCCACCCAGGACCGCAAGGTCGTCGACGGCGCCGGCTTCGACGTGCGCGCCGGCGAGGTGGTCGGCATCGCCGGGCTGATGGGCGCCGGGCGCACCGAGCTGGCGATGAGCATCTTCGGCCGCTCCTGGGGCCGCAACATTTCCGGCCGGCTGTACATGCACGGCAAGGAGATCCAGGCCCGCAACGTCCCGGAGGCGATCGACCACGGCATCGCCTACGCCACCGAGGACCGCAAGCACTACGGCCTCAACCTGATCGAGGACATCCGGCGCAACGTCTCCGCCGCCGCCCTCGGCAAGCTCTCCCGCCGGGGCTGGGTGAACGCCAACGAGGAGACCAAGGTCGCCGAGGCCAGCCGGCGCAGCATGAACATCAAGGCGCCGACGGTCTCCGCCGTCGTGGGCAAGCTCTCGGGCGGCAACCAGCAGAAGGTCGTGCTGTCCAAGTGGCTGTACACCGACCCCGAGGTGCTCATCCTCGACGAGCCGACGCGCGGCATCGACGTCGGCGCGAAGTACGAGATCTACACGATCATCAACCGTCTGGTGGCCGACGGGAAGGCCGTCGTCGTCATCTCGTCGGAGCTGCCCGAACTGCTCGGCATCTGCGACCGCATCTACACCCTCTCCGCCGGCCGGATCACCGGTCAGCTGCCCGTGCGCGAGGCGACCCAGGAGAACCTGATGGAGCTCATGACCCAGGACAAGGAGGTCGCGGCGTGACCAAGACCGTGCCGCAGACCGAGGAGATCACGCCGGCGCCGGGCGCCGCGCAGCAGGCGAAGGAGGACGCGCGGGGCGGCGGGCTGCTGGGCCTGGTCACCGCGAACCTGCGCACCAGCGGCATCTACATCGCCTTCGTGGCGATCGTGGCCCTGTTCGCGGTCCTCACCGGCGGGGACTCGCTGAGCCCCGGAAACCTGTCCAACATGGTCCTCCAGTACTCCTACATCCTGGTGCTGGCCATCGGCATGGTGATCGTGATCATCGCCGGGCACATCGATCTCTCGGTCGGTTCCGTGGTCGCGCTCACCGGTGCGGTCTCGGCCGTGCTGGTGATCCAGCAGGGCTTCCCGTACTGGGTCGGCATCGTGGCCGCGCTCGCCGTCGGCATCGCCGTCGGCGCCTGGCACGGCCTCTGGGTGGCCTACGTCGGCATCCCGGCGTTCATCGTCACCCTCGCCGGCATGCTGCTGTTCCGCGGCCTCACCCTGCAGGTCCTGGACAACGTCTCGCTCTCGCCCTTCCCCCGCGAGTACGGGCAGATCGCCACCGGCTTCATCAACGGCTGGCTCGGCGGCTACGGCTACGACGCGTTCACCCTGCTGATCGGTGCGGTCGCGGTGGCCGGCTACGCGGTCAGCGGCTGGCGGGCCCGGTCGGCGCGCATCCGCTACGACCAGCCGGTCGAGAGCCTCGGCCTGTTCGTCCTCAAGGTGGTCGCCGTCGGCGTCGTCGTGATGGCGTTCGCCTGGCAGCTCGCGAACTCCCGCGGCCTGCCGATCGTGCTGATCATCCTGGCCGTCCTGGTGCTGGTCTACGGCCTGGTCACCACCCGCACGGTGTTCGGGCGGCAGGTCTACGCGATCGGTGGGAACCTGCCGGCGGCGATGCTCTCCGGGGTGAAGGTCAAGAAGGTCAACTTCTGGATCTTCGTCAACATGGGCTTCCTCGCCGCGATCGCCGGGATCATCTACTCCTCGCGCATGAACGGGGCCCAGCCCGCAGCGGGTGAGATGTTCGAGCTCGACGCCATCGCGGCGGCCTTCATCGGCGGTGCCGCGGTGACCGGCGGCGTGGGCACGGTGGTCGGCGCCATGGTCGGCGGGCTGATCATGGCGGTGATGACCAACGGCATGCAGCTCATGGGGATCGAGCAGCAGGTGCAGATGGTCGTCAAGGGCCTCGTGCTCCTGCTCGCCGTGGCCTTCGACGTCTACAACAAGCGGCGCGCCGGCGCCTCGCGCTGACCGGCGGCGGCGCCTGCGGAGGACCGTGCCGGGCAACGAGGGAGGAGCGGGCGTGACAGCCGAGGTCGTGGGGTCCCGTCCCCCGGGGCTGGCCGCCGTGGCCGCGCGGGCGGGGGTGTCGCACCAGACGGTCTCCCGGGTCATCAACGGGCACCCGAGCGTCGCGCCCCTCACCCGCGAGCGGGTCCAGCGGGCGATCGCCGAGCTCGGGTACCGCCCGAACCGGGCGGCCCGGGCGCTGGTCACCGGCACCACCCGCACGATCGGCCTGGTCACGGTCAACATCGCCCAGTACGGCCCGGCGCAGATGATGATCGGCCTGGAGCGGGCCGCCCGGGCGGCCGGGTACGCGCTGTCGGTGGCGATCCTCGACGAGGCCACCGCCGACGCCATGCGGGAGTCGGTCGACAACCTGGTGGCCCAGGGTGTCGACGCGGTCGTGGCGCTGTCCACCTACGACGACGCCGCCGACGCGGTGAGCCGGCTCGAGCCGCCGGTCCCCCTGGTCGCCGTCCAGGTGGGCGGGGCGGACGGGCGGCCGGCCGTCGCGATCGACCAGGAGGCCGGGGCGCGGGCGGCGGTGCGGCACCTGCTGGACCTGGGGCACGCGACGGTGCACCACCTGCCCGGCCCGGCGGACTCCCAGGAGTCCCGCGGTCGCGCCGACGGGTGGCGCGCGGAGCTCGCGGCCGCCGGTGCGTGGCTGCCCGAGGAGTTGCCGCGCGGCGACTGGACGCCGGCTTCCGGATACGCCGCCGGCGAGGAGCTCGTGGCCCGGCGGCGCGCGGGGGAGCAGATAACCGCCGTCTTCGCGGCCAACGACCAGATGAGCCTGGGTCTGCTGGCGGCGCTGCACGACGCCCGGCTCACCGTGCCGGGCGACGTGAGCGTCGTGGGCTTCGACGACCTGCCCGAGGCCCCGTACTTCGTGCCGCCGCTGACCACGATCCGGCAGGACTTCGCCGAGCTCGGCCGACGGGGCGTGGACCTGGTGCTCGGCCGCATCCGGGGCGAGTCCCCGCATCCCGACCCTGTCCCGCCGAGCCTGGTGGTGCGGGCCAGTGCGGGCTCCCCGCCCGCCGTGAGAGGCTGATGTGAACGCTCACAAATCACCCGGAGGAGACCCGATGGGCCAGCAGGCGGACGCCGTGACGGCCGGCGCCGGTGCCGGCACGGACCCCGGCGAGGCGATCACCGCGGGCCGCACGGCGCTGGGCATCGAGCTCGGGTCGACGCGGATCAAGGCGGTGCTGATCGGCCCGGACCACGCTCCGCTCGCCGTCGGCAGCTCCGACTGGGAGAACCGGCTGGTCGACGGCGTGTGGACGTACTCGCTGGACGCCGTCTGGTCGGGCGTGCAGGAGAGCGTCGCGGCCCTGGCCGAGGACGTGCGGCGCCGCCACGGGGTCGAGCTGACCGGAGCCGGTGCGCTCGGGGTGTCGGCGATGATGCACGGCTACCTGGCCTTCGACGCCCGGGGTGAGCTGCTCGCGCCGTTCCGCACCTGGCGCAACACCAACACGGGGCGGGCCACCGAGCGGCTCAGCGCGGAGTTCGGCGTCAACATCCCGCACCGGTGGAGCGTCGCGCACCTCTACCAGGCGGTCCTGGACGGCGAGGAGCACCTTGCCCGGCTCGACCACCTGACCACCCTCGCCGGCTACGTGCACTGGCAGCTCACCGGGGAGCGGGTGCTCGGCGTGGGGGACGCCAGCGGCATGTTCCCCATCGACGCCACCACCGGCGGCTACGACGCCGCGATGCTGGCCCGGTTCGACCAGCTGGCCGCCGAGGCCGGGGTGGAGGTCACCCTCGCCGAGCTGCTGCCGGCCATCGCCGTCGCCGGCCAGCCGGCCGGCACGCTCACCGCGGCGGGCGCGCGGCTCCTCGACCCGGCCGGGCGGCTGCGCCCCGGCATCCCGCTCTGCCCCCCGGAGGGCGACGCGGGCACCGGCATGGTCGCCACGAACTCGGTCGCGCCGCGCACCGGCAACGTCTCCGCCGGGACGTCGATCTTCGCCATGGTGGTGCTCGAGCGGGAGCTCGCCGCGGTGCACCGCGAGCTGGACCTGGTCACCACACCGGCCGGCGACCCGGTGGCGATGGTGCACTGCAACAACGGCGCCAGCGAGCTGGACGCGTGGGCCGGGCTGTTCACCGAGTTCGCCCGGGCGCTGGGTGCCGACGCCGAGCCGGGGAAGGTCTTCGAGACACTCTTCACCGCCGCGCTGGACGGGCAGAGCGACTGCGGCGGGATGCTCGCCTACAACTACCTCTCCGGGGAGCCGATCACCGGTCTGGAGGAGGGGCGGCCGCTCTTCCTGCGGTCGCCGGACAGCAGGCTGGACCTGGGCACCTTCATGCGCACCCACCTGTTCTCCTCCCTGGCCACGCTCCGGATCGGCATGGACGTCCTGCAGAAGGCCGAGGGCGTGCGGCTGGACCGGATGTTCGCCCACGGCGGCATGTTCAAGACCGAGGGCGTCGCCCAGCGCTTCCTGGCCGCCGCGACCGACACCCCGGTCTCCGTCGGCGACGTCGCCGGTGAGGGGGGTGCCTGGGGCATGGCCGTCCTCGCCGCCTTCGCGACCGGTCGCTCCCCGGAGCAGGGCCTGGCCGACTACCTGGACACCGCGGTCTTCGCCGGCACCAGCCTGCAGACCGCCGAGCCCGACCCGGTCGACGTCGCGGGCTTCGACGCGTTCATGGAGCGGTACGTCGCCGGCCTGCCGGTCGAGCAGGCCGCCGTCGACCACGTGGGAGTCGGCCGCGGACGGGCCGCCGACGCCCCGACGACCTCCCCCGTCCCGAAGGAGGAGCACCTGGCATGAGCAGCCCGACCCTGACCGAGCGCGGCACCCACCGGGAACTGCGCGAGCACGTCGCCGCGCTGCACGGCGAGCTGACCCGGTACGAGCTGGTCACCTGGACCGCCGGGAACGTCTCGGCCCGCGTGCCCGGCGAGGACCTGTTCGTCATCAAGGGCAGCGGCGTCTCCTACGACGAGCTGACCTGGGAGGGCATCACCGTCTGCGACCTGGACGGCGCCGTCGTCGACGGGGTCAAGGCGCCCTCGTCGGACACCGCCGCCCACGCCTACGTCTACCGGCACATGCCGGAGGTCGGGGGCCAGGTGCACACGCACAGCCCGTACGCCGCGGCCTGGGCCGCGCGCGGCGAGGAGATCCCGTGCGTGCTGACGGCGATGGCCGACGAGTTCGGCGGCCCGATCCCGGTGGGCCCCTTCGCGCTGATCGGGGACGACTCGATCGGTCAGGGCGTCGTCGCCACGCTGTCGGGGTCGCGCTCACCCGCCGTCCTGATGCAGAACCACGGCGTCTTCACCATCGGCCGGGACGCCCGGGCCGCCGTCAAGGCGGCCGTCATGACCGAGGACGTCGCCCGCACCGTGCACCTGTCCCGGCAGCTGGGCGAGCCGATCCCCATCGCGCAGTCGGACATCGACTCGCTCTACGCGCGCTACCAGAACGTCTACGGACAGCGCTGAGGAAGGACGACTTCGTGGCACAGGACCCCTACGCCGGGGCGCAGGTGTGGTTCCTCACGGGCAGCCAGGGGCTGTACGGGGAGGAGACGCTGCAGCAGGTGGCCGACCAGTCCCGCCGGGTGGCGGTCGCGCTCGACGCGGCCGCCGAGATTCCCGCCGAGGTGGTGTGGAAGCCGGTGCTCACCGACGCCGGCGCCATCCGCCGGGCGATGGGCGAGGCCAACGAGGACCCGTCCTGCATCGGGGTGATCACCTGGATGCACACCTTCTCGCCGGCCAAGATGTGGATCGCCGGGATCGACGCCCTGCGCAAGCCACTGCTGCACCTGCACACCCAGGCCGACGCCGCCCTCCCGTGGGCGACGATCGACATGGACTTCATGAACCTCAACCAGGCCGCCCACGGCGACCGCGAGTACGGGTTCGTCCTCACCCGGTTGCGCCAGCCGCGCACCACCGTCGCCGGCCACGTGGACAACCCCGCGGTGCGGGCACGGGTGGGTTCCTGGGTGCGCGCGGCCGCCGGGGCCGCGGCCGCCCGGAACCTCAAGCTGGCCCGCTTCGGCGACAACATGCGCGACGTCGCCGTGACCGAGGGCGACAAGGTCGAGGCGCAGCTCCGCTTCGGCATGTCGGTGAACACCTGGGGGGTCAACGACCTGGTCGCCGTGGTCGACCAGGTGGCCGACGCCGACGTCGACGCGCTGGTGCAGGAGTACGGCGACCTCTACGAGCTGGCCGCCGACGTCCGGCCGGGCGGGGAGCGGCACGACTCGGTCCGCTACCAGGCGCGGATCGAGCTGGCGCTGCGGCAGTTCCTCACCGAGGGTGGGTTCGGGGCCTTCACCACCAACTTCGAGGACCTCGGCGGACTGCGCCAGCTGCCCGGGCTGGCCGTGCAGCGCCTCATGGCCGACGGCTTCGGCTTCGGCGGGGAGGGCGACTGGAAGACCTCCGCCCTGCTGCGGGTGCTCAAGGTGGCCGCGGCCGGCCTGCCGGGTGGCACGTCGTTCATGGAGGACTACACCTACGACCTGGCCTCCGACCGGCCGAAGATCCTCGGCGCGCACATGCTCGAGGTCTGCCCGACGATCTCCGGCGAGCGGCCCCGGCTCGAGGTGCACCCGCTCTCGATCGGCGGCCGCGAGGACCCCGCCCGCCTGGTCTTCACCGCCGCTCCCGGCGAGGGGGTCGTCATCGGCTGGGCCGACCTCGGCGACCGGTTCCGCTGGGTGGCCAACGAGGTCGACGTCGTCCCGCCGTCCGAGCCGCTGCCGAACCTGCCCGTGGCCCGGGCGGTCTGGGAGCCGCGGCCGGACTTCGCGACCTCCACCGAGGGCTGGCTGACCGCCGGCGGCCCGCACCACACGGTGCTGTCCACCGCGCTGGACGCCGACGTGCTCACCGACCTCGCCGAGGTGTTCGGCGTGGAGCTCGTGGTCATCGACGGCGACACCACCCGCCGGTCGCTGGCCAAGGAGCTGCGCTGGAGCGCCGCGTACCACCGGCTGGCCGCCGGGATCTGACCGGCGGGGCCCTCCGCGCGCAGTCGGGGGCGGGCCCCCCCCCGGGGGCGCGGCCCCCCCCCCCCCCCCCGAGGCCGCTACCCGTGTCGCCCCCTCCCCCGGGACAGGGCAACCCCCGGGACGGCCCGGAGCGCCGGGCCGTCGTGGCATGGCCGGCGTGGCCGGCGGCCGGCTCAGCCCAGCGCGTCGGCCTGCGTCTCGTAGGCCTGCTGGAGCAGCTCGGCGAAGGGTGCCGGGTCGGCCGGTGTGGCGCCGGCGAGCCCGGTGTCCAGGGACACCAGGAGGAGCAGCCGGTCGTCGTCCTCCACCGCCCCGATCAGCGTCGGCACGGTCACCCGAGAACCGTCGGGGGCGGTGATCGCGGTCGTGTAGCGCACGAGGGCCGAGCCGTCACCCAGGTCGGCCACCGGGAGGTTCTCGAAGGAGACCGCCGCCTCACCGATCTGCGGGGAGGCGAGCTGCGCCTCGGGGCAGCGCTCGGCGGCGTCGGCCATCTGCGCGACGGCGCCGTCCAGCGGTCCGCCGCGCACCAGCATCTGCACCGTCGTCGCCGATCCGGTGGTCGCGCTCTGCGCGGCGACGTCCTCGAACGCCGCCAGATCGGGCTGGGTGCCGTCCACGGCGGCCCGGCAGCTGTCCGGGGTGATCTGCACGTCCGGCGCGGCGGCCGCGATGCCCGCGCCCAGGCGCAGCTGCTCCGGCGACACCGCCACCACGGTGGCGTCGGGACCGAAGGCGTCGGCGGGCAGCAGCCCAGAGGCCAGATCGGGCGCCTCCGTCGCCTGCGCGGCGGAGGCCTCCGCCGCCGAGGAGGCGGCCGCGGCGGTGCGGTCCGAGGCGTCCCCGCCGCCGCAGCCGGTCAGCAGCACGACGGCGGCCGCCCCGGCCAGCAGGGCGCCGGAACGACGGTGCCGGCCGGGGAGGCGCTGTGCGGAGGTCATGGCGAAGACGCTAGTCGGCGGGCACCGCACCGCCCCTCAGATCCGGTGCTGGATCGCCGTCCGCGAGGCCAGGATGGGCCGCACGTGGTCGGCGATGACCGCCAGGTGCACGGGGTCCTGCGCGTAGTGGCGGAAGGCCTCGACATCGGGGAACTCGGCGATCAGCACGGTGTCGGCGTTGCCGTCGACCAGGCCCGCGTCGTCGGCGACCACCAGCGACGTCATCCCGCCGACCGTGCGCCGCAGCCCGCGCAGCGCCTCGATGGTCTGCGCCCGCCGCTCGGCGTCGGCATCCGGGGACCAGGTGAAGAGCACGACGTGACGAATCATGCGGGAACTGTGCCAGGCCCGGCGTCGACCGGCCGGGTGGTCCGGCTACCGGCTGGTAGCCGTCGTCCGGTGCGCGATCGTTAGAGTCCGGTCCATGGGACGGTCGTTGCGCATTGCACTGCTGTCCTACCGCAGCAAGCCGCACGGCGGCGGCCAGGGCGTCTACGTCCGGGCGCTCTCCCGCGAGCTGCGCGAGCTCGGTCACCGTGTCGAGGTGCTCAGCGGTCAGCCCTACCCCGAGCTCGACCAGGGCGTGCCGCTCACCCGCGTGCCGAGCCTGGACCTCTACCGGGAGCCCGATCCCTTCCGCACCCCGCGCCCGTCGGAGATCCGCGACTGGGTCGACGTGGCGGAGTGGGCCACGATGTGCACCGCCGGCTTCCCCGAGCCGCTGACGTTCAGCCTGCGCGCCGCCCGCCACCTGCTGCCCCGGCGGGACGAGTTCGACGTGGTGCACGACAACCAGTCGCTGGGCTACGGCCTCCTCCGGCTGGTGCGGGCCGGCGTGCCCACGGTGGCGACGGTGCACCACCCGATCGCCATCGACCGCGACCTCGAGCTGGCCGCGGCCCCGACGCTGCGCCGCAAGCTCACCCTGCGGCGGTGGTACGCCTTCACCCGCATGCAGGCGCGGGTGGTCCAGCGGCTGGATGCCGTCACCACGGTGTCGGAGAACTCCCGCCGTGACATCGCCGCCCGCATGGGGCTGGCGCCGGAGCGGATGAGCGTCATCCCGGTGGGGATCGACCCCGACCAGTTCACCCCGCCGCCGGCCGGGCAGCCCCGTGAGCCCGACTCGATCCTCGCGGTCACCAGCGCCGACGTGCCGCTCAAGGGGCTGGTGCACCTGCTCGAGGCGCTGGCGAAGCTGCGCACGGAGCGACCCGTGCGGCTCACCGTCGTGGGCTCCGCCCGGCCCGGCGGTCCCGCCGAGGCGGCGCTGGACCGGCTGGGGCTGCGCGACGCCGTCCGCTTCACCGGCCCGGTGCCCGAGGCGGAGCTGACCCAGCTGTTCCAGCGGGCGAGCGTCGTGGCGATCCCCTCCCTCTACGAGGGGTTCTCGCTGCCTGCCGTGGAGGCCATGGCGTGCGCGACCCCGCTGGTGACCACCGACGCCGGTGCGCTGCCCGAGGTGGTCGGCACGAAGGCGGGGCTGCGGGTGCGCGCCGGTGACGTCGGCGAGCTGACCGCCGCCCTGCAGCTGGTGCTCGACTCCCCCTCGCTGGCCGAGCAGCTGGGGCGCGCCGGCCGCCGGCGGGTCCTGGACACCTACACCTGGCGGGCCACGGCCGCGCGCACCGCCGAGTGGTACGCCGAGACGCTGGACCGGAAGGGAACCCCGTGCTGACCGTCGACTACGACCGGCTCGACCTGCGCCCGGGGATGACCGTCCTCGACCTGGGCTGCGGCGAGGGGCGGCACGCCTTCGAGGCCTACCGCCGCGGCGCGCGCGTGGTCGCCGTCGACTGGGGCCGGCACGAGGTCGAGACGACGAAGCGCTGGCTCGGCGCGATCGCCGAGGCCGGCGAGGCCCCGGCCGGTGCGCGCTTCGAGGTGGTGCGCGGCGACCTGCTGCATCTGCCCTTCCCCGACGCGAGCGTCGACCGGGTGATGGCCTCGGAGGTGCTCGAGCACATCCCGGACGACGCCGCGGCGATGGCCGAGATCGTGCGCGTCCTCAAGCCCGGTGGCCGGGTGGCGGTGACCGTGCCGCGCTACGGCCCCGAGCGGGTGTGCTGGGCGCTGTCGGACGAGTACCACGCCAACGAGGGCGGCCACATCCGCATCTACCGCGGCGAGGTGCTGCGCGCCCGCCTGGCCACCGCCGGCCTGGTCCCGGGGGCGAGCCACCACGCGCACGCCCTCCACGCCCCGTACTGGTGGCTCAAGTGCGCCGTCGGTGTCGAGAAGGACACCGCCGCGGTCCGGGCCTACCACCGGCTGCTGGTCTGGGACCTCACCACGCGTCCCTGGCTCACCCGGGCGCTGGAGCGCGTCCTCGACCCGCTGATCGGCAAGAGCTTCGTCGTCTACGCCGACAAGCCGGCCGGGGCCGGCGCGGCCGCGGCGGCCGGGCTGGACCTGGAGCGGTCCGCTGCGGCCCGCTGACCGGGGCGGCCCGGTGCTGCCCGAGCTGCCCGGGGTGCTCGGCGCCGACCAGGTGCGGCAGACGGTCGCCTGGATCGCCGGCGAGCAGCATCGCGACGGCGCGCTCCCCTGGTTCGCCACCGGGCAGCTGGACCCCTGGGACTCCGTCGAGGCGGCGATGGCGCTGGACCTGGGTGGCGAGCACGCCCGGGCGGCGGCCGCCTACCGGTGGCTGGCCGGCCGGCAGCGGGCGGACGGCAGCTGGGCGGCCGAGTACCGCGGCGGCGAGGAGTCCGCACCCGCCGCGGAGAGCAACCACGCCGGCTACCTCGCCGTCGGGCTCTGGCACTCCTGGCTGGTCTCCGGGGACGAGCAGCTGGTCACCGAGCTGTGGCCGGCGGTGCGGGCCGGCCTGGACCTGGTGACCCGGATGCAGCTGCCCGGCGGAGCGGTCTCGTGGGCGCTGCGGCCCGACGGCACCCCCGACGACCTCGCGCTGCTCACCGGGAACGCCAGCCTGTTCCAGGCGCTGCGCTGCGGCCTGGCGCTGGCCGAGCTGGCCGGCGAGGCCCAGCCGGACTGGGAGCTGGCCGTCGCCGACCTCGGCACGGCCCTCCGCCGGCGACCGGAGGCGTTCGCCGACCGGTCCCGCTACTCCATGGACTGGTACTACCCGGTGCTCGGCGGCGCCGTCACCGGTGCCGCGGCCCGCGACCGGCTGGCCGGCGACTGGCACCGGTTCGTCGTCCCGGGTCTCGGCATCCGCTGCGTCGCGGACCGGCCGTGGGTGACCGGGGCCGAGACCTGCGAGCTCGCGCTGGCCCTGGTCGTCGCCGGGCAGCGCGACGCCGCCCTCGAGCAGGTGGCCGCGATGCAGCACCTGCGGGACGACGACGGCTCCTACTGGACCGGGTTCGTCTACCCGGACGACGCGCGGTGGCCGGTCGAGCGCACCACGTGGACCGCCGCGGCCGTGCTGCTGGCGGCCGACGCCCTCTGCGGCGCCTCCCCCGCCAGCGGGCTGTTCGGCGACCCCTGGGCGCTGCCGGCAGCGGGCATGGCGGACGCCACTCCGACCGCTGATTGGCTGGCCGGAGGCGCGGGCACGGTGACCCCGTGACCGCGCCCTCCCCGACCGACCGGGCTCCCTCCCCCGACGTGACCGTCGTCGTCGCGAGCCGCAACCGCCGCGAGGACCTGCTGGCGACGCTGCCGCGTCACGAGGCCCCGGTGGTGCTCGTCGACAACGCCTCCACCGACGGCACCGTGGACGCGGTGCGCCAGGCGCACCCCGAGGTGACGCTGCTGCCGCTGGACCGCAACGAGGGCGCCCACGGCCGGACGCTGGGTGCCGCGCGCGCCCGCACCCCGTTCATCGCCTTCGCCGACGACGACTCGTGGTGGGCACCGGGCGACCTCGCCCGCGCGGTGGCGATCATGCGGGCCCACCCCCGGCTGGCCCTCCTCAACGCCCGCATCCTGGTCGGGCCCGAGGAGCGGCTCGACCCGGTCTGCGCGGAGATGGCCGCGAGCCCCCTCGGCACCGCGCGGGACCTGCCCGGCCCCTCGCTGCTGGGCTTCGTCGCCTGCGCCGCGCTGGTGCGCACCGAGGCGTTCGAGGCCGTCGGCGGGTTCGACCCGGTGGTCCGGTTCCCCGGCGAGGAGGAGCGACTGGCCCTCGACCTGGCCGCCGCCGGGTGGGGGCTGGCCTACGTCGACGAGGTGACCGTGCACCACCACCCGTCCCCCCGGCGCGAGGCCCCCGGACGGCGGCAGACCGGGATCTGGCGCAGCCGGCTGCTCACCGCGGCGATGCGGCTCCCCATGCGGGACGTCGTCCGGACGGCCGGGCGGGCCGTGCGCGCCGGTCGCCCCGGCGTCGAGGGCCTGCTGCGGGCGCTGCCCGACGCCCCGGCCGCCCTCCGCCGACGGGCACCGGTCCCCCCGGCGGTGCGGGCGGACCTGCGGGTGCTGGCCGGTGAGCGCGCGTGAGCACGACCGGCACGATCCCCGCGGCGGCCACCGGTGACCGCCCCGCCGGGCCCGACCCGCGCGTGGCCGTCGTCGTCATCACCCACCAGCGGCGGGACGAACTGCTGCTGGCCCTCGAACGCCTGGTGGCCCTGCCCGAGCAGCCGCACGTCGTCGTCGTGGACAACGGCTCGACCGACGGCACCGCCGATGCCGTGCGCGAGCAGTTCCCGCAGGTCGAGCTGATCGCCAGCGCGGAGAACCTGGGCGCGGTCGGCCGCAACCTGGGTGTTGCCCGGCTCGACACGCCCTACGTCGCCTTCTGCGACGACGACACCTGGTGGGAGCCGGGGGCGCTGCGCACCGCGGCGGACACGCTGGACGCCCACCCGCGGCTCGCCGTCGTCACCGCCCGGATCCTGGTCGAGCCGGGCGGTGTCGAGGACCCGATCGTCGCCGAGCTGCGCGACTCCCCCGTCCGCGGCGCCGACTGGCTGCCCGGCCCGGCGCTCGGCTCGTTCCTGGCCGGCGCCTCCGTGCTGCGCCGGGAGGCGTTCGAGGAGGTCGGCGGGTTCAGCGACCGGCTCTGGCTCGGGGGCGAGGAGGAGCTGATGGCCGGCGACCTCGCCGCCCGCGGCTGGGAGCTGTGCTACCTGGAGCAGCTCACCCTCCACCACCAGGCGAGCACCGCCCGGGATCCGCACAAGCGGCGGGCCGACGGCATCCGGAACACGCTGTGGACCACGTGGCTGCGGCGTCCGTTCCGCCCGGCGCTGCGGCGCACCGTGCACCTGCTGCGCACCGTGCCCCGCGACCGGATCACCGCGCGCGGCCTCGCTCAGGCCGTCCGCGGGTTGCCGTGGGTGCTGCGCGAGCGGCGGGTGCTGCCGCCGCACGCCGAGGCCCGGTTCGCCGCGCTCGAGGAGGCGCAGCGGAACTCGAAGGCCCGGCGGTACGTCAGCTGAGACCTCGTGCGGCCGGGGTGCCGCCGGCCTACCGTGCGAGCCGTGGAGAACGGGCAGGGGCGGCGCCACGTCCGGCTGATGACGGACTACGGGGCCGAGTGGCCGTTGTGGACCGTCGGCCTCACCGACCCCGGCCGGCTCGGGCTCTCCGAGGAGCTCACGGCCCGCCTGGCCGCCTGGAACGAGCTCTTCCAGGAGCATTTCCACTGGGACGGCGGCTGGCGCGATCCGGATGCCCGCGCCCGCTTCGCCGCGGAGGGCCCGCGCCTGCTGCGGGATCTGCGACGCGAGCTGCCCGACGACGAGGTCGAGCTCGACGACTGGACGCAGTCGGGGGTGTTCGGCCCCGGGTGACCACGCGGCCGGCGCCTCAGCGGGCGCAGTCGATGCAGGTGCGGGCGGTGGGGCGGGCGGCGAGCCGCTCCGGCGCGATCGGCCGGCCGCAGGTCTCGCAGCGGCCGTAGGTGCCGTTCTCCACGGCGACGACCGCGGCATCGACGTCGGCCAGCCGGCGCCGCGCCTGTTCCAGCAGCGCGACCACCTGCTGGCGCTCGAACGCGATGGTGGCGCCCTCCGGATCGTGCTCGTCGTCGGCGTTGGAGGCCTGCGAGGCCGCGACGATCGCGTCGAACTCGCGGGTCAGCGCCTCGATCTGCGCGAGCGCCTCGGTCCGCGCGCGGGAGAGGTCGTCGGGTGGGAGCACCGGGCCATCCTCCACCCCGGTGCCGACAGGACGACGCCTCCGCAGTGGGCGCCGACCTCACCCACGGGCCGCCGTCCGCGCGCTGCAGCACGCGGACGGCGGCCGTGCGGTGCGGTCTGCGGCGTGGGCGCCTCAGGCGGTGCGGCGCAGCAGCCGCAGCGACCCGCTGCCCGGCAGCTCGTCGAACTCCCCGCTGTCGAGCACCCGGCGGTAGACGCCGTAGGGCGCCTGACCGCCGTCGGCCGGGTCGGGGAAGACGTCGTGGATGGCGAGCGTGCCGCCGACGGCGAGCTTGGCCACCCACGCGTCCTGGTCGCGGCGCGCGGACTCCTCGGTGTGGCTGCCGTCGAGGAACAGCAGCGCGAGCGGCGTGCTCCACAGCGGGGCGAGCGTCTCCGACCGGGTGACGACGGCGATCACGACGTCCTCGGCGCCGGCCTCGGCGATGGTCCGGCGGAAACGCGGCAGGGTGTCGATCCGCCCGACGGCGGGATCCACCAGCGACGGGTCGTGGTACTCCCACCCGGGCTGGTGCTCCTCGGAGCCCCGGTGGTGGTCGACGGTGACCACCTGGCGACCGGTCTCCCGCGCGGCCGCGGCCAGGTAGAGGGCCGACTTGCCCATCCAGCTGCCCACCTCCAGCAGCGGCCCGGGGACGGGGATGGCGCGGGCGGCCTCGTACAGGGCGCGGCCCTCGTCGTCGGGCATGAAGCCGGAGGCCGCCCGGGCGGCGGCGAGCAGGTCGGTCACGCGCACAGCCTGGCTCATCGGGCGAACCGGGTGCGCAGGGCGGTCAGCCCTCGCTCCGTGGCGGTGCCGGCCTGGGTGTCCGCCGCCTTGGCGAAGAAGGCACCGGCCGCCGTCGTCACCGGGACGGCGAGCACCAGCGCGATCGCCCCGACCAGCGTGCGGATGACCTCCTCGGCCAGGGCTGCGCTGGTGATGAGCGTCCAGACGGGCGTGGCGTAGATCTCGAACAGCAGGAGGAGGGGCAGCGCCGCCCCGGCGTAGGCGAAGACGATGGTGTAGACCGTCGAGGCGATGTGGTCCCGGCCGACCGCCATGCCGCGGGCGTAGAGCTCCCGCCAGGTCATCTCCGGGGAGACCTCGTGCAGCTGCCAGATCGCCGACGCCTGGGTGATGGTCACGTCGTTGAGCACGCCCAGGCCCGCGACCACGATGCCGGCCAGCACCAGGCCGGAGAAGCTCAGCGTCGGGTCGTAGCGCTGGAGCGTGAAGGTCTCGTCGTTGGTGAGCCCGGTGAGCCGGGCGGCCGAGACCGCGAGCGACCCCATGACCGCGACCAGGGTGAGCCCGAAGAGGGTCCCCACCAGCGCGGTGGTCGTCCGGGCCGAGAACCCGTGCGCCAGGTAGAGGACGACGAACATGATCGCCGCGGAGCCGACCAGGCTGACCAGCGTCGGAGAGTCCTCGCTCAGCAACCCGGGCAGCACGAACTGCAGCAGCACGAAGAACGCGAACGCCAACCCCACCAGGGACGCCAGCCCCCGGAGCCGCGCCACCAGCCCGACGACGAGGGCGAAGGCGACGGCCAGGACGATGATCGGCGTGCTCCGCTCGTAGTCCCAGAAGGCGTACGTCGGGCCACCCTCGGCGCCCCCGTCGCGGGTGAGCACCAGCGTCTCCCCCTCCGAGACGCCGGCGGCGACCACCTCCGGCGGCATGTCCACCCGCTCGAAGTTCCCGGCACCCTCGCCCTCGAGGACCTCCACCACGGCGGTGGCGCACGTCTGCGGCGGGCCGGCGGGGTCGAGGCCGCAGTCGAACGTCTCGATCGAGACGATCCGCCCGTCGGGGTAGGTGGTCCCCGGCGGCAGCGCCTGCTCGGCCGCCTGTTCCGCCCGGGTCGGCTCCCCGCTGGGCCAGAGCGCGATCAGCCCGATGACCGTGGCCAGGCCGACGGGCACGAGCAGCAGGAGCATCAACCAGACGGCGCGCCGCCGCCGGCCGAGCGCCTCCTCGGTGGGCGGGGGCGCGTCCGGATCGGGACCGTGGCTGTGGGCATGCGTGGACGACACCCGGCCAGGCTAGGAGCCCCGTGGCCGCGGAGCCGCCCCGGCGCCGGGTCAGGTGTGTCGCGGGTCCGGCGGCGCGGGGCTCCCGCCGGTCGACGCCTCGGTGACCACCCGGCCGTCGTCCGTCACGACGGTGAAGCGGTGCCAGAGGCCGGTGAGCTGCAGGGGGCGCGACACCGAGGACGGCGGCTGCACCAGGACCGTGGGGATCCCGCGGGGCACCCCGAGCTTCTGCAGCTGCACCAGCACCGCGAGCCCCGCCGAGTTCATGAAGCCGACCTCACGCAGGTCCAGCTCCACCCGCTGCAGCGAGTGCTCGGCGAGCAGCAGGTCGGTGAGGGTGCGCACGAGTGGCCGGCGCGCGGCCTCGGTCAGCTCGCCGCCGACGACCAGCCTCGCGGTGTCCCCCTCGACCGTGTGCGACACGGAGGGCTCGGCGGACGGCGCGTCGGCGTGCGGTGAGTCGTTGGTCGTCTCCTCCACGGTCCGGTCCTGCCCCGCCGGGCCGCGGTTCACGCACCCGACGGTCGGCCCACCGGCAGCCGACGCGGGGAACATTTTTCCGCGAGGAACGTTTACCAGGGTGCGCGACCGAGGTAATCTGTAGCCGCCACTAGAGGTTCAGACCTCGGGCAGCGAACACGAGTACCACCGTCACAGGAGGTTCCAGCCATGATGCTGACCGCTTACGACCCGTTCGCCGCCACGTCCGCCGCCTTCCGCGCGCTGGATCAGCTCACCGGCCGTGGCGGGAATGCGACCGCCCGCCCGCTCTCGGGCATGCCGATGGACGCCTACCGGGTCGGCGACAACTTCGTCGCCCACTTCGACCTGCCCGGCGTGGACCCCGGCTCGATCGACCTCTCGGTGGAGGGCAACACCCTCACCGTGAGCGCCGAGCGCTCGGTCCCCCAGCTGGAGAACGCGGAGTGGACGGTCGCCGAGCGCCCGTTCGGCAGCTACACCCGTCAGCTGGTGCTCGGCCGCAGCCTCGACACCGACCGGCTCGAGGCCAGCTACCACGACGGCGTGCTGACCATCAGCATCCCGGTGGCCGAGCAGGCGAAGGCGCGCAAGATCACCGTGACCCGTGCCGACACGCCCGCGGCCGTCGAGGGCCGCACCATCGAGGGCGAGGCGCAGCGCGAGGCCAAGGCGGTCGAGAGCTGATCGCGGCCGAACCGGTCAGCACCACAGGGGCCGGGCCCGTCCAGGGCCCGGCCCCTGTTCCGTTCGACGCCCGACGCGGCGTCCCGACACCCGGAGGCGGGCGATGGACCCCGACCGCACTGATCCGCTGCGCCGACTGGACGATCCGGACTACCCGGCCCTGACCATGAGCCAGGCGGCCGAGCTGCTCGGCGTGCAGGCCGCCTTCCTGCGCAGCCTGGACAACTCGGGCGTGCTCTCCCCGCACCGCTCCCCCGGTGGTCATCGCCGCTACTCCCGCCAGCAGCTGGCCCTGGCCGCGCGCATGCGGGGCCTGCTCGACGACGGCCACCCCGTCGCCTCGGCCGAGATGATCGTCGGCCTGCAGGACGAGCTCGCCGCGGCCCGGGCCGACCTGGCCAGGCTCCGGGCGGAGGAGGAAGAGGAGGGCGCGACCGGACTTGACGCATAACCCTAGGGGGGTATGGTGTTCCTCGGCGTCGCGGGGCGCGGCGCCGGCAGGAGGGACGACGTGGACACGACCGACGGTGCCTGCAACGACCACGAGCACGCGCACGGCTACATCCACCGCAAGGACGACTACCTCAAGCGCCTGCGGCGGATCGAGGGGCAGGCCCGCGGCCTGCAGCGCATGGTGGAGGACGAGAAGTACTGCATCGACATCCTCACCCAGGTCTCGGCCATGACGAAGGCGCTGCAGGCGGTCTCACTGGGGCTGCTCGAAGAGCACCTGAGCCACTGCGTCGTCGACGCGGCACGAGCCGGTGGCCGGGAGGCCGAGGAGAAGGTCCGCGAGGCCACCGACGCGATCGCCCGCCTCGTCCGCTCCTGACCCGTACACCCGAGAGGACCCCCCCATGACCACCACCGCCAGCTACACCGTCACCGGCATGACCTGCGGCCACTGCGTCAGCTCGGTCACCGAGGAGGTCTCGCAGGTACCCGGCGTGACCGGCGTCGAGGTCGACCTCGCCACCGGCGGCCTGACCGTCACCAGCGAGCAGCCGGTCGACGACGCCGCCGTCCACGCCGCCGTCGAGGAAGCCGGGTACGAGGTGAGCGGCCGCTGACGCGGCCGGTGCCATGAACACTCCCGCGAGGATCGCCGCGTTCGCCGTCGGCCTGGTCGCCGTCTTCGGCGCGGCGGTCGGCGTGGGCGCGGCCCTCGGCCCCGTGGGGCCGGCCGCGGACACCGCCGGTGCCGGGCACGCCGAGCCCGGCACCGGCCACGGCGACCACGACGCCGCCCCTGCACCGGCGGACGGACCGGGCGGGCTCCAGGTGACCCAGGACGGCTTCACCCTCGCCCTGGCCGACGGCACCGCTCCGGCCGGCCCGGCGACCCCGGTCGCCTTCACCGTCCGGGGTCCCGACGGCTCCCCGGTGACCGCCTACGAGACCGACCACGACGTCGACCTGCACCTCGTCGCGGTGCGCCGCGACCTGACCGGCTACCAGCACGTGCACCCCGACCTCGGGGACGACGGCGTCTGGCGGGCACCCCTGGCCCTGGAACCGGGCAGCTGGCGGCTGTTCGCCGACTTCACCGCCGCCGCCGACGGCGAGAACCGCGTCCTGGGCGCGGACCTCGCCGTGCCCGGCACCTACGAGCCCACTCCCCTGCCCGCACCGTCGGCGGTCGCGGAGGTCGACGGCTACACCGTCGTCCTGACCGGCGACCTCGTTCCCGGGGAGGAGACGGAGCTGACCCTGAGCGTCAGCCGGGACGGCGTGCCGGTCACCGACCTCCAGCCCTACCTCGGCGCCTACGGGCACCTGGTCGCCCTGCGGGACGGCGACCTCGCCTACCTGCACGTGCACCCCGCCGAGCCCGCCGGTGGCAGCCGGCCCGCGCCCGGACCGCACGTCTCGTTCGTCACCACCGCCCCGTCGGCGGGTACCTACCGGCTGTTCCTGGACTTCCGGCACGGCGACGCCGTGCACACCGCCGCGTTCACGGTGCCCGCGCAGGAGCACGAGGAGCACCCATGACCGCCGCCCCCGGCAGCACCACCGACGTCGAACTGCTCATCGGCGGGATGACCTGCGCCTCGTGTGCGGCACGCGTCGAGAAGAAGCTGAACAAGCTGGACGGCGTCACCGCCACGGTCAACTACGCCACCGAGAAGGCGAAGGTCAGCTACGCCGGCGGCGTCAGCACCGACGACCTCATCGCCACGGTGGAGAAGACCGGCTACACCGCGCGGCTCCCGGAGCCCCCGCGACCGGAGGCGCCCGCCGAGGACGACCAGGCCGACGGGCCGGCGCGCGCGCTCGGCACCCGGCTCGCCGTGTCGGCGCTGCTCAGCGTGCCGGTGGTCCTGCTCGCGATGGTGCCGGCGCTGCAGTTCGAGTACTGGCAGTGGCTGTCGCTGACCCTGGCCGCGCCGGTCGTCGTCTGGGGCGGCCTGCCGTTCCACCGCGCGGCCTGGACCAACCTGCGCCACGGCGCGGCGACCATGGACACGCTGGTCTCCCTGGGCACCCTGGCGGCCTTCGGCTGGTCGCTGTACGCGCTCTTCTGGGGCACTGCCGGCGTGCCGGGGATGACGCACCCGTTCGAGCTGACCATCGCCCGCACCGACGGCGGCGCCAACATCTACCTCGAGGCCGCGGCCGGGGTGACGACGTTCATCCTCGCCGGGCGCTGGTTCGAGGCGCGGTCGAAGCGCCGGGCCGGGGCGGCCCTGCGGGCGCTCCTCGAACTCGGCGCCAAGGAGGTCTCGGTGCTGCGCGGCGGCACCGAGCGGCGCATCCCCGTCGCCGAGCTCGGCCGCGATGACCTGTTCGTCGTCCGCCCCGGCGAGAAGATCGCGGCCGACGGCGAGGTCACCGAGGGGGCCTCCGCTGTCGACGCCTCGATGCTGACCGGCGAGTCGGTGCCCGTGGAGGTGCGCCCGGGCGACACCGTCACCGGCGGCACCGTCAACGCCGGGGGCCGGCTCGTCGTGCGGGCCACCCGCGTGGGGAGCGAGACGCAGCTGGCCCAGATGGCCCGGCTGGTGGAGGAGGCGCAGAACGGCAAGGCGGAGGTGCAGCGCCTGGCCGACCGCATCTCGGGCGTCTTCGTCCCGGTCGTGCTGGTGATCACCGCCGGGACGCTCGGCTTCTGGATCGGCACCGGCGCGGGGCTGCCCGCCGCCTTCACCGCCGCGGTCGCCGTGCTGATCATCGCCTGCCCCTGCGCGCTCGGCCTGGCCACGCCCACCGCCCTCATGGTGGGCACCGGCCGCGGCGCGCAGCTGGGCATCCTGATCAAGGGGCCCGAGGTGCTGGAGTCCACCCGCCGGGTCGACACCGTGGTCCTGGACAAGACCGGCACCGTCACCACCGGCCGCATGACCCTGCTCGACGTCGTCCCGGCCGCCGGCGAGGACGCCGACCGCGTGCTGCGGCTGGCCGGCGCCCTGGAGGCGGCGTCGGAGCACCCCATCGCACAGGCCGTCGCCCGGGGCGCGACCGAGCGCACCGGCTCCCTCCCGTCGGTGGCCGAGTTCGCCAACGTCGAGGGGCTGGGCGTCCAGGGGGTGGTCGAGGGTTCCGCGGTGGTCGTCGGCCGCCGGCGCCTGCTGGCCGACTGGGCCATGCCGCTGCCCGCCGACCTCGAGCGGGCCGTCACCGAGGCGGAGGGCGCCGGCCGCACCGCGATCGCGGTCGGCTGGGACGGCGCGGCGCGCGGCGTGCTCGTGGTCGCCGACGCGGTCAAGGACACCTCCCCCGCCGCGATCGCGCAGCTGCGCGCGCTGGGGCTGACGCCGATCCTGCTCACCGGTGACAACGAGCAGGCCGCGCGGGCCGTCGCCGCCCAGGTGGGTATCGACGAGGTCGTCGCCGAGGTGCTCCCGCAGGACAAGGTCGACGTGGTCCGGCGGCTGCAGGACGAGGGCCGGACGGTCGCGATGGTCGGGGACGGCGTGAACGACGCCCCCGCCCTGGCGCAGGCCGACCTCGGCCTGGCGATGGGGACCGGCACCGACGTGGCGATCCAGGCGAGCGACCTGACCCTGGTGCGAGGTGACCTGCGGGTCGCGGCGGACGCCATCCGGCTGGCCCGGCGGACGCTGGCCACCATCAAGGGCAACCTGTTCTGGGCGTTCGCCTACAACGTCGCCGCCCTGCCGCTGGCCGCCGCCGGGCTGCTCAACCCGATGATCGCCGGCGCCGCCATGGCGTTCAGCTCGGTCTTCGTCGTCTCCAACAGCCTGCGGCTGCGCTCGTTCGCGCCGCTGCCGGAGAACCGGGACGCGACCCTCGCGGTGCCCTCCGGCCGCCCGGCGGCCGCTCCGGCCGAGCCGGCGGACCGCAGCTGACCGACGGGAGCGGCCGACTCCGGGGCGTGCACCGGACCGGCCGGGGTACCCCTGCGCGCAGTCGGACTCTGCCCAGTTGGACTGGGCGGAGTCGGACGTGCCCGGATACCTGTTCCCCCTCGGAGGCGTTCCGCTGAGTACCACCCTCGACCACGGCCGGCGATCGGCCGCCCGCGTCCTGTCCGGCGTCGGCCTGGCCGCCGGGCTGACCCTGGTCACGCGCCCGGCCACGCTCACCGGTCGGCTGGCGCCGCACTACCCGCGCCGCCGGCTGTGGGTGGCCCGGGTGCTCGGCGCGCGGCTGGTCGCCCAGCACCTCGCGGTGCTCGTCTCACCGGAACCCGCCGCGTTGCGCCTGTCCGCCGCGGTGGACGGGCTGCACGCGGCGAGCATGCTGCCGGTGCTGGCGCTCCCCCGCTACCGCCGGGCCGCACTGGTCAGCGGCGGGTTCGCGGCGGGTTCGGCGCTGGCCGACCGCTTGCTCGCCGGGTCAGGACCCCGCTAGCAGCAGCACCTTGCCCACGTGGCTGCTGGCCTCCAGGAGCACGTGCGCGTCCGCCGCCTGGCTCATCGGCAGGCGACGGTCCACCACCGGCCGGATGACCCCTGCCTCGACGTCGGGCCACACCTCGGCGAGCACGGCGGCCACCACCTCGGCCTTGCTGCCCGGCCCGGTGGCCGGCCGGCCGCGCAACGTGGTGGTGCGCACCTTCCCCCGCTTCCGCATCAGGACGCCGAAGTCCAGCCCGCCCCGGGTCCCGCCCTGCATCCCGATGGTCACCAGCTGCCCGCCGGGAGCCAGGACGTCGACGTTGCGCCCGAGGTAGGCCGCACCCATGTTGTCCAGCACGACGTCGGCACCGTGCCCGTCCGTGGCCTCCCGGACCTCGGCGACGAAGTCCTGCTCGCGGTAGTTCACCAGGATGTCGGCGCCCAGCTCCCGGCACACTGGAGCTTGGCCGCACTCCCGGCCGTGGTGGCCGCCCGCGCCCGGCCCGGGCGGCCAGCTGGATCGCCATCGTCCCGACCCCGCTGGAGCCGCCGTGCACGAGGAACGCCCGTCTCCCCGGGGGCCGGGTTGATCGTGGCGATCGCCATGGTCGCTCCCGTACGTGCGTCGTGGATGGGCGTCCGTGCTGCGGAGGGGGCTGCAGGCGGGGGGGTCAGCTGCGCTGCTCGCGCAGCAGGTTCTTCTGCACCTTGCCGGTGGAGGTCTTGGGGAGCTCTCCGCGGACGAACCGCTTCGGCGTCTTGAACGCGGCCAGCCGGGACCGGACGAAGTCGGCCAGCTCCTGGTCGGTGACCTCGGCGCCGGCCCGCAGCGTCACGTACGCGACCGGCACCTCGCCCCACTTCTCGTGCGGTTCGGCGACCACGGCCGACTCGACGACGGCCGGGTGCGCGTCGAGCGCCCGCTCGATCTCCACCGAGGAGATGTTCTCGCCCCCGGAGATGATGATGTCCTTGCTGCGGTCCCGGATCTCCACGTAGCCGTCCGGGTGGACGACCGCGAGGTCACCGGTGCGGAACCAGCCCCGCTGACCGTCCGTGTCGGCGAGGGTGACCGCCGCGGTCGCCTCGTCGTCGCGGTAGTAGCCGAGCATCACGTCGTTGCCACGGGCGACGATCTCCCCGACCGTCGTCGCGTCGCGCGGCACGTCGGCACCGCTGTCGTCCACGACGCGCAGCGGATCGGCGACCACGTTCCCCACGCCCTGCCGCGCCTTGAGCTCGGCCTGCTGGTCGGTGCCCAGCTCGTCCCACTCCGGGTGCCACTCGTTGAGCGCCAGCGGGCCGTAGGTCTCGGTGAGCCCGTAGAGGTGGGTGACGTCCATGTTCAGCGCCGACATGCGCGCCAGCAGGGTCGGCGTCGGGGGTGCCCCGCCGGTCTGCACCTCCACCCGGGGGTCCACCGGCCCCTCGGCCGCCTCGTCGGCGTTGAGGATCATCGTCAGCACGGTGGGCGCCGCGCTGAAGTGGGTGATGCCCTCGGTGCGCAGCAGCTGCCAGATGCGGGCGGGCTCGACCTTGGGCAGGCAGACGTGCGTGGCGCCGGCGGCCGAGACGGCCCACGGGAAGCACCAGCCGTTGCAGTGGAACATCGGCAGCGTCCACAGGTACTGGCTGGAGGTGCCGAGCCCGGTGTGCATCGCCATCGCCAGCGCCTGGAGGTAGGCCCCGCGGTGGGCGTACATCACGCCCTTCGGCCGCCCCGTGGTGCCGGAGGTGTAGTTCAGGGCGAGCAGACCGGTCTCGTCCGCGCACGGCATCGCCAGGGGCTCGCCGCCGGCGACCAGCTGCTCGTACTCGCTGTCGCGGTCCCCGGCCAGGACCAGGGGGATGCCGGCCGTCGCCGCCACCTCGGTCGCGGTCCCGGCGAAGTGTGGATCGGCGACCAGCAGGGACGCCCCGGAGTGCTCCAGGACGTACCCGAGCTCGGCCGGGGAGAGCCGGGTGTTCAGCGGCACGATCACCGCGCCCGCCCACGGGATCCCGTTGTGCAGCTCGAGCATCGTGGCGCTGTTGGCGCACAGCGCCGCCACGCGGTCGCCCGGCGCGATGCTGCGCGCGGCCAACCCACCGGCCAGCCGGCGGGAGCGGTCGGCGAACTCCCGGTAGGTGAACCGGCGGTCCCCGTCGATGATCGCGGTGCGCTCGGGGAACACCCGCGCCGACCGCTCGAGGTACGCCGTCGGGCTGAGCTGGCTGAACGTGAACGAGGCCATCCGGGTCTCCTGACGGGTCAGTCGGTGGGGAGCGGGCCGTGCTGAGCCCTGGGTCACACCCTGCCCGGTCCTGAGCCGACCGGCTCGCGGGACGGCGCGCCGACGGGGCCGAACCCGTACCGGCGGGCGGGGCTGTCCACCAGGACGGCGTGCCGGACGGCGGGGTCGGGCACCCAGCGGTCCAGTCGCTCGCGCAACCCCGCGGCGTCGGGGCGGGGCAGCTGCAGGTTCACGTGCGGCCAGTCGGTGCCCCACAGCAGGTTCTGCGGCCGCACCTCGACGAGGGCGCGGACCGGGCGGCGATCGCCTCGTCGTGCCGTTTTCACGCCTCGGCGAACGCGGCGCCGCCGGCCTCGGCCTCCACGCCGGCCGGCAGCAGCCGCTCCAGCCCGGAGAGCGTCACCCAGACCTGGTCCTCGGCGAGGAGGACCTGCAGGAGCTCCGGGACATCGTGGCCCTGCAGAAGTCCATCTCCGTCGAGGATCCGCGGGTCCCCGCACTGGACGAGCAGTTCCACGGGGCCATCGCCCGCGCCTCCGGCAACCGCGTCCTGGCCTCCTTCGTCAGCGCACTGCACTTCGAGACCGAGCCGGTGCACTACCTCGACCTCTCCCCCCCGAGGTGGGCCGGACGACGGTGCGCCAGCACCAGCGGATCGTGCGCGCGCTCGCCGAGCAGGATCCCGCGGCCGCAGAGGAAGCGGTGATCGAACACCTCCCCTATCTGCGCGAGCACCTGCTGGCCTACCAGCAGCGCTGAGGCCCGGCCCCGCTCAGCCCACCGCGGGCACCAGCAGCAGCGCCGTCGGCAGGAGCAGCAGCAGGACGGCGGCGGCGAGGGCCGTCACGCGGGCCGCGGGCGGGAGCGGGTCGGCCGGCTCGAGCAGCCGTACCACCCGGGCCCGCACCCCCGCCCCGGCCACCGCGAGGGCTCCGCTCGGCACCCCGCCGGAGCCACCCGCGGCCGCGACGATCGCCTCGGCGAGCGTGCGCCGGGGAGCGGCACCGCGCAGCGACCTCAGCGCCACGTCGTCGGCCCGCATCTCCACCAGCTCCCGGACCGCGCCGTAGGCACGCTCGGCCGCCGGCAGCACCGGCAGCGCCGCCTTCCACGCCACGAACGGCAGCAGCAGCAGGTGGTGGTGCTCACCCAGGTGCGCCCGCTCGTGCGCCACGACGGCGGCGAGCTGCTCGTCGTCCAGCTCGGCGACCATGCCGGAGGAGAGCACCAGCAGCGGCCGGGCCCCGGGGATGCAGAACGCCACGGGGGCCGGGTGCTCCAGCAGCCGGGCATCGGGCTGCGGCGCCGGCTGCACCACCAGCTCCAGCAGCGCGCGGTGCCGGCGCCGGGTGCGGGCGATCCGCACCCAGGAGAGCACCAGCACCCCGACCAGCTCGAAGGCCAGCACGCCGGCGAGGGTCAGCGTCACCCAGTGGTCGCCCCGGACCGGGTCGACGGCGGAGTGCCCGGTCAGCACCGCCCACCCCGCCTCGGGCAGCGAGTGCCCCCACGGCGCGAGCCCGTGCACCAGCAGCGCGCCGATGATCGACAGGCCGCCGGCCAGCCCGATCGCCTGCCAGCACAGCAGCGCGACGAGCGGGTCGCGCGAGGGCCAGCGGGACCGGGCCAGCAGCGCCGGCACCGGCCAGGCCAGGAGGGCGGCGAGCGCCGCGAGGGCGGCCGCGGTGGCGGGGAGCACGACGAGGGACGCGAACGGTCAGGCGGTGTCGCGGGAGGGCGGCCCCGCCAGCAGCTCGCGCAGCAGGCGCGCCTCCTCCTCGTCCACGCCGCCCACGAACCGGGCGAGCACGGCCTGCCGGTCGGCGGCCTGCCCCAGCACCTCGCGCATCACCTGGGCCGCGTGGTCCTCCCGGCTGGCCCGGGCGGAGAACCGGCGGGGCCGGGCGGCGTCGTGGACGACGAACCCCTTCTGCTCCAGCCGGGTCAGCACGGTGTGCACCGTGGTCAGCGCGACACCGCGATCGGCCAGCTCGTCCCGCAAGCGGGTCGCGGCCACCGGGCCGTCGGCGGCCCACAGCCGCTCCATGACGGCGCGCTCGAGCTCTCCCAGTGAAGCCATCGGTCCTCCTGTCCGGCGGATCACACCGCACTCTTCTACGTGTCGTAGAAAATCTCTTCTACGAAGCGTAGAAAGAACGTGTCGATAGTACGTCGGCCTCGACGACGAGGGGACAGGTGCCGTGGACGTCCTGGACGTGGCGCGCTGGCAGTTCGGGATCACGACCGTCTACCACTTCCTGATGGTCCCGCTGACCATCGGGCTGGGGCTCGCGGTCGCCGTCATGCACACCATGTGGGTGCGCACCGACAAGCCCGAGTGGCTCCGGATGACCCGGTTCTGGGGCAAGATCTTCCTGATCAACTTCGTGCTCGGGGTCGCGACCGGGCTCGTGCAGGAGTTCCAGTTCGGGTTGGCGTGGAGCGAGTACTCCCGCTTCGTCGGCGACGTGTTCGGCTCGCTGCTGGCGCTGGAGGCCCTGCTGGCCTTCTTCCTCGAGTCGACCTTCCTGGGGCTGTGGATCTTCGGCTGGGGCCGGATCCCGAAGAAGGTGCACCTGGCCGCCCTGTGGGCGGCGGTCATCGGCTCGACCGTCAGCGCCTACTTCATCATCGCCGCCAACTCCTGGATGCAGCACCCGGTCGGGGTGGTCGCCGACGACGCCACCGGCCGCCCGGTGCAGGTCGACTTCCTCGCCGTGCTGACCAACAACACCGCGCTCGCCGCTTTCACGCACACCATCGTGGCCGCCCTCATGGTCGCCGGCGCGCTGCTGGTCGGCGTCGGGTTGTGGCACCTGCGCCGGCGGAAGCTGGCCGGGCGCCCGGCCGACGAGATCGACCACGCGGTGTGGCGGCGGTCGGTCCGGATCGGCGGCTGGGTGTCGCTGGTGGCCTTCGTCCTGGTCGCCCTCACCGGTGACTGGCAGGCCAAGCTGATGTACCAGCAGCAGCCGCTGAAGATGAGCTCGGCGGAGGCGCTGTGCGAGACCGAGGCGCCTGCCTCCTTCTCGGTCTTCGCCTGGAGCAAGCTCGGCTCCAACGAGTGCGACGACGTCCACTCGATCACCGTCCCGGGCCTGCTGTCCTTCCTCGCGCACAACGACTTCACCAGCGAGGTCCCCGGCGTCAACGACCTCCAGGAGCGGTACGCCGAGGTCTACGGCGCCACCTACCCCGACGACCCGTCGCGCTTCGGCTCGCTGGCCGGGGAGCCGGTGGACTACCAGCCGCTGCTCGCGGTCACCTACTGGAGCTTCCGGCTGATGATCGGCATGGGTGCCGTCTCGGCGGGGGTCGCGGCCTACGCCCTCTGGGCGACCCGGCGCGGCCGGGTGCCCACCTCCCGGATCGGCGTGTACGGCGCGCTGGCCGCGGTGGGGGCTCCGTTCGCGGCCAACGCCGCGGGCTGGGTGTTCACCGAGATGGGCCGCCAGCCGTTCGTCGTCGTCCCCAACCCGGACGTGCCGGTCGACGAGCAGATCTGGTTCTTCACAGCCCAGGCGGTCTCACCCGGCGTCACCGCGGGCGAGGTCTGGACGTCGCTGACCGCGCTGACCCTCGTCTACGGGGTGCTGGCCGTCATCGAGGTCGGCCTGCTGACCCGCTTCATCCGGGCCGGCGTCACCGCGGGCGACACCAGCGCCACGCCCCCCATCGGCACCGGGAAGGACGACGACCGCCGCGAGGGACCGGACGGCGACGCCGGCGGCGTCGGGGGCGACGGCCGCGACCGCCGCCCCGACGACGACGTCCTCCAGTTCGCCTACTGACGCCCCGCACCCGCTCGTAGACCCGAGGACACTGTCATGGACCTGCAGACCCTGTGGTTCGCCGCCGTCGCCGTGCTCTGGATCGGCTTCCTGCTCCTGGAGGGCTTCGACTTCGGCGTCGCCGCCCTCCTGCCGGTGCTGGGCCGCAAGCCCGCCGACCGGCACCTGATGCTGCGCAGCATCGGCCCGCTGTGGGACGGGAACGAGGTGTGGCTCATCACCGCGGTCGGCGCGGTGTTCGCCGCCTTCCCCGGCTGGTACGCCACCTGGCTGCCGGCGCTCTACCTGCCCTTCGTGCTCGTGCTGCTGGGGCTGATCGTGCGGGCGGTGGCCTTCGAGTGGCGGCACCAGTCGCACGACGCGCGCTGGGACACCAGCTGGACGCACGTGATCACCGCCGGCTCGCTGATCGCCTCCCTCGGCATCGGCGCCGCCCTGGGCGCCACCACGCTGGGGATGCCGATCGACGGCGACGGCAACCGGGTGGGCGGCGTCTTCTCCGGCCTCGGCTGGCCGGCGCTGCTGGGCGCGGTCGCGGTGCTGGCCTTCTCCCTGGTGCACGGCGCGCTGTTCCTGGCGCTCAAGGTCGACGGCGACGTCCGGCTGCGGGCGCGGGCGTTCGCGCTCCGCTGGGCCCCGGTCGCCGCGCTGCCCCTGCTGGCGTGGGCCGGCCTGGTGCACCTGCGGTACGGCACGACCATCACCGCCGCGCTGTGGGCGGTCGCCGGCGCGGCCGTCGTCCTGGCCTGGACGCGGATGAAGCTCGACCGCGAGGGCGCGGCGTTCACCGCGTGGGCGGTGTTCCTCGTCGCCGCCGCGGCGACGATCTTCGGGGCCGCGTACCCGGTGGTCCTGCCCTCGACCCTCGACGTCGCCTTCGACCTGACCATCGCCGAGGCGTCGGTCAGCGACTACACGCTCACCGTGATGACCTGGGCCGCGGCGGTCGGCCTCCCGGTCGTGCTCTGCTACCAGGCCTGGACCTACTGGGTCTTCCGCCGGCGGCTGACCGCCGAGCCCCAGCACGAGGACGCGCCCGGCGCGGGCCGGGCCCCGGCCCCGGGCGAGGTCCCGGCGTGAGCGGTCCTGCGGCCGGGGCGCCGGCGCGCGCCCGGGGACCCCTCGGGGCGCTGGCCGGCGTTCCCGATCTGCGCGCGGCGCTGGTCCGGGCCGCGCTCGCCGCCCTCGTCCAGACCGGTGGCCTGGTCCTGCTGGCCGCCGGCCTCGCGCACGCCGTCGCCCGGGGCGCGGGGCTCGCCGACGGCTCCCCCGTCGTGCCCCTGGCGCTCGCCGCCGCAGGTGCCGCGGTGCGGGCGCTCGCCGGCAGCCTCGGCGAGGTGCTGGCCGCCCGGGACGCACGCCGGGCCGAGGACCTGCTGCGCCGCGAGCTGCTCGACCGGCTCGCATCGTCCCCGGCTGCCCTGGCCGCCGGCGGCGGCCCCGCACCGGCGGCCGTGCTCGCCACCACCCGGCTGCACGACCTCGGGCCGGCGCTGGCCACCTACCTGCCGGCGCTGGCGCAGACCGTCGTCGTCCCGCCGGCGCTGCTGCTGGTCCTGGCGTGGACCGACCTGCTCTCGGCGGTGCTGGTGGCGGTCACCCTCCCGCTGGTGCCGCTGTTCATGGTGCTGGTCGGCAGGCACACGCAGGCGGCGACCGCCGACTCCGCGCGGGCCCTGGACCGCATCGCCGCGCACGTCGCCGAGCTGGTGCGCGGCCTGCCCGTGCTGGTCGGGCTGGGCCGGGCCGCCGAGCAGACGGCGGCGCTCGCCGCGCTGGGCGAGGCCCACCGCACCCGGACGCTGGCCACGCTGCGGATCGCCTTCCTCTCGGCGCTCGTGCTCGAGCTGATCGCCACCCTGTCGGTCGCGCTCGTGGCGGTGACCGTGGGCGTCCGGCTGGTCGAGGGGCACCTGGCCCTCGCGCTGGGGCTGACCGCGCTGCTGCTCGCCCCCGAGGCCTTCGCCCCGCTGCGGGCGCTCGGCGCGGCCCACCACGCCGCGGAGGACGCCGCCCTGGCCGCCGCCAAGGCGCGCGCGGTGCTGGCCGCGCCCGCCGGTGCTCCCGTCGCTCCGGCCCCCGGGGACGACGACCCGCGGGGCGCCGACGTGCTGGTCGCGGGCCTGACCGTCGCCTACCCCGGCCGGGCCGTCCCCGCCCTGCCGCCCACCGACCTCGCCGTCCGCCCCGGTGAGCTGATCGTTCTCCGCGGCCCGAGCGGATCGGGCAAGTCCACGCTGCTGGCCGCGCTCGCCGGCCTGACCGACCCGGCCGCCCGCGTCACGGGCGCGGTGACGGGTGGGAGCCCCGTCGCGGTCGTGCCGCAGTTCCCGCGCACCACCGGGGCCACCGTCGCCGACGAGCTGCGCCGGCACGCGGGCGCCGAGCCGGGGGTCGACGAGATCGTCGGCGAGGCGTACGTCATCGAGGCGCTGCGCCGCGTCGAGGCCGACGGGCTGGCCGGGCGGGCGCCGGAGTCGCTCTCCCCCGGCGAGCTGCAGCGGGTGGCGCTGGCCCGGGCCCTCGTACGGGTCCGCCGCGGCGCCCGGCTGCTGCTGCTCGACGAGCCGACGGCCCACCTGGACGACGACGCCCGCGGGCTGGTCGCGGCCGTGCTCGCGTCGCTGCGCGGCACGGTGACGATCGTGCTGGTCACCCACGACCCGGTGCTCGCCTCGCTCGCCGACCGCGCCGTCGACCTGCCCGTGCCCTCCCCCACCGCACCAGCCGTCGTCCGGCCTGCCGGCGCCGCTGCCACCCCGGCGCCCGGCGCGCGGTCGGGCACCGTGAGCACCGCGCTGCCCGGGCCGTCGCCGGCTGCCCCGACCGCCTCGACCGCACCGACCGCGGGCGCCCTGCGGCGCGCGGTGCTCGCCGGCGCCCTCTCCTCCGGCGCGGGGGTCGCGCTCACCGCGACCTCGGGCTGGCTGATCGTGCGGGCGGCGGAGATGCCGCCGGTGCTCACGCTGCTGGTGCTCACCGCCGGCGTCCGCTTCTTCGGTCTCGCCCGGGCCCTGCTGCGCTGGCTGGAACGCATGACCGCGCACGACGCCGCGCTACGGCAGGCCACCGACCTGCGGGTGCGGGTCTGGCGGGCGCTCGCCGCGCAGGGCCTGGCCGCCGACCGCACGCCGGGATCGGCCCTGGCCCGCGTGGTGGCTGACGTCGGCGTGGTCCAGGACCTCACCGTCCGGGTCCGCCCGCCGCTGCTGGTCGCCGCGGTCGTGCCCGCGGTCACCGTCGCGGTGCTCGCGCTGATCCACCCGGCCGCCGCGGTCGTGGTCGCCGCCGTGCTGGCCGCCACGGTGGGCGCCGTCCTGCTCGCCCACCGCGGCCTCGACGCCGGCGCCGCCCGCGCGGAGAGCGCCCTGCGGGTCGCGGCGCTGCGCGAGACGAGCACGGTGCTCGAGGGGCTGCCCGACCTGCGGGCGCACGGGCTGGCCGCCCGGGCCGCGGCGGAGCTCGGGGCGTCGGCCGCCCGGCAGGCAGCCCGCGCCGGCACCCGCGACCGGGCCGCCGCGCTCGGCAACGGCCTGGTGGTGCTGGGCACGGGCCTCGCCGCGGTGCTCGGCACCGCCGCGGCCTGGGCGGGCGGCCTCTCCGGCCCCGCGCTGGCGGCGCTCGCGCTGGCTCCCCTGGCCCTCGCCGAGCCGCTGTCCGGTCTGGTCGCCGCCCTGCAGCGGCGCGGCGCGCTCGCCGACGCGCGGGCCCGCCTCGACGCCGTCCTCACCGCCCCGGTCGCCGCCGACCCCGCCGATCCGGTGCCCGCGCCGGCCGGCATCTCGTCCCTGCGCACCGAGGGCCTCGTCGCCGGCTGGCCCGGCCGGGCCGACGTGCTGCACGGCGTCGACGCCGAGGCCGAGGCCGGCGCGGGCTGGCTGGTCGTGCGCGGGCCGTCGGGCAGCGGCAAGTCGACGTTCCTGGCCGTGCTCATGGCGGCGCTGCGCCCCCGCGCCGGGGACTACCTGGTCGACGGCGTGCCCACCGAGCGGCTGACCGGCGAGGCCCTGCGCAAACGCATGGCCTGGCTGCCGCAGGAGGCGCACGTGTTCGCTTCCACCATCCGGGCCAACCTCGCGCTGGCCGCCCCACGCGGGGAGCTCGCCGGCCCGGCCGGGGAGGCACGCATGCTGGCCGCCCTGACTGCCACCGGGCTGAGCGGGCTGCTCGCCACGCTCCCCGACGGCCTGGACACCCCGGTCGGGGCCGGAGGCACGGCGCTGTCCGGCGGCGAGCGCAGACGGCTGGCCGCCGCACGGGCGCTGCTGGCGGACCGGGACGTCGTGCTGCTCGACGAGCCGACCGCGCACCTCGACGCCCCGACCGCCGCGGCGCTGGTGCGCGACCTGCGGGCGGCACTGGCCGGGCGGGTGGTCGTCTGCGTGACGCACGACGAGCTGGAGAGCGCCGGCGACACCGTCGTCCGGCTCGGCGAGACGGCGACCCGCACGCCCGCCTGAGGCCGGTCAGCCGTTGGGGACCTCCACCGGGATCTCCGGCCCGAGGCGGGCCCCCCGCAGCAGCTGGAGGTCGTCGCCGGACCAGAAACTCCCGGGGTCGTAGGCGTTGGCCGGTCGGTCGGCGGGGAGCAGCCCCATCGCCGTGTACGTCGCCGCGACGAGCTCGGCGCAGTAGACCGTCTCGGTGCTGGTGCCCCGGCGCAGCCGGCCGTTGATCCAGCCCCCGGCCAGCCGCCGGGTCGTCGGGAAGGGCCGGCCGTCCATCCGGGCGATCGTGCGCAGGACGGCGTCCTCCATGGCCGGGGTCACCCCGCCGTCGTCGGAGGGCCCGACCAGCTGCCGCAGCCACGCCCGCTGGCCGTACTTCACCCGCCAGGTGACGACGGCGTCGCGCAGGTCGTGCAGCTGGACCCCGCGCTGGTGCTTGCCCGTCCAGACGTCGGGCAGCGACCGGCCGAGCTCGGCGTGCCACAGCAGCGGGGGCAGGTCCTCCAGCACCACCGCCATCCCGACGTGGTTCACCGGGGCGTTGGTCAGCGTCTGGATGGCCCGGTCGGCGACGGACGCGCCGCGGAAGATCCACACGTCGCCGGTGCGGGTGAGGTCGACCGCCTCGTCCAGGGTCAGCGTCGGCACGGCGCTACCGTACGGACGTGCGCCTCTGGAAGCTGCTCGGCCTGGCCGGCCTGGCCGGAGTCACCGCCGGCGGTGTCGTGCTCGCCCGGAACGAGCGGCAGCGCCGCGCCTACACCCCCGACGACGTGCGGGCCCGCCTGCACGAGCGGGCGGCTGCAGCCCCGGAGCCGGAGGAGCCGGCACCGGCGACCGCCGCCGAGCTCACGGCGGGCCGCAAGCACCGGCTGGCCCGGGCGCTGCGCCGCCGTTGAGAGGCGCCCGCGGTCACCCGCGGCCGTCGGCCTCCCCCGCCTTGACGGCCAGCACCTGGCACTCGGCGTCCAGCAGGATCCGCTGGGCGTCGCTGCCGAAGATCAGCTTCCCGGTCGGCGACCGACGGCGGAGCCCGATGACGATCAGCGAGGCACCGAGGCGCTCGGCCGCCGCCACCACCTCCTGCGCGCCGTCCCGGCCCCCGACGTGCTGCTCGAGCTCGAAGGGGACACCGGACTCCTCGAGCAGCCGCCGGACCTCCGCCAGGTCCTCGGCGGTCGCGTAGGACGGGTCGACGTAGGCGTCCCCCCGCGACGTGTTGAGCACGTGCAGCGGCTGGTTGCGCAGGTCCGCCTCCTCGACCGCGGCGCGCAGCGCTGCACGCCCCTCCGGCTTGGGCACGTATCCGACCACGATGGTCACGAGCGGGTCCCTTCTGACGTCACGGGTTCGGACCGGGCCTGGCCGAGCTCCGCCTCGATCCGTGCCTGCCGGCGCTTGACGTACACGCCGGCGGCCAGGAAGACGAGGAGCAGGGTGTAGACGATCGCGGCGAACGGGCTGGTGATCAGCGCGCTCGGGTCGCCCTGGCTGATCGCCAGGGTCCGCCGCAGCTGCTCCTCGGCGATCGGCCCGAGGATGAGACCGACGACCGCCGGTGCGACCGGGAAGCCGAACTGCCGCATCCCCCAGCCGAGCACGCCCACCGCGAACAGGAGGATCATGTCCGCGGTCGAGGCACCCACCGCATAGCTGCCCAGCGCGGCGAAGGTGAGGATGCCGGCGTAGAGGTACGGGCGCGGGATCTGCAGCAGCTTCACCCAGACGCCCACCAGGGGCAGGTTGAGCACCAGCAGCAGCAGGTTGCCGATGTAGAGGCTGGCGATCAGCGTCCACACCAGCGGCGCCTCCTGCTCGAAGAGCAGCGGGCCGGGCTGGATGCCGTAGCTCTGGAAGGCCACGATGATGATCGCGGCCGTCGCGGAGGTCGGCAGGCCGAGGGTCAGCAGCGGCACCAGCACGCCGGCGGCCGCGGCGTTGTTCGCCGACTCCGGGCCGGCCACGCCCTCGATCGCGCCCGTGCCGAACTCCTCCTTGCGCTTCGAGAGCTTCCGCTCCATGGAGTAGGAGAGGAACGTCGCGACGTCCGCGCCGCCGGCCGGGATGGTGCCGATCGGGAACCCCACCGCGGCGCCGCGCAGCCACGGCTTCCACGAGCGCCGGAAGTCCTCGCGGTTCATCCAGCTGCCGCCGATGGGCACCAGGGGCAGGGGCCCCTTCCGCATCCGGGAGGCGACGTAGAGCGCCTCGCCGACGGCGAAGATGCCGACCGCGACCACGACGACGTCGATGCCGTCGGCCAGCGCCGGCAGCCCGAAGGTGAAGCGCTGCTGCCCGGTGAGCGAGTCGGTGCCGACCATCGCCAGGAGCAGCCCGACCGCCAGGGCGGCGATCCCGCGCGCCGGCGAGGCGCCGAACATCGCGGCCACGGTGAGGAAGGCCAGCACCGTGAGCGCCACGAAGTCCTGCGGGCCGAGCTGGACGGCGAGGTCGGCCACCACGGGCGCCAGGAAGGTCAGCGCGATCGTGGCGATGGTGCCCGCGACGAACGAGCCGATCGCCGCCGTCGCCAGCGCCGATGCCCCCCGCCCCGCCCGGGCCATCGCGTTGCCCTCCAGCGCGGTGACGATGGACGCCGCCTCGCCGGGGGTGTTGAGCAGGATCGACGTCGTCGACCCGCCGTACATGCCGCCGTAGTAGATGCCGGCGAACAGGATCAGGGCGGCGGCGGGCTCCAGGCTGTAGGTCAGCGGCAGGAGCAGGGCCACGGTCATGGCCGGGCCGATGCCCGGCAGCACGCCGACGGCCGTGCCCACGGTGACGCCGAGCAGCGCGTACAGGAGGTAGAGCGGCTGCAGGACGGCCGCGAAGCCGTCCATCAGCAGGCCGATGTCACCCAAAGAAGGGCACCCCCTCCAGCGGACCTGCGGGCAGGAACAGCCCGAGGACCTGCACGAACAGCACGTGGATGGCGACGTTGAGCACGGCGCCGACGACGGCGGCGCGCACGACGCGGGCGCCGAGGGCCCACGCCGTGCCGGCGAACAACAGGGTGGCGGCGATGGGCCAGCCGAGCGGCTCGATCAGCAGCACCAGCGCCGCGAACGAGGCGACCAGCTTGGCCACGGTGACCCAGTCGGTAGGGGCGCCGGCGTCGACGTCCTCGCCCTCCTCGGCGTGCCCGTGCTGCCCGCGCGCCAGGCTGACCGCGAGCGCCAGGGACGCACCGATCAGCAGCACGCCGACCGCGTACGGGAAGGCCCGCGGCCCCAGCACGTTGGCCGAGCCGGGCACGGTGATCGACGTCGTCTCCACGAGGGTGAACACCCCCACGGCGAACAACCCCGCGGTGATGGCGGCCTCGCCCCAGGACCAGGTCCGGGAGCGACCGCCCCGGGGGGGGGGGGGGGGGGGGGGGGGGGGGGGGGGGGGGGGGGGGGGGGGGGGGGGGGGGGGGGGGGGGGGGGGGGGGGGGGGGCGCCCGCCCCCCCTCGCGGGCGGGGTGGCGGTGGTATTAGA
>NZ_JBJHAT010000019.1:0-79479 GCF_054051175.1 Blastococcus sp. SYSU DS0753 | reverse complement strand
GCTACCCCCGCCCCCAGTTGTTTGGGGGCCGGGTGGGGCGGGCCTGTTTTGGCGACTGTTAAATTTTGTGGGCCCAAAACACCCCCCCCCCCCCCCCCCCCCCGCGCGGGCACAGATCCGCCTCGCCACCAGGGTGGCCAGTGTTGCCGTCGAGGAAACTTTGCCCTACTGTTTCCCATATGGAAACTCCTAGCGGCCGATCACCGTCCCCCGAGGAAGCCCGCGAGACGCTCGCCCAGCTGGCGCGCGACCAGGACGCGGTGCGGTATCCGCCGATCCCCCGTTGGTTCTTCGTGGTGATGGCGGCGGTCGTCGCCGGGGTCGCCCTCGCCCAGCTGCTGCCCCCGAAGACCGCCGCCTTCGCGGTCCTCCCCCTCGTGGTCATCAGCGGCCTGCTCGCCCACCGGTACTGGTTCAACCCGGAGGGGGTGTCCGGCGCCTCGGTGCAGCCGGCCGACATGGTCGGGTACCTGGCCGTCGTCCTGGGCACGTTCGTGGCCTGCTGGCTGGTGGAGGCCTTCACCGACGCCTGGTGGATCTGGTTCCCGGGCGCCGCGGTCGTCGCCGGCGCCGTCCTCGTCACCGGGTACCGCTACGGCCGCGAGTACGGGCATGAGCGCTGACGCCCCGACCTTCGACGAGGTCATCCACGCGCCGCACCGGCTGCGCATCTGCGCGATGCTCAGCGCCGCCCAGAAGGTCGAGTTCACCGTGCTGCAGGAGAAGCTGGGCATCTCGAAGTCGGCGCTCAGCAAGCACCTGAGCCAGCTTGCCGACGCTGGTTACGTCACACAGGAAAAAGCTGTCCGCGATGCCCGCAGCCGGCTCTGGCTGGCACTGACCAGCGAGGGCAGCCGCGCCTACCGCGCTCACGTCCGTGCGCTGCAGGAGATCGTCGCCTCCGACCCCGGCTGAGCCGGCGCCCGTCGCCCGTCGCGGCGCCCGGATCGCCGATGAGTTCGGTGGACCACGCGGGTCTTCCCTGAGCACGCCGGTGACAGACGATGGGAGGCCCGGGTGAGCACGTTTGCACTGGTGCACGGAGCCGGTGACGACGGGTGGTACTGGCACCTGGTCGAGTCCGACCTCCGCCGGCGCGGCCACCACGCGGTCGCACCGGACCTCCCGGCCGGCGACGACTCCCTGACGCTCGACGACTACGCCGATGCGGTCGTCGAGGCGGTCGGCGCCGCCCCCGACCTCGTGGTGGTGGGTCACTCGTTCGGCGGGTTCACCGCTCCCCTGGTGGCTGCCCGCCTCCGGGCCAGGGCGCTGGTCCTGGTGGCCGCGATGGTCCCGGCACCGGGTGAGGCACCCGACGAGTGGTGGATCAGCAGCGGCTATGCCGAGGCGGCACGTGGCCAGGCGGCCCGCGACGGGGGCCGCACCGGCAGCGACGACCCGTACGTCGCCTATTACCACGACGTGCCCCGGTCGCTGGCCGAGGAGGCGATCAGCAGGGAACGCGCGCACCCCTCCACCGCCGCGTGCGCGCAGCCGTGGCCGCTCGAGGCGTGGCCGGACGTGCCGACCACCGTCGTCGTCTGCACGCAGGACCGGCTCTTCCCGGCCGGCTTCCTGCGTCGCCTGGCGGCCGTGCGCCTCGGGGTGCGCCCCGTCGAGATCGACGCCGGCCACTGCGTGGCGTTGAGCCGGCCAGGCCCGCTCGCCGACGTGCTGGCCGGCGCCGGCTGACCTCACCGGGTCGGCGCGTCCACCACCAGGCCGAGCCACCGCGCGAGCTCCCCGATCTCGGCCCGCACCGCGTTGCGCACGGCCGCGGTGAACGGCACGTCCTCGTGGACGCCGTGCACCACCAGCCGGCCACCGGCGCGATCGGCGGTGGCGTCGAGCTTCCCGACCAGCCGGTCGTGGTGCAGGACGGGGAGCGCGAAGTAGCCCCACCGGCGCTTGGCCCGCGGCTTGTACATCTCCAGCTGGTACTCGAAGCCGAAGAGCTCCAGCGCGCGCCGACGGTCGTGCACCAGGCGGTCGAACGGTGACAGCAGCGCGGTCCGCCCCGCGAACGGCTGCCCGACCGCGGCGGGGTCGACCCGCCACGTCCCGGCCACCCCCTCGATGGTCGCGGACACCCCTGCGTCGCGGACGTCGACCGGCTCGCCCGGTACCGACGCCCCCTTCTCCCGGGCGAGGCCCAGGGCGCGCAGCCGCCGCTCGTCGCGGATGCGGCGGGCCTCCTCCAGCGGCACAGCGGTGAGACCGGCCGGGTAGACCCGCTCGGCGACGTCCCACAGGCGCTGCCGGCCGCGCCGCCCCGCGATCGCGACCTCGCCGCGCATCATCAGGAACTCGAGCATCTGGGTGACGTTGCGGTCGTGGGTCCAGCCCGTGGACGCCCACGGCACCGAGCTCGTGTCGGGGATGTCCCGGGAGAGCAGCGGCCCGGACGAGCGCAGTCGCCCGACGACGTCGCGCCGGAACGACTCGTTGGCCTGGAGCCACGCACGCGGCGCCTCCCTGCGCGGCCAGCGGGCCATGCCCGCCAGCAGCAGCGCGATGTCCTCCATCGGCCGGACCAGTGCGTTGTGCTCCACGAGGCTGCGGTCCTCGAGGGCCCGGGTCAGCTGGGCCGGGAGGTAGCTGCTCCCGAGCCGGCTCCAGGCGACCAGGTCGGCGCTGGGAGCGATCGCCGCTGTGGGGTCGACCTGGAGCAGCGTCAGGTGCCGGACCGTCGCCAGCAGGCTCTCGGGTCGGTGGCCGTCCAGCAGCTGGGCGCGCACGGCGATCGCGCGCGCCTCGTCCCGGTCCAGCCTGTGCGCCGACATCTGCCGAACCGTAGCGGCGGCCGCCCGCGGACGGGGACGATGATCGGACCATGCCGCGCACCTGGACCCACGTCGGCCGCTGCTGGACCGACGGCGAACCCTTCCTCGCCCTCGACAGCGACCTGCTGCCGCACTGGCGCGGCCTCAGCGAGCAGGGGTACGAGGCGCTGGTGCCGCAGCTGGACTACCAGCTCACCGGCATCCGGCTGGGTGGGAGCACCGCGGCGCTGGTGCTGACAGACCCCGAGGTCGGCGACGAGGGCTGGCTGGAGGTGTTCCGCGCCGACGACGGCAGCATCGCCGTCGTCCAGGCGACCGCGGGCGACTACCGGGAGGCCCTGGACGCCGCGCTGGCCTTCCCCGAGGCCCACGACCAGGTCGGCGACGTGGTGTCGGTCCCGAGCGGCCGGCTCGCCTTCATCAGCGCGGCGCTGGACGGCACCGGCGAGGACGGCGCCTTCCTGCTGCCCGAGTCCCCCGGCCCGACGCCGGACTCCGGCGAGCTGGCCGCCGGCGCCGCCACCGACGCGAGCCCCCTGCTGGTCGTGCCGCCGGGAGCCTTCCGGCTGTCGGTGCGTTGGCGGACGGAGCTGCACGCGGACGCGGCGTTCGCCCGCTGGCTGCTCATCCGGGAGGGCTGACCGCTCAGTTCTCGCGCCGGCGGCGGTCCACCCAGCACCACCGCAGACCACGCACCCCGGGAGCCCGCATGTCCCCCACCGTCCGCCCGATCGTCGTCACGCCCGATCTCGAACGGCTGCGGTCCTTCTACGTCGGTCTCCTCGACGCGGAGGAGACCGACCGTTTCCCGGAGGAGGGGCCGCTGTCCTACCTGGGTCTGCGGGTGGGGAGCTCGGAGCTGGGCCTCACCGCCGACTCCGGCGTCGCGGCCGGCACCCCCGGGCGGGTGCTGCTGAGCATCGAGGTCCCCGACGTCGACGGCGTCCTCCCCCGGGTCGCGGAGCTCGGCGGCGCGGCGCCGCACGGGTCGAACGACATGCCGTGGGGGCAGCGCGTCGCGCACGTCACCGACCCGGACGGCAACGCCGTCAACCTGACCCAACAACTCTGAGGCGGGGGGGGGGGGGGGGGGGGGGGGGGGGGGGGGGGGGGGGGGGGGGGGGGGGGGGGGGGGGGGGGGGGGGGGGGGCGCCGCGCGGCGCCCGCCCACCCTCCCCCCCCCCCCCCCCCCCCCCCCCCCCCCCCCCCCCCCCCCCCCCCCCCCCCCCCCCCCCCCCCCCCCCCCCCCCCCCCCCCCCCCCCCCCCCCCCCCGCGTCAGGCGATCTCGCTGCGCTGCACTCGGACCCAGCCGGCCACCAGGGGCGCGAGCAACCACAGCGCCGTCGACGTGCCGACCTGCAACCACCCCTGACCGTCGAGCTCGCCGAGGTACATCGGGCCGGTGGTCGTCGTCAGGTCCAGCCAGTCGCGCACCCAGTCCAGCGCCGCGACAGTGCTCACCAGCACGGTGAACGCGGTCGGGAGGGCGAAGTACAGGACGATCGCCAGCGGCGAGCTCAGCAGCAGCAGGCCGAAGGCGACGCCGACGAGGACGTTGAGCACCTGCACGAGCAGCACCTGGACGACCTGGTCGACGTCGACCGACCACGAGGTCGGGTCGTCGGTCAGCACCGGGGTGAGGGCTGCCGCGAGGGCCGCGGCCGCCGCGCTGGCCAGGACGCCGAGCACGCCCAGGAGCACCGCCGCCCCGAGCTTGGCGACGATCACGCGGGAGCGCTGCGGCACGAGGGCGAAGGTGGTCAGGGCCGTGCGCTGCGACCACTCACTGGTGACCAGCAGGATGCCGACCACCGGCAGCAGCAGCGCCACCGGCAGCTGGGCGGCACCCAGGTACTCGGCGAACGTCTTCTCCGGCGCCTCCCCGAAGAACAGGATGAGGCCGGGGACGACGAGGGCGAGCAGCGCCACGACCAGGAGCAGCCACGCGCCGGCGCGGGTGTCGCGAGCCTTGCGCAGCTCGACGGCGACGAGCGTGGGCAGCGAGGGGGGCGGCACCTCGACGACGGGGAGGGTCGCGGTCACGAGCGGGCCTCCTGCACCGGAGCATCGGTCGGGACGGCGGCTCCGCCGTCGCCCGCGTGGGTGAGCGAGCGGAAGAGCTCCTCCAACCCCGCGCCCGAGGCGGCCCGCAGCTCCAGGAGGGGAATGCCGGCCCGGGCTGCCGCGATCCCCACTGCCTCCGCGTCGGCGCCGGCCAGCAGGGCGCCGTCATCATCCGTCTCGACCCGGACCCCGGCCGTGGTCAGCGCTCGCTGCAGCGCCTCGCGCTCACGGGCCCGGACGACGGTGCCCGCGCCGGCCAGCAGCTGCTCCTTCGCGCCCGCAGCGACGAGCCGGCCGCCGGCGATGACGACCAACCGGTCGGCGACGGCCTCCACCTCGCGCAGCAGGTGCGAGGACAGCAGCACCGTGCCGCCGCGGTCGGCGAACCCGCGCAGCAGGCCGCGCATCCAGAAGATGCCCTCCGGGTCCAGCCCGTTGGCCGGCTCGTCGAGCACGAGCACCCGCGGGTCACCCAGCAGGGCTGCGGCTATCCCCAGACGCTGCCGCATGCCGAGGGAGTACTTGCCCACCCGCTTGCCTGCCGCCGGGCCCGCCAGCCCCACCAGCTCCAGCACCTCGGCGACCCGGGTGCGCGGGACGCCGAGGACCATGGCCGAGAGGGTGAGCACCTCGTGGCCCGTCCGCCCGGAGTGCTGTGCCCCGGCGTCGAGCAGCACACCGACCTGCCGTCCGGCGTTGGGCAGGTCGCGGTAGCGACGGCCGGCGATCGTGGCCGAACCGGCGGTCGGCTCGGCCAACCCGCACAGCGCCCGCAGCGTGGTGCTCTTGCCGGCCCCGTTCGGCCCGAGGAAGCCGGTCACGGTTCCGGGCGGGCAGCTGAAGGACACGTCGGAGACGGCCAGCTGCGTGCCGTACCTCCGGGTCAGGTTCTCGATCTCGATCACGCGCTCACCCTCGCGCGCCGGGCCCTGCGGCCACATCGGCCACGGGTCGGGAACCGGCCGACTTCCGTCGCCCCTCGGCGGGGGGTGGCACCGACCTTCGTCGGTGCCACGAGGCGCTCCCCGCCCGTAGCCTGACCCGGTGAGCACGGCGATCGGGCAGGCACGGAGCGGACCCGCGGGCGTGGACCACCCGTCGTTCGTCCCGGCTCGGCTGCTCGCCGACTCCCTCTCCCCCGACGCGGGTCCGGAGCGTCCGCGTGGCCGGGTGCGCCGCTCGCTGCGGGACTGGGTCGTCGACCTCTCGCTCTTCGTGCTGTCGGTGGGCCTGGGGTTGGTCTTCGTCGGCGAGGCCCTGAGCCGCCCGTCACCACCGCCGGACGGGCTGCTGCTCGCCGACCTGGTAGCCGGATCGCTCGGCTGCGCCCTCCTCTGGGGCCGTCGCCGGTGGCCCGTGGCGGTCGCACTCGTGCTGGCGCTCCTCGGGACGTTCTCCGACATGGCCGGGGTCGCGATCCTCATCTCCTTGTTCACGGTGGCCGTGCACCGTGCCTGGCCGAGCGTGCTCGGGGTCGCGGCGGTGAACCTCGCGTCGCTCGCCGTCTACGTACGGCTCCGCCCGGATCCCGACCTCTCCCCGCTGGTGCTCGCCGGTCTCGTCGTCGTGGCCACCGCCGCGGTGGTGGCCTGGGGCATGTTCGTGCGGGCGCGGCGCCAGCTCGTGGTGTCGCTGCGCGACCGTGCCGTCCGCGCCGAGACCGAGCAGCGGCTGCGTGTCGAGCAGGCGCAGCAGCTGGAGCGCACCCGCATCGCCCGCGAGATGCACGACGTCCTGGCCCACCGGCTCTCGCTGCTGAGCATGCACGCCGGCGCTCTGGAGTTCCGGCCCGATGCGCCACCGGCTGACGTCGCCGCGGCGGCCGGGGTCGTCCGGGCCAGCGCCCGCCAGGCCCTGGAGGACCTGCGGGAGGTGATCGGGGTGCTGCGGGAGTCGGCCGAGCCGGGCGCCGTGGAGCGGCCTCAGCCGACGCTGGGCGACCTGCCGGCCCTGCTCGAGGAGTGTCGGCAGGCGGGTCTGCGGGTGCGGGCCCGCTACCGCCTCCCGGACCCGGCGAGCGTTCCGGCGTCGGCGGGGCGCGCGGCCTACCGCGTGGTGCAGGAGGCGCTGACCAACGTCCGCAAGCACGCGCCCGGCACCATCGCCGACGTGCTGGTCGAGGGAGCTGAGGGCTCAGGGCTCGCCGTCGAGGTGCGCAACCCGCCGTCGATCGGCGGCGACGCGCCCGCACCGCTGCCGGGCAGCGGGACCGGCCTGGTGGGCCTGCTCGAGCGGGTCAGCCTGGCCGGGGGCACGCTCGAGCACGGCTGGAGCGCCGACGGGCAGTTCCGCCTGCGCGCCTGGCTGCCGTGGGCCCCGCCGGCCGGGTCCGCGTGACGGGGGTGGCCGGGGCCGCGGGGGCCGACGTCCGGATCCTGGTCGTCGACGACGACCCGCTGGTGCGCGCCGCGCTGGCGATGGTCCTCGGCGGCGCACCGGGCCTGACGCTGGTCGGTGAGGCGGCCGACGGCGACGAGGTGCCGGCAGCGGTGACGTCGGGGGCGCCCGACGTGGTGCTCATGGACATCCGGATGCCACGCGTCGACGGGCTGGCCGCCACGGAGCAATTGCAGCTGCGCACCGACCGGCCGCAGGTGATCGTGCTGACCACCTTCGACGCCGACGACCACGTGCTGCGTGCGCTGCGGGCCGGGGCCAGCGGCTTCCTGCTCAAGGACACACCCCCGGCGGCGATCGTCGACGCGTCCGCCGGGTCGCCGACGGCGAGCCGATGCTCTCCCCCACCGTCACGCGGCAGCTGATGGCGCACGTCGCCGCGGCGGTGACGCCCCCCGACGTGGCCGGCGAGCGCGCCCGCGCGCGGCTGACCGGGCTGAGCGAGCGCGAGCACGAGGTCGCCCTCGCGGTCGGGCGCGGTCTCTCCAACGCCGACATCGCTGCGGAGCTCTACATGAGCGTGGCGACGGTCAAGGCGCACGTCTCCCGGCTGCTGACCAAGCTGGAGGTGGCCAACCGGGTCCAGGTCGCGCTCGTGGTGCATGACGCCGGGCTGCTCTGAGCGCCGTCACCGGCGACGATCAGCCCACTGCCCGCTCGACGAGCGCGGTGATCTCCGCCTCGGCGGCCTCGTCCAGCTCCGTCAGCGCCCAGGAGGTCGCCCACATGCCGCCGTCGTCGAGCGTCGCGGTGTCGTTGAAGCCGAACACCGAGTACCGGGTGCCGTCCATCTGCCCGCTGCGGAAGAAGCACACCACCTTCCCGCCCCGGGCGTACGCGGGCATGCCGTACCAGAGCCTGGGCGCCAGCTCCGGCGCGGCCGCGGTGACGACGGCGTGCACCCGCTCGGCGAGCGCGCGGTCGGGTGCGGGCATCTCGGCGATCTTGTCCAGCACGTCCTGCGCCTCGGCGGCCGCCTTCCCTGCACCGCGACCGCGCCGTCCGGCGGTCTCCATCTCTGCCGCGCGCTGCTTGATCGCCTCGCGCTCCTCCGTGGACAGCCTGGCCATGGCCGGCTCCCTCCCCATCATCGCGGCGGGCGACCTGCCCGCCCCGATGACGCTGGTGACGACACCGCGGCCCGGGCTTCTCGATTCCTGACGGTCAGGGGCCGGGTTCTCCGGGGCCCCACCGGGGTAGGCGTCCGCGGACCGTGTAACCCGAGCCCCTGGAGGATGCCGTGACCGAGGGACGACCCGACACCGACGAGAGGCGCGAGCCGGGTGGCACGCCTTCCTCCGGCCCGCACGACCTGACCCGGCGGCCGCTCACGCCCGGGACGGGTGACGGGGGCGGAGCGCAGGCGATCCCCGGCGCCTACGAGGCCGACGAGGCGGAGCAGGAACGCGGCAAGGCGGTCAAGCCGGGCAATTGACCTCGGCGGTTCCGGCGCCGGCGCATGCGGTGCCGGCTCCTAGCGCTCCCGCCAGCGACGGCCCTGCAGCCACCACTGCAGCCGGGCGGTGATCCAGGGCAGCAGCAGGTAGGTCATGACCGGCGTCAGCGCGAGGGTCACGGCGAGCACGCGCAGCACCACGTGGACCTCCGCCAGCGCCGCTCCCAGCGTCACGGTGGCCAGCAGGTTCACCGGGAAGAAGACCAGCCAGATGGTCACCGCCTGCTTCCACCGCGGTGGAGCAGCCGGCGCGGGTGCAGGGCGCACCTCCTCCGCGACCGGTGAGTCGAACCAGCCCTCGATGCCGGTGCGCCGCTCGGTGCGGGTGACCTCGGCCAGCCCCTGCGCGGACCGCAACCACCACTGGCGTTCCGAGGAGGCCTCCCAGGCGGCCAACGTGGCCTGGTCGGCGAACCTCACGAGCATGTGCCACTCGTCGGCGTCCCGCCGGGAGCGGACCCAGCCGCCACCGAGGAAGCCGGAGAAGCCCTCCGCCATGCTGAGACCGGCACGGATCCACGCCGTCATCTCGCGCGCGTGCGCCGGGTCGGCGCGCCGCGTGAAGGACACCGTGACCGGGAGGTCGTCCCGCGTGACGGTGCTGGTCGTCGTCATGCCACCAGCATCGCTCGCGACGCGGGCCGGCGGGAGCCCCGCAGCGGTGTGAGCCCTGCCTCGGCCGACACCCCGGCCACTCCCCCGTCACGGCCAGGTCGGTGGGGTTGACTGCCGTCCGTGGAGGTCCTCGCCCGCTTCTGGAGCCGCGTGACGGCGACGGTGCCGGACCAATCGACGACGGTGCTGCTCGCCACGGCCACGATCGCTGCGCTGCTCGTCCTCTCCCCCGCGCTGTGGCGGCCCGCCCGCAACGTGGTGACGATCGCCCACGAGGGGGCCCACGGGCTCGTGGCGCTCGCGGCCGGGCGGCGGCTGGCCGGCATCCGGCTGCACTCGGACACCTCGGGCCTGACCGTCTCCGCGGGTCGGCCGACGGGCCTGGGCATGGTGCTCACCTGCGCGGCCGGCTACACCGGGCCCGCGCTGTTCGGGCTCGGCGCCGCGGCGCTGCTCTCCGCCGGGCACGCCATCGGACTGCTCTGGGCGCTCCTCGTGCTGCTCGCGCTCCTGCTGGTGCAGATCCGCAACTGGTTCGGGCTGTGGTCCGTGCTCGCCACCGGTGCGGTGGTCTTCGGCGCGACCTGGTGGCTGCCGCCGGCGGGTCAGGCGGCGTTCGCGGCGGTCGCCACGTGGTTCCTCCTGCTGGCCGCGCCCCGCGCCGTGCTCGAGCTCCAGCGCGCCCGGCGCCGTCGAGGTGCACGGGACTCCGACGCCGACCAGCTGGCCCGGCTGACCCCGTTCCCCGCGATCGTCTGGGTGGGCGTCTTCCTGCTCGTCGATGTTGGAGCGCTCGTTCTGGGCGCGAGGTGGTTGCTCGTCTGAACCACGGCGACAGCTGATCTGTTGTTGGGGATAACGGAAGTGCGTCGCCGTCGCGCCGAGCGCGACGCCACCCGGGGCCCTGGGAGGCGCCCCGGACCGCACTCGGCTGCGGCTGCGTGACAGAGCTCGCGAGCACCGACCCGCGGCCGGCGGGAGGGGCTCAGCCGCGGGCGCGGCGGCGTGGCTCGCAGCCCGGCGGCTGGTGCACCGGGGCGACCGCAGGGGCGGGCGGAACCTCGAGCACGACGTCGTCGTGGTCGACGCGGACCTGCCGCCCGTGGTGCCTGATGTCCAGCGGGTCCCCGTCGACCAGCCGGTAGGTGGCCCGCTCGCGTTCCACCGTGACGGTGAGCTTGCGTCCGCGGTAGACCACGCGGAACCGCAGCCGGCTGATCCGCTCCGGCAGCCGTGGCGCGAAGGACAGCTGACCGCCGTGATCACGCAGTCCGCCGAACCCGGCGACGGCGACGGTCCACCCTCCGGCCAGCGAGGCGATGTGCAGCCCGTGGCCGGAGTTGTGGTGCAGGTTCTGGATGTCAGTGAGCGCCGCCTCGGCCCAGTACTGGTGGGCGAGGTCGAGGTGGCCGGTCTCGGCGGCGACGACGGCCTGCTGGGTGGCCGACAACGACGAGTCGCGGGTGGTGCGCGCTTCGTAGTAGGCGAAGTCGGCGATCTTCTCCTCGAGGGTGAACGCGTCCCCCCGCAGGTGCAGGGCCATCACCAGGTCGGCCTGCTTGACCACCTGCTTCCGGTACAGCTCGAAGTAGGGGTAGTGCAGCAGCAGCGGGTAGTGCTCCCGCGGCGTCGCCTCGAAGTCCCACTCCTCGTGGTGGGTGAACCCGTCGGACTGCATGTGGACGCCGCGCTGGGTGTCGTAGGGCACCGCCATCAACGACGCCGCCCGCAGCCACTCCGCCACCTCGTCCTCCGTCACCGAGAGCCGGCCGGCCACCGCCGACTGACGGCGCACCGCGGCGGCGGCCTCACGCAGGTTCCGCTGCGCCATGAGGTTCGTGTAGACGTTGTTGTCCACGACGGCGGTGTACTCGTCGGGCCCGGTCACCCCGTCGATCCGGAAACCGTGCTCGGGGTCGAAGTGCCCCAGCGACGCCCAGAGCCGGGCGGTCTCGACGAGCAGCTCCGTGCCGTAGTCCCGGTCGAAGGCGTCGTCGAGGGTGGCGTCGTAGTAGCGGACGACGGCGTCGGCGATGTCGGCGTTGATGTGGAAGGCGGCGGTGCCGGCCGGCCAGTAGCCCGACGTCTCCTCGCCCCTGATCGTCCGCCACGGGAACGCGGCACCGCGCAGACCGAGCACCCGGGCCCGCTCCCGGGCGAGGCCCAGCGTGGTGTGCCGCCAGATGAGCGCGTCCCGGGCAGCGTGCGGTGCGGTGTAGGTGAGCACCGGCAGGACGTAGGTCTCGGTGTCCCAGAAAGTGTGCCCGTCGTAGCCCGGACCGGTCAGCCCCTTGGCCGGGATGGCCTGCCGCTCGCCGCGCAGCCCGGCCTGCAGGACGTGGAACATGCCCACCCGCACGGCCTGCTGCAGCTCGTCGTCCCCCTCGATCTCGACATCGGCCTCGTCCCAGTGCTGGGCCAGCAGTTCGCGCTGTTCCCGCAGCAGGCGCTCGAAGCCGGCCAGCTTCGCCGTCGCGAGCGCGGCCTCCACCTGGTCGCGCAGCGCTGCGCTGGAGCGGCGCGACGACCAGCCGTAGGCGAGGAACTTGACCAGCTTCAGCGACCCGCCGGGCGGGATGCGGGCGGCCAGGGTGTAGCGGGCGAGGTCCCCGGCGGCCTCGATGTCCTCGGTGCAGCTGTCGGGGACCTCGATGACGTGGTCCATGCCGGCGGCCATGCGCAGCCGGCTGCGGCGGGTGCGGTGCACGAGCACGGCGCGGCGGCCGCGACCGGCGGCGAGCTCGCACTCCAGCGGGTGGGCGAGGGCGGCGGCGGCGCGCGGATCGCGGTCGCCGTCGGGGGCGCCGTCATCGTTGGCCAGCAGGTCGGACTGCAGCGCGACGTAGAGGTCCCCGAGGTCGTCGGTGACCTCCACCCGGTACTCGATCGCGGCGATCGAGCGCCGGGCCAGGGAGACCAGGCGGGTGCTGGTGACGCGCACGGTCCGGCCGCTGGGCGAACGCCACTCGGTCGACCGCCGGAGCACCCCGGCGCGCAGGTCGAGGGTGCGCCGGTGGTCGATGACCTCGCCGTAGGTCAGGTCCAGTGGCGAGTCCCTCACCAGGAGCCGGATCAGCTTGCCGTCGGTCACGTTGACCACGGTCTGCCCCATCTCCGGGAAGCCGTAGCCGGCCTCGGCGTAGGGCAGCGGCCGCTCCTCGAAGAAGCCGTTGAGGTAGGTGCCCGGGACGACGACCGGCTCCCCCTCCTCCAGCGACCCGCGCATCCCGAGGTGACCGTTCGCCAGGGCGAACACCGACTCGTGCACGCCGAGGCTGTCGCGGTCCAGCCCGACCTCGGTGAGCGCCCAGGGTTCGACCGGGAAGACCGCCCGCCCCTCGGTCACGGCTTCTCCAGCAGCTCGACGAGGTCGGCCACGACCACGTCGGCGCCGGCGTCCCGGAGACCGTCGGCGTGCCCGACCCGGTCGACACCGACGACGTGGGCGAACCCGCCCGCCCGGCCGGCGGCCACCCCCGCCAGGGCGTCCTCGAAGACGACGGCCTCCTGCGGCGGCACGCCCAGGGCGTGGGCGCCGGCGAGGAAGGTGTCCGGGGCGGGCTTGCCCGCCAGCCCCCGCTCCCGAGCGACGACGCCGTCGATGCGGGCGTCGATCAGGTCGGCGAACCCGCCGGCGGCCACCACCTGCTCGCCGTTGGCCGAGGCGGTGACCACCGCGGTGGCCAGGCCCGCCTCCTTCACCGCGCGCAGGTACCGCACCGATCCCTCGTAGACCTCGACACCGTGCTCGGCCAGCTCCGCCAGGACCAGCTCGTTCTTGCGCCCGGCCACCCCCTGCACGGTCGCCGCGTCCAGGGGGTCTCCCCGCTCGCCCTCCGGCAGCACGATGCCGCGGCTGGCGAGGAAGTCGCGGACTCCGTCGGCCCGGGGCTTTCCGTCGACGTACCGGTTGTAGTCGTCCTGCGTGAACTCCGGGGCCGCGGGGTCGCGCGACCGCAGGAAGTCGTCGAAGGTCCGCTTCCAGGCCGCCATGTGCACCGTCGCGGTCCGGGTGAGGACCCCGTCGAGGTCGAACAGGCAGGCCCGGACGCCGTTCGGGAGACCGACCGATCGGGAGGTGAACACGCCGGCGACGCTACCGGCGACCGGGGACGCGCACGTGTCGGGACGGCGACGGCTGCGTGCCGGCACCGGTCCGACGGGCGCCGTGAGGCGTCGCTGCCTAGGGTCCGACGGGGGGACGCTCCGGCGGACCCGCCAGCCGTCGTACCGCTACCGAGGGAGAGGACCACCATGGCCGACCGGCCCACCCCGCCCAACCCCTACGACTTCCTGCCGCGGGTACCGGGCTTCACCGTGACCAGCAGCGACGTGTCCGACGGGCAGACGATGCCGATGCCCCACGTCAGCGGAGTCATGGGTGCCGGCGGCGAGGACCGCTCCCCGCAGCTGTCCTGGTCGGGCTTTCCCGACGGCACCCGCAGCTTCGCCGTCACGGTCTTCGACCCCGACGCCCCGACGGCCAGCGGCTTCTGGCACTGGGCGGTGGCGAACATCCCGGCGTCGGTGACCGAGCTGGCCTCGGGCGCCGGTGACAAGGACGCCCCGCAGCTCCCCGACGGCGCGGTGCAGCTGCGCAACGACGGCGGCTTCGCCGGGTACGTCGGTGCGGCTCCCCCGGCCGGGCACGGGCCGCACCGCTACTTCGTGGTGGTGCACGCCGTCGACACCGACCGGCTCGACGTCGACGCGAGCACCACGCCGGCGGTACTCGGGTTCAACCTCTTCTTCCACACGCTGGCGCGGGCCACCCTGGTCGTCACCTACGAGCAGGCCTGACCGGTCCGCAGCCGGGCACCTCCGCGCTGCGACGACCCACCGACCAGATGTGATCCAACGTTGAACCGATCCTCGCGCGGTGGGTACCGCGCGGGCATGGCGACGACGTCCTGCGGTCCCCCGGGCGCGACCGGCCCGGCGCGCGAGCCCCACCGGTACCGCGCCGGGCGGCTGGTCACCTCGCTCCCGGCGCTGCTGGTCGCCGTGCTCGTGGCCGCCGTGCTCGCCCCGGCCCCCGCCGGGGCTCGGGGTCCGTCACCGGAGGAGGTCGTCTCCGCCGTGGTGGACGCCTACGAGGTGGCCGGGACGCTCGCTGTGGCGGTGGCCCGGCAACCGGAGCCACCGGGCGACCACTCCCCCCGGTCGGCCGAGGCGGCCGCGGCGCGGATGGCCGCCTACCGCGCGGACAACGGGGAGGCGGCGCAGCGCCCGATCCCCGGGGCGTCGATGGTGAAGCTCTTCATGGCCGCGGACATCCTGCACCGCGCACGGGCGGGTCGCCTCGCACTGGACCGCGAGGACTTCGCCCTGCTGCAGGCCATGATCCGGCGGTCCGACGATCCCGCCGCCTCGCAGCTGTGGGTGCGGTACGGCGGGCCACGGATGGTGGTCGACGTCGCCGAGCGGTACGGGCTCTCGAGCACCCATCCGCCGGCCGAGGCCGGGCAGTGGGGCCGGACGCTGACCAGCGCCCGGGACCTGGCCCGGTTCCTGACGCTGCTCCCCGCGCTCGCACACCCCGCGGACGCGTCGGCGCTGTTGGCGTGGATGCGGCTGGCGACACCCACGGCGGCCGACGGCTTCGACCAGAAGTTCGGCGTCTTCGGGGCCGTTCCCGGGCGCCCCGCGGTCAAGCAGGGCTGGATGTGCTGCGTCGACGGCAACCGCCACCTGCACTCGGTCGGGGTGATCGGGCGCAGGGTGGTGGTCCTGCTCAGCGAGGTCCCGGCGTCGGTGGGCTACGACGAGGCCCGCGCCGCCCTGGACGCCGCGGCGGCCGAGCTGCCCTCGGCCCGGGACTCCTGACCTCCGGGCTCAGTCCTGCGGGAGCTCGGCCACGGCCGTGGTCGCGACCCGGGCGAACCCGATGCGCTCGTACACCCGCGCCACGTCGTCGTCACCGGCAGCCAGGAAGACCAGGTCGGCGGTCTCCCGGGCGTGCGCGGCCAGCGCCGAGGCGACGCCGGCGCCCAGCCCGCGGCCGCGCAGCCGCGGCAGCGTCGCGACCCCGACGATCTCGCTGACCTCGGTGCCGTCGACGTCGACGGGCTGGTGGGAGCCGACCGCGACCGGCTGGCCGTGCTCGATGGCGACCATCATCACCGTCCGGCCGTCGGCGATCCGCTCGCGCAGGACGGCGGTCCGCCGCTGCGCCTCCGCCGACGACTCCAGTGGGACCTCGTGCACGTCGGCGGCACCGCCGGGGTGGGCGAACGCCAGCGCGGCGACGTGCTGGTAGTGCGGCAGCTCCGGGTCGTCGGCGCCGACCAGGAAGAGCCGGACCCCGGCCGGGAGGACGACGTCGACGGGGTCGGCGGCCACGAGCAGCGGAAGCTCCTCGACGGTCATCCCGACGGCTCGGACGGCGACCCCCACCTCCGGCGAGCACTCCAGGATCCACTCCAGCGCCGCCGGCACCCCCGCGGCCTGCTGCAGCGCGATCGCGGCGCGCACGTCCTCGGCGGTCACCTCGTCGCCGCCGCGGCGCGGGCGGGCCGGATAGGGCCAGGCGGGATCGGCGAGCGGGACGTCCAGCGCCCCGGCGGCCTCGATCCGCGCGTCCGGCTGGGGCGCGGCGGCGAAGTAGCGCTCGATGCACTCGAGCGTTCCCGGACGGGTCGGCACGCCAGAACACTAGACCCGCCCCGGCCCGGCGGGCCCCCGCCCACCCGCCGGCCGCTGCCGGCCACCCGCCCGGGTGACCCCGCGCGCACGCCGCCGGCGGGGTGGACGGCACGATGGGGCGCGTGACGGCTGGCACTCGAGGCTCCATCTCGCCCTATGCGGCGTTCGACCGCGACTCGTGGCGAGCGCTCGCGGCGGGCACGAGCCTGCCGTTGGACGCGGCGGAGCTGGAGGACCTGGCCTCGCTGGGTGACCGCATCGACCTGGACGAGGTGGCCACCGTCTACCTGCCGCTGGCCCGGCTGCTGAGCCTGCACGTGACGGCCAGCCGTCGGCTGTGGGCCGCGCAGAGCGAGTTCCTGGGCGACACCACCGCCAAGGTGCCGTTCGTCATCGCCGTCGCCGGCAGCGTCGCCGTCGGCAAGAGCACCACGGCCCGGCTGCTGCAGACGCTGCTCGCGGCCACGCCGGGCGCCCCCCGGGTCGACCTGGTGACGACCGACGGATTCCTCCTCCCCAACGCCGTCCTGGAGGAGCGCGGCCTGCTCGGCCGGAAGGGGTTCCCGGAGAGCTACGACCGCCGGGCACTGCTGCGTTTCCTGGCCGACGTGAAGTCCGGCCGCGAGGAGGTGTTCGCGCCGGTGTACGACCACCAGTCCTACGACATCGTGCCCGGACGGGTGCAGGCGGTCGACCGACCGGACATCCTCGTGCTCGAGGGGCTCAACGTGCTGCAGGCCGGACGCCGCACGGACGGTTCCGCGCCCGACATCTTCCTCTCGGACTTCTTCGACTTCTCCGTCTACGTCGACGCCGCCGAGGCCGACATCCAGCGCTGGTACGTCGAGCGGTTCCTGGCGTTGCGCCGGACGGCGTTCCAGGACGCCACGGCCTACTTCCACCGCTTCGCGGCGCTGACCGACGACCAGGCGCGGGAGACGGCGCTGGGCATCTGGTCGGCGGTGAACGGGCCGAACCTGCGGGACAACATCGCACCCACCCGGTCCCGCGCCCGCCTGGTGCTGCAGAAGTCCGCCGACCACTCGGTCCGCAGGGTCCTGCTGCGCAAGCTCTGACCACGCGACACGCCGCCGGCACCGGCGCACCCACCCGAGCCCGGCAACCGCCAGGGCAGGACCTGACGACCCCGACGAGTGAGACTGTGACCCGCCTCACGTGACCTGGGGGCACCGACGTGCCGACACTGTTGATGTCCGGTGATCGGACAAGTACAGCCAGTGACTGCCGGTGTTCCCCGGCGAAACGGATGTGAGCTCCCATGTGCACCCACCGCACCCCGTGCCCCGAGCCCGCCAGCGAGGCCCGCGACCTCGCCGCCGTGGTGCGCAGCCGCCCCGAGCAGGGGTGGCGGCTGCTCTGCAACGGCGTCGTCCTGTTCGACGACGACGGTGAGCTGCTGCCCGACGGCCAGGCCGTTCCCGACCACCACGTCTGGCTGGCGCCGGAGCCCGTCGGCGCGTAGCCGCCGCCCGCCTCGCGCCCCGCGGCGTCGCCCGAGCCCCCCGTCGATCCGGCGGGGGGCTCGGGGCCTCAGCGGGCGGCGCCCACGACGTCGGCGGTGGTTCCCAGGTCGTCGGGCGCCCCCTGTGCCCGGTCGGGCACTGCGCCGGGCACCTCCTGCGGCTCCGGCTCGGCGAACGCCTCCGGCGGCGGGCAGGAGCAGACCAGGTTCCGGTCACCGTAGGCCTGGTCGATGCGGCGCACGGGGCTGAGGTAGCCGCGACCCCGCAGCGCCGGCACGGGGAACACCGCCTCGCTGCGCGGGTAGGGCCGGCCCCACTCCCCCGCCACCATCGACAAGGTGTGCGGGGCGTTGCGCAGCGGGTTGTCCTCCCGGTCGTACTCGCCGGTGGCCACCTTCTCGATCTCCCCGCGGATGTGCACCATCGCGTCGACGAACCGGTCCAGCTCGGCCTTGTCCTCGCTCTCGGTCGGCTCCACCATGAGGGTCCCGGCGACCGGGAAGCTCATCGTCGGGGCGTGGAAGCCGAAGTCGATGAGCCGCTTGGCGATGTCGTCGTTGGTGACGCCGGAGGCCTTCGTCAGCGGGCGGATGTCGAGGATGCACTCGTGGGCCACGAGCCCGTTCGTCCCGGTGTAGAGCACCGGGTAGTGCTCGCGCAGCCGGGTGGCCACGTAGTTGGCCGCGAGGATCGCGTGCTGGGTGGCCCGGGTCAGGCCGTCGGGTCCCATCAACCGCATGTAGGCCCAGGAGATCGGCAGGATGTCCGCCGAGCCCCAGGGGGCGGCGGAGACGACCGGACCGGAGGTGCCGGTGTCCACGACCGGATGCCCGGGCAGGAACGGCACCAGGTGCTCGCGCACGGCGACCGGGCCGACGCCGGGGCCGCCGCCGCCGTGCGGGATGCAGAAGGTCTTGTGCAGGTTCAGGTGGCTGACGTCGGAGCCGAACCGGCCGGGCCGCGCGAGCCCCACCATGGCGTTGAGGTTGGCCCCGTCGACGTAGACCTGCCCGCCGGCGTCGTGCACGGCGGCGCAGATCTCCTGGATGTCGGTCTCGAAGACGCCGTGGGTCGACGGGTAGGTGATCATGATCGCGGCCAGCCTGTCGGCGTGCTGGTCGACCTTGGCGCGCAGGTCGGCGAGGTCGACGTTGCCCGCCTCGTCGCAGGCCACCACGACCACCCGCATGCCCGCCATCACCGCGCTCGCGGCGTTCGTGCCGTGCGCCGAGCTGGGGATCAGGCAGACGTCGCGCAGCTCCTCGCCCCGGCTGCGGTGGTAGCCGCGGATGGCCAGCAGCCCGGCGAACTCCCCCTGCGACCCGGCGTTGGGCTGCACGCTCACCGCGGCGTAGCCGGTGACCTCGGCCAGGCCGGCGCACAGCTCCTCGATCAGCCGGGCGTAGCCGCGGGCCTGGTCGGCGGGCGCGAACGGGTGCAGGTTCGCGAACTCCGGCCAGGTGATCGCGGCCATCTCGGTGGCCGCGTTGAGCTTCATCGTGCACGAGCCCAGCGGGATCATCGTGCGGTCCAGCGCCAGGTCCTTGTCGCTCAGCGAGCGCAGGTAGCGCAGCATCGCGGTCTCCGAGCGGTGCGCGGCGAAGACCGGATGGGTGAGGAAGGGCGTCCGGCGACGCAGCTCCGGCGGCAGCGCATCGGCCCCGTCGTCGGCCAGGGCCGCGTCGTCCGCGGCCACGCCGAACGCCGCGGCGACGTCCCGGAGGACCGCCGGCGTCGTCGTCTCGTCACAGGCGACGGCGACGGTGTCGGCGTCGACCTGGCGCAGGTTGATCCGGCGCTGCGCGGCGGCGGCGACCACCTCCGCCGCCCGTCCGGGCACGGAGACGCAGACGGTGTCGAAGAAGCGCTCGTGCACCAGCCGCAGGCCGCCGGCGGTCAGCCAGCCGGCCAGCGCGGTCGCGCTGCGGTGCACCCGCGCCGCGATCGCCGTCAGGCCCTCGGGGCCGTGGTAGACGGCGTACGCGCCGGCCATCACGGCCAGCAGCACCTGGGCGGTGCAGATGTTGCTGGTGGCCTTCTCCCGGCGGATGTGCTGCTCGCGGGTCTGCAGGGCCAGGCGGTAGGCGACGTCGCCGTCGGCGTCCACGGAGACGCCCACCAGTCGGCCGGGCAGCTGCCGCGCCAGGCCTTCACGCACGGAGAGGTAGCCGGCGTGCGGCCCGCCGAAGCCCATGGGGACGCCGAAGCGCTGGGTCGTGCCGCAGGCGACGTCGGCGCCCCACTCCCCCGGCGCCTCCAGCAGCGTGAGCGCGAGCAGGTCCGCGGCGACGACCACCGAGGCCCCCGCCTCGTGCGCGGCCGCGGCGAGCGCCCGGTGGTCGCGGACCGCGCCGCTGGCACCCGGGTAGGACAGCAGCACGCCGAACGCCCCCGCCTCGGGGAGGTCCGTGGGCCAGCCGTCCGACAGGTCGGCGACGTGCAGGCGGATGCCGAGCGGCTCGGCGCGGGTCTGCAGCACGCCGAGGGTCTGCGGCAGCGTGTCGGCGTCGACGACGAAGACCGCGTCCGCCGTGGCGCGGCCGGCGCGCCGCACCAGCGTCATCGCCTCGGCGGCGGCCGTCGCCTCGTCCAGCATCGAGGCACCGGCGACCGGCAGGCCGGTCAGGTCGGCGACGGTGGTCTGGAAGTTGATCAGGGCCTCGAGCCGCCCCTGGCTGATCTCGGGCTGGTACGGCGTGTAGGCGGTGTACCAGGCCGGGTTCTCCAGCACCGTCCGCTGGATCACCGGCGGGGTGACGGTGCCGGAGTAACCGAGGCCGATCATCGAGGTGAAGACCTCGTTGGCCGCGGCGCGCTCGCGCAGCAGCCCGAGGACGGCGGCCTCACTCTCCGCGGGCGGCAGGTCGAGCGGCGCCCGGTCGCGCACGCCCTCGGGGATGCAGGCGTCGACCAGCGACTCCAGCGACGGGTGCCCGACGACCTCGAGCATCGCCGCGGTGTCGCCGGGGCGTGGCCCGATGTGGCGGCCGGTGAAGGAGCCGGCGGGGTCGAGGGCGTTCAACGAGGGCAGCGGCCCCGCGAACGGTGCGGAGGTCTTCCCGGTGGACGCGGCGGCGCGGTCGGTCACTGCTCGGACGGTACCAGCGGGCCGTCCCCGCGATCGCGTGCGCGCCGGGCCCGAGCGGGCGACCCGGGCAGCAGAGAGCCCCGCCCACGACCGCGGACGGGGCTCGTCGCGTTGAACTACGCCGTCGCGGCGCGGCGCCGGCGGCGCATGGAGAGCTCGTCGTCGGACGGGACGACCTGGCCACCGTCGATCCGCTCGGCCGGCAGCTCCGCCAGCTCACCGGAGAGTTCCCGCAGCGCGCCGGACACCGCGATCCCGAAGACGCCCTGACCGCCGGCCAGCAGGTCGACGACCTCCTCCGCGGAGGTGCACTCGTACACCGTCGCCCCGTCGGAGAAGAGCGTGACGTTCGCCAGCTCCTTCACCCCGCGCTGGCGCAGGTGGTCGACGGCCTTGCGGATGTTCTGCAGCGAGACGCCGGTGTCCAGCAGGCGCTTGACGACCTTGAGCACCAGGATGTCGCGGAAGGAGTACAGCCGCTGGGTACCCGACCCGGTGGCGCTGCGGACCGACGGGGACACCAGGCCGGTGCGCGCCCAGTAGTCCAGCTGGCGGTAGGTGATGCCGGCAGCGGCGCAGGCGGTCGGACCGCGGTAACCGACCAGGTCGGTGTCGACCTGGTCGTACTGCGGCGCCCCGACGGCGGCGTCGCTGAACAGCTGACCCTGCGAGCCGTTGCCCTGGTCGCTCACGTCCAGCGTCCTCCTCTGTCCCGCCACCGGAGCGGCAGGTCGACGGCTCCACACCCCCGGACCTCAGGTGTCACACCGTTGTTGTTCGCTGACGGTAAGCCGGGCCCGGAGGCCGGTCAACTGAGCGGGGCGGCGTGTCGTCACACCAGCACCATTTCGGGTGATGGTCGGGCACGGGCCTGCCGATAGGACCTGGAGGCCCACCTGACGCCCGCCCGGGCGCATGCGCTCCGGGCCGGCGTCGACCGGCTAGGCCGACCCGCCGCCGGAGCCCGAGCCGGCACCGAAGTCCTCCGGCGAGATCTGGTCGAGGAACTCGCGGAACTTCTCGACCTCGTCCTCCTGCTCGTCGGGGATCTCGATGCCCACCTCGTCCAGCAGGTCCTCGGCCCCGAAGATCGGCGCCCCGGTGCGGACGGCGAGCGCCACGGCGTCCGAGGGGCGGGCGCTGACCACCCGGTCGTCACCGAAGACCAGCTCGGCGATGTAGATGCCGTCGCGCATCTCGGTGATGTTGACCGCCTCCAGCTCCGCGCCGAGGGTGCGCACCACCTCCCGGAGCAGGTCGTGCGTCATGGGCCGGGCGGGACGCACGCCCTGCTGCTCGAACGCGATCGCCGCCGCCTCGACGGCGCCGATCCAGATCGGCAGGTAGCGCTCGCCCTGCGTCTCCTTCAGCAGCAGGATCGGCTGGTTGCCGGGCAGTTCGACGCGGACACCGACGACTCGAAGCTCCTGCACGGTGGCTGCTCCCTCGGCTGCGGCCCGCGGTCGGGCGGGCGGATCGGACAGGCGGCCGGCGACTGCCGGGACATCGGTCGGGCGCGGACGGCGACGGCGTCCACGGTACGCCGCCCTCAGGGGCGCAGGAGGTCGCGCAGCCGCGTCTCGAGCAGGGCCGTGTGCAACTGCGCGGAGAGCGCGGCCAGCTCCTGCAGCTTCTCGGTGGCCCGTGTCCGGGCCTCCTCCGACCGCGCCCGCAGGACGGGGGCGACGAGCTGCTCGACGAGGCCGGCCTCGCGCTCCACGGCGCTGCGGTAGACCCGCAGGTGCCGCGGCTCGATGCCGTGCCGGGCCAGCCCCGCCGCCGCCCGGGCGATGGGGAGGTCCGCGGCAGGGTGCCGGCCGTCGGCGTCGGTGCTGAGCAACCCGAACTGCACGCAGTCGGCGAGCTGCTCGGGCTCCAGCCCCGCGGCCCGGGCGAACTGCTCGGCGGTCAACGGGGCCGCGGCCCCCTCCTCGGTGGAGGCGGGGGGCAGCGGCGCCGACGCGCCACCGGTGCCGGGCAGCGGCTCACCGCGGTCCAGCGCGTCCAGGTGGTCCTTGATCACCCGCAGCGGCAGGTAGTGGTCGCGCTGCGCGGTGAGCACGTACCGCAGCCGGCTCACGTCCGCCCGGGAGAACTTGCGGTACCCCGACGGCGTGCGCTGCGGGTGGACCAGGTCCTCGGACTCCAGGTAGCGGATCTTGCTGATCGTCACGTCGGGGAAGTCGTCGCGCAGCACTGCCAGCACCTCGCCGATGGTCAGGCGCGGCGCGTGCTGGTCGCCGGCGTCCCCGAGCGCACGTTCGCGCTCGGGCACGGCGGTCACGCCCCTCTCTCCCCGGGACGCCCTGTCGGTGTCCCGGTCCGCGGTCCCCACATGCGGAAGATCGCCGGTCGGCGCACTAGCGAGCGGCCGGCTCGCCCGTGCGCGGGCCGGTCAGGTACACCAGGCGGAACTTGCCGATCTGCACCTCGTCGCCACCGGCCAGGGTGGCGACGTCGACGGGCTCGCGGTTGACGTAGGTGCCGTTGAGGCTGCCGACGTCGTGCACCGAGAAGCCCCCGCCCTCGCGGTGGAACTCGACGTGCCGGCGGCTGACGGTGACGTCGTCGAGGAAGATGTCGCTGTCGGGGTGCCGACCGGCCGTGGTGACGTCCTGGTCGAGCAGGAACCGGCTCCCGGCGTTGGGGCCGCGCTTGACCACCAGCAGGGCCGAACCGGCCGGCAGCGACTCCACGGCGCCCGCGTGCGCGTCCGCAGCCTCGGTGACCTCGGGCTGCTCGCCGGACTCCTCACCGCCGACCTTCGGGATCACGCTGGTGGCCTCGCCGACGCGCTCGGGGGCCAGCGCCGCACCGCACTGCGCGCAGAAGCGACTGCCCTCGGGGTTCTCGTGGCCACATCGAGTGCAGTGCACGTTGCGTCTCCTCCGGTGCGAGGGGCCCGCCGCGGACCTGGAACTGGCCGCGGGCGGCCGGCGGACGGTGGGCCGGGCGGCCCGCCGTGGGTCGGCCGCCGCGGGGGCGGCGGACCGTGGGTCATGGAACCAGCCGGTCGGCCCGAGGGTCAACCGGAGGTGCAGGGCCGGGGGGCGGGTTCACCGCAGGTGCCCCGCTGTTCCCAGCCCCACGCGATCATAGTGATCGATGCCGGGAGTCAGCCTCCCGGCGGGCCGGTCACGAGCCGTCGACCACGGCCTGGTAGGCGTCGGCGTCGAGCAGCTGCCCGATCGGGTCGCCGCCCTCCCCCGGCACGGCGATGTCGACCAGCCAGCCCGCGCCGTACGGGTCCGCGTTGATGGTCTCCGGGGCATCGGTGAGGCGGTCGTTGACCGCCGCCACGACGCCCGCCACCGGCGCGTAGACGTCGGAGACCGACTTGGTGGACTCCACCTCGCCGATCGGGGCGCCGGGGGCCACCTCGGCCCCCACCTCGGGCAGCTGTACGAAGACGATGTCCCCCAGGGCGTCCTGGGCGTGGTCGGTGATGCCGACCCGGACGACGGTGGACGTGCCGTCGGTCCCCTGCACCAGCGCCCACTCGTGCTGGTCGGTGTAGCGGCGGTCGTCGGGCGTGGCCATGCGGGCGATCGTCTCCCGGTGAGGTGATGGAACGGCCTCGGTGCAGGGGCCCACCTCGAGCGGAGCGAGAGGTGGGGGCACCGAGGTCCTTAGTCGGTCTCGGGCGAAGCGTATTGAGGGCGGTCCAACGGCCGCAACGCGTCCACGACGAGCTCGGGCGACTGGGCGATCTCCACCCAGCCGCCACGCCGCTCGATCCGCTGCACCACTCCGCCGGGGATGTTCATGGCCGTCGCCATGCTCTGGGGATCCCCCAGGACCACGAACTCGTACGGCGAGCGCAACGACGTCCCGTCGACACGGAGGTCGCCGGTCGTCCCGGTGACGGCGCTGGACAGCCCGATGCGGACGTCGTCGACCTGCATCGTCTCCGCGCCGGCCCCGCGCAGTTCCTGGATCACGTCGAGGAGGTCGGACACCCGGACGGCCCCAGCGGGGTCGCTGACGGAGAGGGCGATGCCAGGCCCCTGCGCCGGCAGCGTGCCGCCCAGGATGCCGAGGGCCTCGGCGCGGCGGCGGGCCTCCTGCAATGCGGCCCCGGTCTGGCTGCCCGAGCCGTTGAGCTCGCGGAGCGCCGCCCGCTGCTCCGTCAGCTGGGCCCGCAACCGCTCCTCCCGGCTGTTGAGCTCGTCGAGGATGCGCACGAGGTCCTCCTCGCGCGCGCCGGCCAGCATCTGCGCCTCGTCGGCGTTGCGCACCTGGACCGCGAGCGCGAACCCGAGCAGGAGGGTCAGCACGCCGATGAGCGCCGCCGCCAGGCGATCGGGGCGCCGCCGCGCGGCCGGGTCGGGAGGCGCGCCGGCGGCGTCGGGCCCGTCCGGTCCCGCGACAGCTCCCGGTGGGGCGGGTGGCCGGTCCGCCGTCACGCGCGGAAGACGTGCCGCCGGATGGCGGCCGCGTTGCCGAAGATGCGGATGCCGAGCACCACGACGACCGCCGTGGACAGCTGCGCGCCCACCCCCAGCTGGTCGCCCAGGAAGACGATGAGCGCGGCCACCACCACGTTGGAGACGAACGAGATCACGAACACCTTGGCGTCGAAGATGCCGTCGAGCCGGGCCCGGAAGCCGCCGAACACGGCGTCGAGGGCGGCCACGACGGCGATCGGCAGGTAGGGCTGCAGCCACAGCGGGACGGTCGGGTCGAAGAGGAGGCCGAGGAGGACGCCTGCGGCGAGACCGAGGATCGGGATCACGTCGTCAGCCTCCGGGGCTGGGCTCGGTGCCGGGGACCCGGCGGGGGGTGACGGGCTCGGCGAAGCGCAGCTCCGGCGGGTTGGCGGCCGGCAGGGACAGCTCGTCCTCCTTGGCGAACTCGAACCGCAACCCCGCGGACGCGGAGAACGAGGCCAGCGCACGCACCTCGGGGTTGGCGAGGAAGGCGTTGGCCAGCGCGTCGGGGTCGCCGATGGCGCTGACCCGGTAGGGGTTGGTGACCGGGCGGAAGTCGACGAGCACCGCCTCGCCGGCGAACCGGATGGCGCTGGTGGGGCCGAGGCGCTGGCCGTTGATGCTGATCGCCTCGGCGCCGGCGGCCCAGAGCGCGTTCACCACGAGCTGCAGGTCGCCGTCGGCCACCTGCACGTTCCGGGCATCCGCGGCGCTCCCGGCGAGCGGGTCGTCGTCGGCCTCGGCCTCGGCGTTGGCCAGCGTGACGAGCAGCCCCGGCCCGGCGACGGCGACGGCGGCGGTGCCCTGCTCGGCCCGCGCGAGGGCGTCCAGCGCGCGCTGCCCCACCGCCGTGGCGGCGAGCAGCTCGTCGCTGGTCCGGCTGACCTCGGCGCGCAGCTCCTCGAGCCGCGCGGTCAGGTCGTCGCTGAGGGCCGACTCGTCCTGGATGTCGCTGACCAGCGCCTCGCGGATCTCCTGCCGTCCCTGCGCCTTGGCGGCGGCCTGGTCGTAGGTGACCGCGGCCAGCAGGCCCGCGGCGGCCATCGTGAGCGCGACCAGGACCCGCCCCCGGCCTCGCCGGGGTGCCTCTCCCCCGGCCTTGCGCGCGGCCGCGTCGGCGTAGGCAGGGTCGAGGGTCTCGGCGAGGACGTCGTCGAGCAGGGAGGCCCCCAGCGAGCGGACGCCACCGGCCGGGCGCGTGCCGGTCACGGCGAGTTCCGGGAGGCCGCCGACCGGTCCGCGGCGAGCAACCCCACGACCTGGACGACGTAGAAGATGCCGGCCAGCAGGTAGAGCGCCGTGCCCCAGATGGTGAGCGCCCAGGCGAACGGCGCGGCGACGGTGGCCAGCGGACCGTTCCCGTCGGCGAGCAGCAGCACCGGGAAGGCGTAGAGCAGCAGGAGCGTGGCCGCCTTGCCCAGGTAGTGCACCTGCAGCGGCGGGTAACCGTGCGCCCGCAGGAGCAGCAGCATGAGGCCGAGGACGAGCTCCCGGCCCAGCAGCAGCGCCACCAGCCACACGGGCACGACCTCGCGCAGCGCCAGCGCGACCAGGGTGGAGACGATGTAGAGCCGGTCCGCGGCCGGGTCCAGCAGGGCACCCAGGCGGCTGCCCTGGTCCAGCCAGCGGGCGAGCTTGCCGTCGAGCCAGTCGGTGAAACCGGAGACCATGAGGACCACGAGGGCCCAGCCGTCCTCCTCCGGGCCCAGCAGGAGCCACAGGAACAACGGCACGCCGAGCAGCCGCAGCACCGACAGCGCGTTCGGGAGCGTCCAGACGCGGTCCGGAAGGGCCTGGCGGTCGGGCAGCGCGGCCGGCGTCGTCCGGGACGGGGGTACGGGTACGGCAGCCGACGGCCCGTTCGACGACGTCACGTTCCCTCCAGTGCCAGCACGACCGTGCCCGAGGCTAGTAGAAGGACCCCTTGCCCCCCACCACTCGCCTGCTCGCGGCGGGTCCCTGCCGGGAGCCACCGGCCCCCTCGTCGCTCGCAGGCTCGCGGCGGGCCTCCGGACGGGCCACGGCGGGCCCGCCCACTCGCCGGGACGGCGTCGCTCAGGCCGGCACGGCGACCGCCGCGGGAGCCGGCTCGTACCCGAGTGGGCGGCGGTCGAAGGCGCCGGTGCCGTGCGTGACCGATCGCAGCACGCCGGGGTAGCCCAGCAGCTCGGCCTCCGGCACCTCGGCGTGCACGGTGGCCCGGTCCCGGCCCGGGTCGGCCTCGGTACCCGTCACCCGCGCCCGGCGGGACGACAGGTCGCTCATCACCGCGCCCACGAACTCGGCCGGAACCCGGACGCGGATCTCGCACCAGGGCTCCAGGATCCGGGTGCCGGCCGCGTTCGCCAGCTCCCGCAGGGCCAGGGCGCCGGCGGCCTGGAAGGCGGCGTCGGAGGAGTCCACCGAGTGGGCCTTGCCGTCGACGAGGGTCAGCCGGACGTCGACGAGCGGCCGGTCACCGGTCACCCCGCGCGCGGCCTGCGCGCGGATGCCCTTCTCGACGCTGGCGTGGAACTGGACGGGCACGGTGCCACCGACGATGCGCTGCTCGAAGACGATCCCGGAGCCCGGCTCCCCCGGCTCCCCCTCGACGACGACGACGGCGTACTGGCCGTGCCCGCCGGACTGCTTGACGTGCCGGCCGGTCACCCGCGCCTGGCCGCGGAGCGTCTCCACCAGGGGGACCCGCACCGGGACCGGGGTGACGGCGACGCCGTGGCGGCTGCGCAGCCGCTCCAGCAGCACCTCGGCGTGCGCGTCCCCCACGCACCAGAGCAGGAGCTGCCCGGTGTCGGGACGCCGCTCCAGCCGGACGGTGGGGTCCTCCGCGACGAGCCGGGCCAGGGCCGTGGCCAGCCGGTCCTCGTCACCGCGGGAAGCAGCCTCCACCGCCACCGGCAGCTGCGGCACCGGCAGTTCCCACGGGGGGACCAGCCGGGGTTCCTCCGGCGAGCTCAACGTGTCGCCGGTCTCGGCCGTCGCCAGCCGGCCGACCGCGCAGACGTCGCCGGCGGGGCACGCCGCGACCGGCCGCAACGCGGAGCCCAGCGGTGCGGAGAGGACGCCGATCCGCTCGTCGGCGTCGTGGTCGGGATGCCCCCGCTCCGCGAGCCCGTGGCCGGAGACGTGCACGGCGACGTCCGGTCGCAGGGTGCCGGAGAAGACGCGGACCAGCGAGATCCGGCCGACGTAGGGGTCGGTGGTCGTGCGGACCACCTCGGCGACGAGCGGGCCGTCGGGGTCGCACTGCAGCGGCGGCGCGGGTGACCCGTCGGGCCGGGTGACCGGCGGGCACCCGTGCTCGGTCGGCGAGGGGAGGGCGGCCACGACGAGCTCGAGCAGTTCGTCGATGCCGACCCCGGTGAGCGGGGCGGCGCAGAGGACGGGGTGGAAGTGCCCGCGGGCGACGGCCGTCTCCAGGTCGGCCAACAGGTCGGGGACGGCGAGCTCGTCGCCGGCGAGGTAGCGCTCCATGAGGGTCTCGTCCTCGCTCTCGCCGATGATCCCCTCGATCAGCTCGGCGCGGAGGCGGTCGGCGTCCTGGTCGCCGGTGCGGGCGGCGTCGAGATGCGGCTCCAGGAGCGAGACCAGGCCGCGCGCGGCGCCGTCCGGCCCGCGGTCGACCAGGTGCACCGGGTACACCCCCTCCCCCAGCATGAGCTGGCAGAGACGCACGGCCTCGGCGACGTCGGCACGCGGCCGGTCGATCTGGGTGAGCACCACGGCGCGTGGCAGGCCCACCGCGGCGCACTCCTCCCACAGCTGGACGGTGCCGGCGTCCACCCCGCTCACGGCCGAGACCACGAAGAGCGCCGAGTCGGCCGCCCGCAGCCCCGCTCGCAGCTCGCCGACGAAGTCGGGGGAACCCGGGGTGTCGAGGAGGGTGATCCGGTGGCCGTCGTGCTCGACGGCGGCCACGCCCAGGGAGACCGACCGCTGCTGGCGGATCTCCACCTCCTCGGTGTCCAGGCAGGTGGTCCCCTCCTCCACCCGCCCGGCGCGCGGGACGGCCCCGGTGGCCGCGAGCAGCGCCTCCGCCAGCGTCGTCTTGCCGGCGCCGGCCCGGCCGACGAGGGCCACGTTGCGCACCAGCGCGGGCGGGCGGGGAGCGGGAGCCGGGGGGATGTCCTTGCCCATGGACCGACCTCAGCCGTCGGAGCCGCGTGCGGGAACGGGATGTGCTGCGCGGGCTGCCACGGTGCCTCCTGGTGCTGATGTGTCGTGCGTCACAGCCTGCCCTGGGAGGTGGGTGGCGGACAAGACCCCCGGCCGGGGGCCGGCCCCCTCAGGTCTCCCGGACGCCGGCGCGCGCGGCGAGGCGGCGCACACCGCGACGGTGCAGCAGCCACCCGCCCCCGATCAGCAGCACTCCCGACGCCAGGAACGCCAGGTCCCAGCCCAACGGGCCACCGAGGTCGTCGCGGACGTGGTGGATGCCGAGGAGCTGGTGGTTGATCAGCCCCTCGACGAGGTTGAAGATCCCCCACCCGACGAGCACGAGGCCGAAGTGGAAGCTCCAGCTCGGCGCCAGCCGGTCGCGCCGCCAGGCGACGAGGGCGGTGATCGTGCCGGCGAAGGCGAGCACCCAGGTCGCGGCGTGGAAGAGGCCGTCGGCCAGCGTGTTCACCTCCAGGGCGGCGAGCGTCGTCGGCTCCTCCACGGCGCTCACCATGTGGTGCCACTGCAGGATCTGGTGCAGCACGATCCCGTCGACGAAGCCGCCGAAGCCCAGCCCATACAGCAGCCCGGTCGCCCGGTCGGGCATCCGCCGGGAGCGCCGGCCGGTGGTGTCGCGTGCGGTGGCCATGGCCGCTGCGCTACCCCGTGGCCACGGGCGCACGCGCGGGACGCATGCTGGTCGGCATGAGCAGCGACCACGCCGCCGGCCGCGACCAGCACACCGGGCGGGCGCACGCCGTCCTCCGCAGCACCGCCGACCTGCCGGCGCCCTGGGCCGCGGTCTGCGGCGCATCGGTCGGCGTCATCCAGGGGAAGTGGGACGGACCCCGGGGCCTGGGCTCGGCCGACCCCTGCCCCGAGTGCCGCCGCATCACGGGGACCTGACGCCGCTCCTCCCCGGCGTTGCCGCGCGGTTCGTCGGCGTCTGTCCGGATCGTGGTTCTGTTGGGCATAACGGTCGCCCTGCGGTGCGGCACGCCTGCCGCGTCGGCGGCGCCGGACCCCGCGGCCGGCCGGGGCGGCGCCGCCTGTGCGTCTGCTGGGTGGTCCGCGTGTGCGCGGGCGGCCGCCGGCCGCGCCCGGCAGACTCCGGGGTGGCCCCGCTCACCCGGTCGGGCCCGGGTCGGAGGAAACCGGATGGACGTGCAGGAGTCGGGTTCCGCGGTGGGCGGGAACGCGGCGGTGGGACTGAGCCAGCGGGAGGCCGAGGCCCGGCGACGGCGCGGCGAGGGCAACGTCAGCGTCCGCGCGTCGTCCCGCGGCTACGCGCAGATCCTCCGCACGAACGTCTTCTCGTTCTTCAACGTGATCCTGTTCGTCATCGGCGCGGCACTGCTCGCCCTCGGCCGGTACAGCGACGCCTTCACCAGCGTCGGTCTCGGCCTGGTCAACGCGACGATCAGCGCCGTGCAGGAGATCCGGGCCAGGCGGAAGCTCGACCGGCTCCAGCTGCTGCACCGCAGTCTGGTGACGGTCGTGCGCGACGGCACGCACGTCGAGGCGCCGCCGGAGGAGGTCGTCCGCGGCGACGTCGTCCACGTCCGCCCCGGCGACCAGCTCGTCGTCGACGGGCCGGTCCTCGACGGTGGCCGGGTGGACGTCGACGAGTCCCTGCTAACCGGGGAGTCCGAGCCACTGCAGAAGGGGCCCGGGGACGACCTGCTGTCGGGCAGCTTCTGCGTCGGCGGCGAGGGGTACCAGCTCGCGCGTGACGTGGGCGCCGCCAGCTACGCCGGCCGGCTGACCGCCGACGCCCGCCGGTCCACCACCGACCGGACACCCCTGCAGCTGCGCATCGAGTTCGTGGTCCGGCTGGTGATGCTGCTGGTCGCCCTGATGAGCGCCACCATCCTGTTCCAGGCCGCGCTGGAAGGCCTCTCCCTGGTCCGGGTGGTGCAGACCACCGCGGTGCTCTCCGGCCTGGTCCCCTACGGGCTGTTCTTCCTTGTGGCCGTCGCCTACACCGTCGGCGCGGCCCGGAGCAGCGGGCGGGGCGCTCTCGTGCAGCAGACCAACGCCGTCGAGTCGGTCAGCCACGTCGACGTCGTCTGCACCGACAAGACCGGCACCCTGACGACCGGCCGGCTGGCCCTCGCGGAGGTGCACCCGGTCGGCATCCTCGACACCGCGGCGGCCGGGGAGCTGGTCGGCTCCCTGGCACGCAGCACGGCGGCGCCCAACCTGACCACCACCGCGCTCGCCGACTCCCTGCCCGGCCGGGCGTGGACGGTGCACGAGGAGATCCCCTTCTCGTCGTCGCTGCGGTGGAGCGCCGTGCGCGCCGACGACGGCGTGCACGTCCTCGGCGCGCCGGACCGCCTGGCCCCCCACCTCTCCGGGCCGCCGCTCACCGAGGCGGTCGGCGCGCGGACCGACCAGGGGCTCCGGGTCCTGGTCGTCGCCCGCGCCGCCGCGCACGCGCCGCTCCGGGACGACGCGGGGCGCCCCCGCCTGCCCGCCCTCGAGCCGGTCGCCCTCGTGTCCCTCGCCGACGAGTTGCGCCCGGACGTCCCGGAGACGATCGCCCGGTTCGCCGGCGGCGGGATCGACCTCAAGGTGGTGTCGGGCGACGACGCGCGGACGGTCGCGGCCCTGGCGCGGCAGGCCGGGCTGGACGCCGGGGTGCCGGTGACCGGTGCCGAGCTCGACGGGATGACGGACGCGGAGCTGGACCGGCTGGCCGTCCGGGCGACGGTGTTCGGCCGCATCGCGCCCGAGCAGAAGGAGCGGCTGGTCGACGCACTGCGCCGGCAGGGACGCTACGTCGCCATGATCGGCGACGGGGTGAACGACGCCCGGGCTCTCAAGCGGGCGCACGTGGGCGTGGCGATGGGGAGCGGCAGCGCCGTCGCCCGGGACGTCGCCGACATCGTGCTGACCGAGGACTCCCTGGGGGCGCTGCTGCCCGCCCAGCACGAGGGGCGGCGGATCATCGACGGCATCGGGACCTCGATGCAGGTCTTCCTGTCCCGGGTCGCCACGCAGGGCCTGGTGATCCTCGCTGTGACGATGCTCGGCCTGGGGTTCCCCTACTCACCGGCGAACGTCGGGCTGACGCTGCTCACCGTCGGCGTCCCGACGCTCTTCCTCACCGCATGGGCGCGACCGACGGCGCCGGACCCGGACCTGCTCCCGAACCTCGGGCGGTTCGTCGTCCCGGCAGCGGTGGTGACGGCCGCCGGCGGCGTCGCGCTCTACGCCTACCACTACACCTTCCTGTTCGAGGGGCTCGGCCGCACCGGCACACCCGCGGAGGTGCTCGCCGCGTTCGAGCGCTACACCGGGCTCTCCTCCGACGACGTGGGGTTCGCCGAGGCGGCGGCCACGATCGGGGCCCAGACCGCGCTCTCCACCTTCGTCTCGTTCGCCGCGTTCCTGCTCATCCTCTTCCTCAAGCCACCGAACCGGTGGTTCGCCGCCTGGACGCGGCCGGACGGCGACAAGCGCCCGGCGATCCTCGTCGCCGGGCTCGCCGCGGTGTTCACCGGCGGTCTGTTCGTCCCCGCGGTCAGCGACTACTTCGGCCTCACGGGCGCCGCCGACCCGGTGTTCTTCACCGTGCTGCCGGCCCTGGTGCTGTGGTTCCTCGTGCTGAGCGCGGCCTACCGGTTCCGGGTGCTCGAGCGCGCCCTGGGGCTGACACGCCCCGGCGCGGCTGCGCTCTGATCCGACGACGCCCGGGGCGGCCGCCCTGACCAGGGTGCGGGCGGAGGGTGCCGGGGATGCGGTCAGCACCTCACCTCCGGCCCGGCGACCGGCGCGCATCGACCGAATCTCCGAGGCCCTGGGTGCTCCCCATGACCACCGCGCACCGGGCCGTGCCGGACGCCGCTGCGGTCACCGCCACGAGCACGGCCATCCGGCGGGAGGCGTCCCGGTCCGCCCCCCCGACGAGAACGGCCACCGGACGGCAGATACCGGACGGCCGCCGCACGGCGCACTGCCTGCCCCGCACCGTTCCCGTCAGAGGTCTTTCCTGCGGGACGACCGCCCGGGCGATGAGTTTCCGGTCGAGGCGCCGTCTGAGGCGGTATGACGATGACGACGAGAGTGTTGAGTGTCTCCGTTCCGGTGGCTGACCAGGACGCCGCGCTGAGGTTCTACACCGAAGTGCTGGGCTGCGAACTCCGCACCGACGTGGAGGTGTGGCCGGGCGCGCGGATGATCGAGGTCGCCCCGCCGGGCTCGAGTGTCGCCCTGGTGCTCCTCCCCCCCGACAGCACGATCCCGATCGCGATCCGATTGGGCACCTCCGATGCTCAACGGGCCCACGACAGGGTCCGCGAGGCCGGCGCGACCCTGCACAACGAGGAGCTGGTGCGGATGGAAGGGGTCCCGGCGATGTTCTCCTTCACCGACCCCGACGGCAACGGGCTGGTCTACCTGGAGGACTCCAACCAGAGCCAGCTCCGATAGGCCCGACAGCCCCCGCACAGCAGCGCGAAGGAGTACTCACATGGCAGATCCCCGCCCCCTGGACATCACGTTCACGGCCCGGCTGGGCAAGGTCCGACCGTCAGACACCTGGACCTGTGTCCAGCTGCCGGAGTCAGCACGGATCTTCGGGACCCGTGGCCTGGTGAAGGTTGCCGGCACCGTCGACGGGCACCCGTTCACCGGAGCCTTCATGGCCCTGGGAGACGGCACCCACAAGCTCCCCGTGGCTGCGCCGATCCGCACGGCCATCGGCAAGGACGACGGAGACGACGTCGAGGTCCACCTGACCGAGCGACTGTCGTAGGCGAGCGATGCCTCAGGCGTGTCGAGCCTGCGGGTGGCGATCATCGTGGTCATGGTGGTGCAGACCCCACCCGCCCGCGGAGCTCATCGCCCGATCGGCCGGGGGCACCCGCGGCGGAGCTGATCCCCTGGACCGCCTGGCGCAGTCGAGCGGCGGCCCCGGCCGGCTCCGGTTGGCCGGCGTCCAGCCAGGTCAACACGGCGGCGATCGTGACCGTCGGGGCCAGCCGTGCAGCCCACCGGGCCCACCCCGGATCGGGGATGGAGGGGGCGAGGTGGTCGTGTGCCGTGGCGGTCATCTCGGCGGTGAACACGTCGACCTCGGCGCGGAAGGCCGGCTCCCGCGCCGCGTGGTGGAACAGCAGCCGGAACCCGTCGGGATCGCCGGCCGCGGCGGTGAGCAGGTCGTCGATGATCCGCTCGGTGTAGGGCGGGTCGCCCACGGCCGCATGCAGCCGTGCCCGCGCGCGTTCCAGCACCGCCCGGTAGAGGTGGGCCTTGGACTCGAAGTGCCGGTAGAGGATGGCCCGGCTGATTCCTGCCGCGGCGGCCACGCCGTCCAGGGTGGTGTCCTCGAAACCGGCGGCACCGAACGCGCTCGTGGCCGCCGCGAGGATCTGCTCTCGCCGCTCGGCGCGCGGAAGTCTGCGCCCCGGAGGCGTGCTGGCCACGGCGTTCACCCCACCACTGTAGACGTAGGCATGTATACCCTGGCGTCGACAACTGGTTGACCGGGGGGAGCGGACATGGCTGCGACGGCGGACGACCGTGTCGTCCAGACCGTGGTCGTCGGCGCGGGCCAGGCCGGCCTGGCCGTCGGTTTCCACCTGACCCGCCGTGGCCACGACGTCGTCCTCCTCGACGCCGCCGACGCCGTGGGCGACAGTTGGCGGGAGCGGTGGGACTCGCTGCGCCTGTTCACCCCGGTCGGCTTCGACTCGCTGCCGGGCCTGCCCTTTCCCGGCCGGCGCTCGGACCATCCGACCAAGGATGCCGTGGCTGACTACCTGGCCCGCTACGCCGAGCACTTCGAGCTACCGGTGCGGCTGGGCACCCGAGTGCAGGCCGTGCATCGCGCAGGTGCGGAGTTCGTGGTCTCCACCGACCGTGGGCGCTGGCGGGCCGGCGACGTCGTCATCGCTACCGGCGCACACCACAGACCGTTCGTCCCGACCTTCGCCGCTCACCTGGACCCGGGGTTGGTCCAGGTCCACGCGGCGCACTACCGCCGTCCCGCTCAGCTGCCGGCCGGTGCGGTCCTGGTGGTGGGAGCGGGCAATTCCGGGGCTGAGATCGCCCTTGATGTGGCGACCGACCCCACGGAGCAGCGCACCGTACATCTGGCCGGACGCGACGTCGGGCACATCCCGCACCTGGGGCCGTGGACCTTCCAGGTGCTGCAGCGCCTCGGCCGCCTCGGCGCCGTCCTCGCCCGACGCGGACTGGGTGGGCACGGCGATCCCCTCGGCCGCGTCCGCCCCGAGCAGCTGGCGACCGCGGGCGTGCAGCGACACCCTCGGGTCACCGGCACCTGTGACGGGATGCCACTGCTCGCCAACGGTCGCACCCTCGCCGTCACCGCTGTCGTCTGGGCCACCGGCTTGCGCCCCGACTACAGATGGCTGCACCTCGACGTCCTCCACTCGGACGGCCGGCTGCGTCACCGCGGCGGGGTCGTCGACGACTGCCCCGGCCTGTACGCGGTCGGGCTGCCCTACCAGCGCTCGATCACCTCCCACCTACTCGGGGGTGTCGGTGCCGATGCCCGCCACGTCGCCGACCATCTGCTCGCACGAGACGGGCCCGACCAGCGCGCTCTGCCCCGCTGATCGATCGTCGAACGGTGAGAGCTTCGCCGGAGGCAGTACGCAGCTCGTTGCTGTACTGGTCGACCCGGAGCACGGCAGGGGCGGGCCGACCTCGTGGTCGGCCCGCCCCTGACCTGCGACGTCACACTGTCGGGCTGACAGGATTTGAACCTGCGACCCCTTGACCCCCAGTCAAGTGCGCTACCAAGCTGCGCTACAGCCCGCGTGCCGCCCGCCTCCCGGGACTTCCCGGGCCGCGAACAACCGCCCGAGAAGGTTACCGCACGGCCACCGAGGCCCGTGACGGTGGTCAGCCGCGCTTGCCGTCCTTGTCCCGCCCCTCGCGGACCTTCACCGAGATCTCGATGGGCGTGCCGTGGAAGCCGAACTGCTCACGCAGCTTCCGCTCCAGGAACCGGCGGTAGCCGGCCTCCAGGAAGCCGGTGGAGAAGACGACGAACCGCGGGGGCCGGATGTCGGCCTGCGTGACGTACTTGATCTTGGGCGCCCGGCCTCCGCGCGCCGGCGGCGGGGTCTCCTGCACCAGCGCCCGCACGAAGGTGTTGAGCTCGGCCGTGGGCACCCGGGTCTCCCAGGAGGCCAGGGCGGCCCGCAGGTGGTCGGCGAGCTTGCTGACGCCGCGGCCGGTGGCGGCGGAGATGTTGACCCGCGTGGCCCACTTGACCCGGGCGAGCTCGCGCTCGATCTCGCGCTCCAGCTGGTAGTGCCGGTCCTCGTCGAGGGTGTCCCACTTGTTGATCGCGATGACCAGCGCCCGGCCGGCCTCGACGACCTGGCTGATCACCCGCTGGTCCTGCTCGCTGATCACCTCGTCGGCGGCGAGCAGCACGACGGCGACCTCGGCCGCCTGGATCGCCGCCTCGGTGCGGAGGCTGGCGTAGTACTCCATGCCGCTGGCGGTGTTGACCTTCCGGCGCAGCCCCGCGGTGTCGACGAACCGCCACTCCTCGCCACCGAGCGTGACGATCGAGTCGACCGGGTCGACCGTGGTCCCGGCGACGGAGTCGACGACCGAGCGCTCCTCCTTGGCCAGTCGGTTGATCAGGCTGGACTTGCCGACGTTGGGCCGGCCGACCAGCGCCACGCGGCGCGGCCCGCCCTCCTCGTCCTGCTCGCGCGGCGCCTCGGGCAGTGCGTCGAGGATCAGGTCGAGCAGGTCGCCGCTGGCCCGGCCGTGCAGCGCGCTGACCGCCTGCGGCTCCCCCACGCCCAGGCTCCACAGCTCGGCGGCGTTGGCCTCGCTGCGCTCGTCGTCGACCTTGTTCGCCACCAGGATCACCGGGCGGTCGCTGCGCCGGAGCACGCGGGCGGCCGCCAGGTCGGTCTCGGTGGCGCCCACCTGGCTGTCGACCACGAGGACGATGACGTCGGCGGTCTTCATGGCGTACTCGGCCTGCCGGGTGATCGAGGCCCCCAGGCCGGCGGCCTTCGGGTCCCAGCCACCGGTGTCCACCACGGTGAACCGCTTGCCGTTCCACAGCGCCTCGTAGGCGATGCGGTCCCGGGTCACGCCCGGGGTGTCCTGCACGACGGCGGCGCGCCGGCCCAGAACCCGGTTGACCAGCGTCGACTTGCCCACGTTGGGCCGGCCGACGATGGCCACCACCGGGAGTGGCGCGCCCTGCTGCTCGGTCACGACCGCTGCCCCACGGCGACAGCGGACTCGGCCAGCGCCACGATGCGGTCGACGACCTGGGCCTGGGAGAGCTCGCTGCTGTCGACGACGACGGCGTCGGCCGCCGGGCGCAGCGGGCTGTCGGCCCGGCTGCTGTCGTACTCGTCGCGGCGGCGCAGGTCGGCGGCGAGCGCCGCGATCTCTGCCGGGTCGGTGACGCCCAGCTGCCCCGCGCGCCGCTGCGCGCGCACCTCGGGTGCGGCCGTCAGGTAGATCTTCAGCGTGGCGTCGGGCAGGACGACGGTGCCGATGTCGCGGCCCTCGACCACCACGGCGTCGGCCCCGGCCACCAGGGCCCGCTGCTGGTCGACCAGCTGGCGGCGGACGGCGGGCACGGCGGAGACCGCCGACACCGTCCGGGTCACCTCGGCGCCGCGGATGCGCGCGGCGACGTCGGCACCGCCGACCTCGACCCGCTCCGTCCCGGCCTCGGTGCCGACGACGATCCGCGCCTCGGCGACGGTGCGGGCCACGGCCTCGGCGTCGTCGGGATCGATCCCGGCGTCGAGCACGGCGACGGTGGCCGCGCGGTACATCGCGCCGGTGTCGAGGTAGGCAGCGCCCAGCCGGGCGGCGACGCCACGGGCGACGCTGGACTTGCCGGTCCCCGACGGGCCGTCGAGGGTCACCGACCCGCGGAAGGGGGTCTGGGGGGTGGTCATGTGCTCCTGCTCGGTCATGGGGCCTGCTCGTGCATGGGGTCGCGGTCGCCGGGCCCGGTCACTGCGCGATGTCCCGCCGCAGCGCCACGGCGCCGCGCAGGTAGACGTGCTGGATCTCCGCCCGCGGCTTCGGCGTCTCGACGTGCGCCATGAGACGGAGCACGCGTGGCAGGGCGTGGGGCACGGCGATCTCGGTGGCGCACATGAGCGGCACGCCCCCCATGCCGAGCTCGCGGGCAGCCAGCGCCGGGAACTCCGAGACGAGGTCGGGGGTGGCGGTGAACAGGATGCTGATCACGTCGTCGTGCTCGAGCTCGTTGCGGTCGAGGACGGCGGCCACCAGCTCGCGGGTCGCCTCGAGCACCTGCTCCCGGTCGTCGGCCTCGACCTGGGTCGCGCCCCGGATGGCTCGGACGGCCATGCACTCTCCTCGCTCGCGTTCCCCCGCCTCCCGGGGACCCCACGAGTCTAGGGAGCGCCCGCCACCCCTTCTCCCCCGCGCGCGGCGGGCCCGGCCCGACGACCCGCGTCCGGGCCGCCGGGCCGGGGGTCTCAGCCGCCCAGCCGGGCGCCGGTGCTCCTGTCGAACAGGTGCACGTGGCCGGGGCGGGGGCGCACGTGCAGCAGCTCGCCCTTCCGCGGCGGGGTGCGCCCGTCGACGCGGGCGCAGAGCAGCTGCTCCTCGTCCCCGGCGGTCGTCCGGCCGTAGACGTAGGCGTCGGCGCCGAGCTCCTCGACGACGTCGACCTCGACCGCGAGCCCGGACCGGGCCACCTCCAGGTCCTCCGGCCGGACCCCCAGGGTCACCACCGCGTCCGATGTCCCGCCGAGCACCTCCCGGCCCACCGGGTGCACCTCGTCGCCGAAGGACACACCACCGTCGACCACCGGCAGCGTGAACAGGTTCATCGCGGGCGAGCCGATGAACCCGGCCACGAAGACGTTGGCCGGCCGGTCGTAGAGGTCGCGCGGCCGGCCCACCTGCATGAGCAGCCCGTCCTTGAGCACCGCCACCCGGTCGCCCATCGTCATCGCCTCGGTCTGGTCGTGGGTGACGTAGACGGTGGTGATGCCCAGCCGCCGCTGCAGAGCGGCGATCTGGGTGCGGGTCTGCACGCGCAGCTTCGCGTCGAGATTGGACAGCGGCTCGTCCATGAGGAACACCTGCGGCTGCCGGACGATCGCCCGCCCCATCGCCACCCGCTGCCGCTGCCCGCCCGACAGCGCCTTGGGCCGGCGGTCGAGGTACGGCTCCAGGTCCAGCAGCTTCGCCGCCTCCCGCACCCGTTCGGCGATCTCGGCCTTCCCCTGGCCCGCCATCTTGAGCGCGAAGCCCATGTTGTCCGCGACCGTCATGTGCGGGTACAGCGCGTAGTTCTGGAACACCATCGCGATGTCGCGGTCCTTGGGCGGCACGTCGGTGACGTCGCGGTCGCCGATGAGGATCCGGCCGTCGGTGACGTCCTCGAGACCGGCGAGCATCCGCAGCGACGTCGACTTGCCGCAGCCCGACGGGCCGACCAGGACCAGGAACTCGCCGTCCTCGATCTGCAGCTCCAGGCCGTCCACCGCGGGTCGTTCGGCGCCGCCGTAGACGCAGCTGGTGTGCTCGTAGGTGACCGAGGCCATGGGTTTCCTCTCGCGCGCGGCGGCCGGGCTACTTGCCCGCGCCGGCGGTCAGGCCGCTCAGCAGGTAGCGGCGGCCGACCAGGTACAGGACGAAGATGGGGACGACCGACAGCGTCACCGCTGCCAGCAGAGCGGGGACGTTGGTGCCGAACTGGCCCTGGTAGTCCCACAGGCCCAGGGTCAGCACCCGCGTGCTCACCGACTGGGTGAGGACGAGAGGGAAGAGGAAGCCGTTCCACGCGGTGAGCGAGGTGAATACGGCCACCGTGGTGATCGCCGGCTTGGCCAGCGGGAGGACGAGGTGGCGCAGCGCCTGGAACGGCCCGGCGCCGTCGAGGGTCTGCGCCTCGTACAGCTCCTTGGGGATGTCGCGCAGGCTGTTGGTCATCACCAGCAGGGCCACCGGCATCGCGAAGGCCGCCGTCGGCAGGATGACCGCGAGCAGGGTGTCGTACAGACGCAGCTGGGTGATCATCAGGTACACGGGGATGATCGCGGCCTGCGCGGGGATCGCCAGCCCGACGAGCATGAGCGAGAAACCCCGCTGCACCACGCGCCCGGCGTTGCGGGCCACGGCGTAGCCGGCCGGGAGCGTGAGCCCGACGACGATGGCGATGGTGGCCACCGTGACGATCACCGTGTTCAGCAGGTACGTCGGGAAGTCTCCGGAGAGGACGGTCTGGTAGTTCTCCAGCGTCGGGGCCGGTGGCAGGGCCAGCGGGTTGTCCGACAGGTAGTCCGACCGGGTCCGGAAGCTGGCGGCGACCAGGAAGTAGAGCGGGACGGCGACGAGCGCCAGCCAGACGGTCGCGAGCAGCCCGGCGATGACGTTGGGGCGGCCGTGGGCCCGCCGCCGGTTCCGGATCCGCCGCCGCTGGCGCTCGGGCACCTCCGGCACCGGTGCGATCGGCGAGGGCGGCGCCTCCGCCGTCCGCACGCCCACCGCACCCGAGCGGCCGCCCGTCATGTCGTCGCCGCCCAGCGGCGCCCGGTCGCTCACATGCCCTCCTGCTGGCTCTGCATCTTGCGGAAGCCGGTCGCCGTGGTGACGGCGAGCGACAGGCCCGCGCCCAGGACCAGCAGCAGCACCGCGATGGCGCTGGCGTAGCCGAACTCGAACCCGCTGAACCCGGTGATGTACATGTGCAGCGGCAGGATGCGCGTCGCCGTCCCGGGCCCGCCGCCGGTGAGGATCAGGATGGTGTCGAACGTGGTCACCGAGCCGACGAGCATGAGGACCGTCGAGGTGACGACGGTGTACTTCAGCAGCGGCAGGGTGATGGTGAAGAACTGCCGGTAGCGACCCGCGCCGTCGAGGGTGGCGGCCTCGTAGAGGCTCTGCGGCACCTGGCGGGCGGCGGCTTGGTACAGCAGCGTGTGGAACGGGATGTACTGCCAGCTGATCACCCAGACCACGGTGTAGACGACGAGGTCGGTGTCGCCCAGGAAGTTGAACCGGTCCAGCAGCGGCAGCCCCTGGGTGACGCCGAAGTTCGGGTCCAGGACCGCGGCCCACAGCAGGGCGATCGCCGCCGTGGACAGCAGCAGCGGCAGGAAGAAGATCGAGCTCAGGACGGCCCGGTTGCGCTGGCGCCCGGCCGCCCAGACCCCGATCAGCATCGCGATCGGGGTCTGGACGACCCAGGTCAGCACCATGAACAGCAGCGTCAGCCGCAGCGAGGCCCACGCCCGGCCGTCCTCGACCAGGCGCGTCCAGTTCTGCGTCCCGGAGAGCTCGGGGAACCCGAAGCCGTTCCAGGAGGTGAAGCTGAGGTAGACGACCAGGACCATGGGCAGCACGGCGAACGCCCCGAAGAACGTGACCGCCGGTGCGAGGTACCAGCCCGAGGGCCGGTCCTGCCGGGTGATCGCCATCCGTGGTGCCCCTGTCCTGGTGCGCTGTGCCGTGTCGTGCATGGTGCGGTGCCGGGCCGAGGCCGGGTCAGACGCCCGACATCGCGTCGACGAAGCCCTGCGGCGTCTGGTTGCCGAGGAAGAACTGCTCCAGCTGGGTCAGCATCTCGGTGGCCTCGTCGGCCGGCAGGTCCTGGTCCCAGGACAGCTGGAAGTTGTCCGCCTCGGCCGTCGCGTCGTAGATGAACGTCGCGTAGTCGCCGTTCTCGGTCTCCGCCAGCTGGTCGCGGATGCCCTGCACCGGCGGCACGTCACCGGCCTCGATGAGGTCGGTGATGTACTCGTCCGAGGTGAGCTCCGTCCGCAGGTACTCGCGGGCGGCCTCCTTGTGCTCCGAGGAGCTGGTCAGCGAGTAGAAGTTCGACACGTTGCCCACCAGGTTCGACGGGTCACCGGCACCGCCCTCGATCGCCGGGAAGGTGGCCCACCCCAGGTCACCGGCCTCGACGAACTCGGGACTGTCGTTGAGCTGGTTGGTGTACTCCCACGAGCCCATGAGGTGGAATCCGGCGTCGCCCTGGGCCAGGATCGTGGATGCGCCACCCACGTCGTAGCCGACCGAGGCGAAGTCCTCGCCGAAGGCGCCGCGGTCGATGAGCTCGCGCAGCATCGTGAGCGATTCGAGGACGGCCGGGTGCTCCCAGGCGCCCTCCTCGCCGTCCCGGATGGCTTGGAAGACCTCCGGGCCGCCGACGCGGTCGAGGATGTACTCGATCCACATGAGCTCGGTCCACGCCTGGGTTCCGGCCAGGGCGATGGGCGTGACGCCCGCGGCCTTGAGCGTGTCCACGGCGGCGAGCAGCTCGTCCCAGGTCTGGGGCACCTGGACACCGGCGGACTCGAGCACGGCGTTGTTGTAGAAGAGCATCACCGGCTGCATGCCGCGCATCGGCAGGCCGTAGTTCTTCCCGTCGAGCTCGGCACCGGCGAGCACGCTGGGCAGGAAGGCGTCCCGCAGCTCGGGGTCGTCGTCCAGCAGCCCGGTGAGGTCCTCGACCTGGCCGGCGTCGACGTACTCCTTCAGGTTGCCGCCGCCCCAGTTGAAGAAGAGGTCCGGGGCGTTGGGCGAGCCGAGGGCGACCCGCAGCCGCTGCTTGTAGGGGTCGTTGCCGAACGTGGCGAGCTCCAGCTCACCGGCGTCGGAGTTCTCGTTGAAGCGTTCGATCGACGCTTCCTCGATCGGATTGAGGGCCGCGTCCTCGAGGGCCCACACCTGGCCGGTGCCGCCCTCGCCACCCCCTCCACCGGGACCGGAGGAGCCGCAGGCCGCGACCAGCGTGCCTGCCAGGACCAGAGCGCCGGCCTGAGTGGCCACGCGGGTCAGACGCCGGAGGGACATCCCACCGCCACCTTCCTGTTTCGTCGTTGAAAACCGAAAGTTTCGATCAGTTGCGAGAATGTAAGCCGCGTCACGAAGGGTGTCAACGGGGCCGTCACCGCGGCGTTATGAACCCTCGCCAGCAACCCCGGTGGCGCCGCGGAGGACGACGGGCTAGCGTCCGAGCCACCCGCGCGGGCTACCGCCGCTCCGAAACTTTCGATACCATCGCCGCTCCTGTCACAGTGATGCGAACCACTGGGCGGGTACCGCCGGCGCAGGTCCGGCGGGTTCGGCCCCCGGCGCTCACCCTCAGGAGGACGGCAGTGGCGACACCTCAGCTCGGCCGGCCGACGCTGGCCAGCATCGCGGCCGCGGCGGGCGTCTCGCTGCCCACGGTCTCCAAGGTGGTGAACGGCCGCCAGGACGTCTCCCCCGCCACCCGGGCGCACGTCCTCGCCCTGCTCGAGGAGCACAACTACGTCCCCGTGGCCCGCAGGTCCGCGAGCCCGGCCCGCCCGCTGGTGGACGTCGTGTTCACCGCGCTGGACAGCCCCTGGGCGGTGGAGATCCTGCGCGGGATCACCGAGAGCGGGCTGGACGTGGTGGTGGGCACCCTCGCCCGCGACCCCGGCGCCGACTGGGTGCAGGCCCTGATCAACGGGGGGCGGCAGGGCGCGCTCGTCGTCACCTCCCGGCTCACCGCCGCCGACCAGCGGCGGCTGGGCGGCTCGCACCTGCCCGTCGTCGTCATCGACCCGGTCGACATGCCGGGCCAGGACGTGCCCAGCGTCGGCGCGACCAACTGGGCCGGCGGGCTGGCCGCCACCGAGCACCTGGTGGAGCTCGGCCACCGGCGGATCGCGGTGATCGGCGGGCCGGAGGCGTTCCTGTGCAGCCGCGCCCGCATCGACGGCTACCGGGCGGCGCTGGAGCGCGCCGGCATCGGCGTCGACCCCGACCTGGTGCGGCACGGCAACTTCCACCACGAGGGCGGCTACGAGCAGGCCCGTCTGCTGCTCGAGCTGCCCGACCCGCCGACGGCGATCTTCGCCGGCAGCGACGAGCAGGCCTTCGGCGTCCTGGAAGCCGCCCGCCAGGCGGGCCTCTCGGTGCCGGCCGACCTCTCGGTCGTCGGCTTCGACGACCTGCCCATGGCGCGCTGGTCCTCGCCCCCGCTGACGACCGTGCGCCAGCCGCTGGCCGACATGGGCCGGATGGCCGGCCGCATGCTGCACGACCTCATCACCGGGGGGCAGCTGGACACCCAGCGCATGGAGCTGGCCACCCACCTGGTCCCCCGCGCCTCCACCGCAGCGCGCCCGCGCTGACCACTCACCGCACCCCTGGAGCCACCTCCTTGACCCAGCCCCCGGCCGCCGACGTCCCGGAGCCCACCCCGCTCCCCGGCCCCCCGCCCGCCGACTGGACCGACCCCGGCCGCCCCCTGCCCGAGCGGGTCCGCGCCCTCATGGCGGTCATGACGCTGGAGGAGAAGGTCGCCCAGCTCTACGGCGTCTGGACGGCGATCGGCGACGGCGAGGACGTCGCCCCCAACCAGCACGAGTTCAGCGAGCCGCTGCCGCCGTGGGAGGAGCTGACCAAGGCCGGCCTCGGCCAGCTCACGCGGATGTTCGGCACCGGCCCGGTCGAACCGCTCACCGCGGCGCGCGTGCTGGCCCAGACCCAGCGGGACCTGATCGCGAACTCCCGGCTCGGCATCCCGGCCGTGGCCCACGAGGAGTGCCTTGCCGGGTTCACCGCCTGGCAGGCCACGGTCTTCCCGGTGCCCCTGGCCTGGGGCGCCGCATTCGACCCCGACTCGGTGGCCCGGATGGCCGCCGCCATCGGGGCGCAGATGCGCTCGGTCGGCGTCCACCAGGGCCTCTCCCCCGTCCTCGACGTCAGCTTCGACCACCGCTGGGGACGCACCGAGGAGACCATCGGCGAGGACCCCTACCTGGTCGCCGTCCTGGGCAGCGCGTACACACGCGGCCTGGAGAGCACCGGCATCGTCGCGACGCTCAAGCACTTCGCCGGGTACTCGGCCTCGGGCGCCGGTCGCAACCACGCCCCCGTCCACCTGGGTCCCCGGGAGTTCGCCGACGTCGTGCTGCCGCCGTTCGAGACGGCCCTGCGCGAGGGTGGCGCCCGCTCGGTGATGCACTCCTACGCCGCCGTCGACGGCGTTCCACCGGCCGCCGACGAAGCGCTGCTCACCGGCCTGCTGCGCGACACGCTCGGCTTCGACGGCGTCGTCGTCGCCGACTACTTCGGCGTCTCCTTCCTGGAGGCGACCCAGGGCGTCGCCGGTTCCCCCGGCGAGGCGGCCGCGCTGGCCCTGGCCGCCGGCGTGGACGTCGAGCTGCCGACCGTGCGCTGCTACGGCGAGCCGCTGCTCGAGCTGGTGCGCACCGGTGCGGTGCCCGAGTCGCTGGTCGACCGGGCGGTCGAGCGGGTGCTGCGGCAGAAGGGCGAGCTCGGGCTGCTCGACGCCGGCTGGGACCCCGAGCCGGCGGTGCTCCGGGACTTCGGCACGCTGGACCTCGACCCGCCGGAGATGCGGGCGCTGGCGCGCACCATGGCCGAGCGCTCGGTGGTGCTGCTGGACAACACCGCCGGCGTGCTGCCGCTCCGGGCTCCGTCGTCGGTCGCCGTCGTCGGGCCCTGCGCCGACGAGGTGCTGTCGCTGATGGGGTGCTACGCCTTCCCCAACCACGTCGGGGTGCAGCACCCCGAGGTGCCGCTGGGCATCGAGCTGCCCACCCTGCTGGACGCGGTCCGAACCGAGTACCCCGAGGCCACGGTCACCACGGCGGCGGGCTGCCCGGTGCAGGAGCCCGACCGCAGCGGCATCGCCGAGGCCGTCGGCGTCGCCACCGCCGCCGACGTCTGCATCGCCGTCGTCGGCGACGTCTCCGGCCTGTTCGGCCGGGGCACCTCGGGTGAGGGCTGCGACGCCGAGGACCTGCGGCTCCCCGGCGCCCAGGCGGAGCTGCTCGACGCACTGCTGTCGACCGGCACCCCGGTGGTCGTGGTGCTGCTGAGCGGGCGGCCCTACGCGCTGGGCGAGGTGGCCGGCCGGGCCGCCGCGGTCGTGCAGGCCTTCTTCCCCGGCGAGGAGGGGGCGGGTGCGGTCACCGGCGTGCTGAGCGGCCGGGTCAACCCGTCCGGCAAGCTGCCGGTCCAGGTGGCGCGGACGCCGGGCGGTTCGCCGGCCACGTACCTGAGCCCGGCGCTGGCGCGCAGCAGCGGCATCAGCTCCGCCGACCCCACCCCGCTCTTCCCGTTCGGTTTCGGCCTGTCGTACACCAGCTTCGCCCTGGGCGACCTGCGGCTGGACGACGTCGCCGTCGGCGACTCCCCGGCGGAGGTGGCCACCGACGGCTCGGTGCGCCTGTCGTGCACCGTCACCAACACCGGGGACCGGGACGGCGCCGAGGTGGTGCAGCTCTACCTCTCGGACCCGGTGGCGAGCGTGGTGCAGCCGGTGCGCCGCCTGGTCGGCTTCGCCCGCGTGGAGCTCGCGGCCGGCACGTCGGCGCGGGTGGTGTTCACGGTGCACACCGACCGGGCGTCGTTCACCGGGCGCGACCTGCGCCGCATCGTGGAGCCGGGCGAGCTGGTGCTCGCGGTGGGCGCCTCCAGCGAGGACCTGCCGCTGTGCGCCCGGGTGCGGCTCACCGGTCCGGTGCGCGAGGTCGGGCCCGACCGGGTCCTCACCACGCCGGTGCAGGTCGGCACTCCCTGACGACGCCGGTCCCCGGCCCCGCGCGGTGCGGGAGCCGGGGGCCGGTCACGCCGGCTGCCGCAACCGTGCGCGGGCGGCCCCGATCAGTGCGTCGGCCGCCCGGTCCAGCGGTGCGGAGTGCAGCCGCCACTGCTGCCAGTGCAGGGCCACGTCGACGGCGCCCGCGGGGTCGAACGACCCGACCGCTCGCTCCCCTGCGGGCCGGGCGGCCGCCAGCTGGAGCTCCGGCAGCATGCCCCAGCCGAAGCCCAGGGTCACGGCGGTGAGGTAGTCCGCCGACGAGGGCACGTAGTGGACCGGCACGTCCGCCGTCGACGGCAGGTGGCGGCGCAGGTAGACGTGCTGGAGGTCGTCCCGGCGGTCGAACACGACCACCGGCGCCCGCGCCAGGGCCGCGGGGCGGGGGCCGTCGGGGAACCAGCGGTCGAGGAAGGCCGGCGCCGCGCACGGCAGGTACCGCATGGTTCCGAGCGGCGTCACCCGGCAGCCGGCCACCGGCTCGGCGTCGGAGGTGACCGCGGCCATCACCGTGCCGGCCCGCAGCAGCGTGCTGGTGTGCGTCTGGTCGGCGCTGTGCAGGTCGAGGCGCAGGTCAGCGGCGAGCGGGGCGAGCGCCGGCAGCGCCCAGGTGGCCAGCGAGTCGGCGTTCACCGCGAGCGGCACCACGGGCGGCCCGGACCCGGACGGGTCGAGCTGCCGGCCGGTGTCGGCGACGAGCAGGCCGACCTGGCGGGCGAGGCGCAGCACCGGCTCGCCGGCGGTCGTGACGGTCGCCGGCCGCCCGCGCCGCACCAGCACCCGGCCGGTGGCCTCCTCCAGCGCCCGCAGGCGCTGGGACACCGCGGACGGCGTGACGTGCAGCCGCCGTGCCGCCGCCTCCAGGGTGCCCTCGTCGACCACCGCCACCAGGGTGCGCAGCTGGGCCAGATCGATCTCCATGGACAGCAATGCTAATGCGGCTGAAGGATCTTTAGCTGGACTGCAGACGATCGGCGCTCCTAGCGTGGCGTCCGTGACGACGGGACTGCTGGCCGCGCTGGCCGGGCTGGGGCTGGGCCTCTCGCTGATCGTCGCGATCGGGGCGCAGAACGCCTTCGTCCTCCGGCAGGGGCTGCGCGTCGAGCACGTCGGCGCGGTCGTCGTGCTCTGCGCGGTGTCCGACGCCGTGCTCATCCTCGCCGGGGTCGCCGGCAACTCGTGGCTCAGCGCCCGCCTCCCCGACGCGATCACCGTCATCCGGCTCGCCGGCGCCGCCTTCCTGCTGGGCTATGCCGCGCTCGCCGCCCGGCGTGCTGTGCGCCCGTCGTCGATCGCCGTCGAGACCGGGGGCCTCCGGACCGGCCTGGCGGCCACCGTGGCCACCTGCCTGGCGCTGACCTGGCTCAACCCGCACGTCTACCTGGACACGGTGCTGCTGCTGGGGTCGGTGGCCGACAGCCACGGTGGGCGGAGGTGGTGGTTCGCCGCCGGCGCCGCCGTCGGCAGCGTGCTGTGGTTCAGCGCCCTCGGGTACGGCGCCCGGCTGCTGCGGCCGCTGTTCGCGCGGCCGGCCGCCTGGCGGGTGCTCGACGCCGGCATCGCCGTCGTGATGGCGACCCTCGGGCTCGGGCTGCTGGCCACGGCGCTGTGAGCCGCGGCGCGGTCAGAGCCCGACGAGCTCCTCGAGCGCACCGACCTCCGCGCGGGTGAGCTTCCGGATCGACCCGCTGCGCATCCGCTGGAGCTGGACCGGCCCGACGGCGGTGCGGGTCAGCCGCGAGACCGGAAGGCCGACGGCGGCGAGCAGCCGGCGGACGATGTGCTTGCGCCCCTCGTGCAGCACCACCTCGACCACGGACTGGCCCGCGTGGGTGTCGACGACCCGGAACGAGTCGACCGTGACCGGCCCGTCCTCCAGGTCGATCCCGGCGCGCAGCCGGCGGTGCAGGTCCCGCGGCACCGAGCCCGAGACCTGTGCCAGGTAGGTCTTGCGCACGCCGTACGACGGGTGGGCGAGCCGGTGGGCCAGCTCCCCGTCGTTGGTGACCAGCAGCAGGCCCTCGGTGTCCTGGTCGAGGCGGCCGACGTGCACCAGGCCCGGAGCCAGGTCGCCCACCATGTCGCCGATCGTGGGGCGGGCGCGATCGTCGCTCATCGCGGTGATGACTCCCGCGGGCTTGTTGATCGCGTAGGTGACGCGGTCGTCGCGGATCTCCAGGCGCGCGCCGTCCACGGCGATCTTGTCCTCGAGCGGGTCGACCCGCATGCCCTGCACGCGCACCTGCCGGCCGTTCACGCTGATCCGGCCGGCGTCGATCATCTCCTCGACCACCCGGCGCGACGCGACCCCGGCGCGGGCCAGCACCTTCTGCAGCCGCTCCCCCTGCCGCTCCCCCGGCTCCTCCGGCTCGGGGCGGTCACCGGGGTGCGCCGGGGCCAGCTCCATGTCCTCCGACCAGCCCTCGCCGGCCGCGGTCGTGCTCTCGTCGTTCGGGGTCGCGTCGCTCATCGCCGTCCAGTCTCCCACCCGCCCCCGGGCCGCCTCGCCGCGCTCCGCCCGGCCGTGCGCCACCTCACCGTGACACCCCGATCGGGGTACTGGTGGCCGCGGGCCGGCCGACCCAGGATGCGCACATGAGCAGCACGCGCAAGGTCGGCCTGGTCGTGGCCGCGACGGCGACGGCGGGGTGGGCGCTGTTCGCGGTCGCCATCGCGACCGGGGACCCCGACGACGGGGCGAACATCGGCGCCGGCCTCGCGGGCCTGCTGGCCCTCGCCCTGTCGGGGATCGCGCTGGTCGTCCTCCTCGTGTCCCTGCGGGCGCCGGGCGACGGATCGGGCAGCCGGCGCGATGCGCGGATCGGGGCGCCGCTGGCGGTGGTCTCCCTGCTGCTCCTCGCCGCGTTCTGGTTCGGCAGCGGCTCGGTGCCGTCCGTGGCGTCCGAGGACGCCCTGCGCATCGTGCTCGGCGCCGGGATCGTCACCTTCCTGGCCTCGGTCGCCTGCTTCGTGCCCCCGCGCCCTCCCCGGGCCTGACCGGGGTCCAGGCGCGGCACCGGTCGACCGGTTCAGGCGTCGGGGTGCTCGTCGAGCACCGTGGCGGTCTCCGGCAGCAGCGGCGCGAGCTCGGGCAGCTCGGCCAGGCTCGCCAGCCCGAGCCGTTCCAGGAACAGCGGAGTCGTCGCGTACAGCCCCCCACCGCTGTCGGGATCGGTGCCCACCTCGTGCACCAGCCCGCGCCCGATGAGGGTGCGCATGACGCCGTCGACACCGACGCCGCGGATCGCCGACACCCGGGCCCGGGTCACCGGCTGCCGGTAGGCGATCACGGCGAGGGTCTCCAGCGCGGCCTGGGTGAGCCGACTGCGCTGCCCCTCGCCGAGGTACCGCTCGACGACGGCGGCGTGCTCCTCGCGGGTGTAGAGCCGCCACCCCTCCCCCACCCGGCGCAGGCTGATGCCGGCCGAGCGGTCGTCATAGGCCGCCGCCAGCTCCGTCAGCCCCTGGCGGACCTGCTCGGGCGGGCAGCGCAGCGCCGCGGCCAGCGTCTCGTCGTCGACGGGGTCGTCGACGACGAACAGCAGGGCCTCCAGCCCGCCGCGCAGCTCGACCGGGTCCAGCAGCACCACCGCTTCCGGCTCCGGCTCCGGCTCCGGTTCGGGCGCGGGAGCGGGCGTTGCCGCGGGCGGGGACGCCGCCTCCTCGACGGGCACCGCCGGCACCGGCAGCTCCTCCACCGGGCGCTCGGCGACGCGGGCGGCGAGCTCGGCCGCGACGGCGTCCCAGGCGGCCGGGTCGGCATCCCCGCGCTCGGCCGCCTGCTCGCGGGTGGCGGCCAGCTCGGCAGCGAGCGACTCCCAGGAGATGGGGGCGGGGTCTGGGTCGGTGCGGTCGTCGGTCACCGGTACTCCTCGTCGGCGTCGGGGGCCGGGGCGCCGGCCGGATCGGGCACGCCCTCGCCGGTCCAGCGCACGTGCAGCTCGCCCAGCGGCGTGAGCTGCTCGAACACCACCCGCTGCTGGCGGTACAGCTCGAGCAGCGCGAGGAAGCGGGCCACCACCTCCAGGGTGTGCCCGCAGTCGGCGGTGAGCGCCCGGAAGCTCGACGTCCCCGCGCGCACTAGCTGGTTGCGCACCAGCAGCAGCTGCTCGGAGACGCTGACCGGGGGCGCGTGCAGGTGCGCGACGCTGACCGTCTCGGGCACCTTGGGGGCGAGAGCCCGGGCGGCCAGCGCGGCGAACTGCGCCGGCGTGATGTCCAGCAGCACCTCGGGGACGAGCTCGGCGAACCGCGGCTCCAGCGCCGCCTCGCGCGGGTGGCGGCGGGCGGCGTCGGCCTCGCGCTCGCGCAGGAACGCGGCCGCCTGCTTGTAGGCCTTGTACTGCAGCAGCCGGGCGAACAGCAGGTCCCGCGCCTCCAGCAGCTCGAGGTCCTCCTCGTCGTCGACGTCGGCAGCAGGCAGCAGGCGGGCAGCCTTCAGGTCGAGCAGCGTGGAGGCGACGACGAGGAACTCGCTGGCCTGGTCCAGGTCCAGCTCGTCGCCGAGCGCGCGCAGGTGGGCGATGAACTCGTCGGTGACCCGCGACAGCGCGATCTCGGTGACGTCGAGCTTGTGCTTGCCGATCAGCTGCAGCAGCAGGTCGAACGGGCCCTCGAAGTTGGTCAGCCGGACCGTGAAGCGGGCCGGAGCGGCCCCGTCGGCCTGATCGGCCGGCGGAACCGCTCCGGTGCTGTCGCTCACGAGCACCCACCGTAGGCGGCCCTCCCGCAGGGACCGGCCGCGAGCATGCGAGAGGCGGGGGTCAGGAGGGTCCTCTCACTTCTCTTTCAGCCGACGGACGAGGATCGCGTCGTCCCCGCGCTCGGCCAGGTCGGCCAGCAGCACCGACACCGCCTCGCGGACGATGCGGCCGCGGTCCGCGGCGAGGCCGTGGTGGGCGCGCAGCGTCAGCCGCGCGGACTCCAGGGCCAGCAGCTCGTCGGCGGAGATGTAGACGGTGATCTTCTCGTCGTGCTTGGTGCGCTCGGCCCGCCCGCGGGCGGGCCGCCCGCGGGTGGCGATCTTCGGCTGCAGCACCGGAGCCGGGGCAGGCTCGGCCGGCGCGGCGCGGAAGGCGGCCAGGTCGTCGCCGGGCTGCGCACCGCCCGGGACGAGGGTCAGCGCCGCGGCCGCCTCGGCGGGCGACTCCCCGACCCGGCGGGCGGCGCTGCGCAGCGCCGGGGAGCTGGCCGGGGTCGGCAGGCTGGGGAGTTCGGTGACCTCGGACGCCGTCGCTGCGGCGTCCGTCCGGCGGAACAGTTCCGACGCACCGGGCAGAACGGGCCGCCGAGTCACAGGGCCAGCACCTCCTTGGCGAGGTCGCGGTACGCCGCGGCGCCCGTCGACGTGGGTGCCCACGTGGTGATCGGCTGGCCGGCGACCGTGGTCTCCGGGAACCGCACCGTGCGCTGGATGACGGTCTGGAACACGGTGTCGCCGAACGCCTCGACGACCCGGCTGAACACCTCCCGGCAGTGCACGGTCCGGGAGTCGTACATGGTGGCGAGGATGCCGTTGATCTCCAGCGACGGGTTGAGCCGCTCCTTGACCTTGTCGATCGTGTCGACCAGCAGCGCCACCCCGCGCAGGGAGAAGAACTCGCACTCCAGCGGGATCACCACGCCCTGGGCGGCGGTGAGCGCGTTCACCGTCAGCAGGCCGAGCGAGGGCTGGCAGTCGATGAGGATGTAGTCGTACTCGTCGACCACGTCGGCGAGCACGCGCAGCAGGGTCTGCTCCCGCGCCACCTCGCTGACCAGCTGCACCTCCGCGGCGGAGAGGTCGATGTTGCTCGGCACCAGGTCCAGGCCCGGGATGTCCGTGGGCACCCGCACGTCCCGGAGGCTCGTGCGCCGCTCCATCAGCACGTTGTAGATGGTCCGGTCCAGGTTCTGCGCCGGCACGCCCAGCCCCACCGACAGCGCCCCCTGCGGGTCGAGGTCGATGAGCAGCACCTTGCGGCCGAACTCCACCAGCGCCGCACCCAGGTTGATGGTGGACGTCGTCTTGCCGACGCCACCCTTCTGGTTGCACATCGCGATGACGCGGGCGGGGCCGTGCTGGGTCAGCGGCTTGGGGTCCGGCAGGGGGCGCTGACGCGCCCTGGCCGGGTCCAGCCGCAGCGCGGCCGCCCCCATCTCGGGGTCGGTGTCGTGCGGGCGCGCGACGGCAGAGGCCGCGTCCGCTCGGATCGCCATGGGTAGTCGCCTCCAGCTCGAGCCCGTCCGGACGTTCCGGGTGCGGTCAGCCGTCCTGTCCGCTCGGGTGAGGAAGACGCTAGGGAGCTGGAGAAAGGTTCCCAAGGCGGCACGCCGTCGACGTGTCGACATGGCGACGAATGCCAACGCATGTGACTGCTCAAGCCGAGCAGACTGTCGATTCTGCTGAATCCGAGCGTTCCCTGCTGTCAGGTGAGCGCACGGGGGTGGCTGGTCGCGTAGACCTCGCGCAGCCGGTCGACGGTCACCAGCGTGTAGACCTGCGTGGTCGTCACCGAGGCGTGGCCCAGCAGCTCCTGGACCACGCGGACGTCGGCGCCGCCGTCGAGCAGGTGGGTCGCGAAGCAGTGCCGCAGCGTGTGCGGTGAGATCTCGCCCTCCAGGCCCGCCCGCTCGGCGGCCGTCCGCAGGATCGACCAGGCGCTCTGCCGGGACAGCGGGCCGCCGCGCACGTTGAGGAACAGCGCGCCGCCGCGCACTCCGGCCCGGCCGTTCGCGGCGAGCGCCGGGCGGGCCCGCACCAGGTACTCCTCCACGGCCCGCAGGGTGTAGCTGCCGACCGGTACCACGCGCTCCTTGCCGCCCTTGCCGGCCAGCCGGACGGCGCTCTGCCCACGGTCGAGGTCGTCCACCGCCAGACCGACGGCCTCGGAGATGCGGGCGCCGGTGCCGTAGAGCAGTTCCAGCAGCGCGCGGTCGCGCAACCCGCGCGGCCCCTCCAGGGCTCCGGCCGCCTCGATCAGCGCGACCACCGACTCCACGGGCACCGCCTTGGGCAGCCGACGGGCCGGCGTGGGCGGGCGCACCTCGTGGGCGACGTCGTCGGGCACCAGCCCGTCGAGGAGCGCGAACCTGTGCAGTCCGCGCACGGCCACGACCGCGCGGGCGGCGGAGGTCGCCGACAGGGGCGGGTGGTCGTCGTCGCCCCGGCGCAGTGCGGTCAGGAAGCCGGCGACGTCGGACTCGGCGACCTCCCGCAGGCCGCGCACGCCCGCCGCCGCCAGGTACTCGCTGTAGCGGCGCAGATCGCGGCGGTAGGAGGCGATGGTGTTGGCCGCCAGCCCCCGTTCCACGGTCAGGTGGTCCAGGTAGCCGGTGACGACGCGTTCGACGTCCGGTCCCGCGGACAGCGTGCTGGTCAGGGGAGCACCTCCTGGAGCGGGACGGCGGCCATGTCGTGGGCCTCGGCCACCTCGGGCAGCACCACGCTGCCACCGACCACGTTCACCCCGTGGGCCAGGGCCGGGTCGCGCCGGACCGCGGCGGACGTCCCCTCGGCCGCGAGCGCCATGACGTAGGGCAGCGTCACGTTGGTCAGCGCGTGCGTGGAGGTATTCGGCACCGCCCCCGGCATGTTCGCCACGCAGTAGAAGACCGACTCGTGCACGCGGAAGGTCGGGTCGTCGTGCGTGGTCGGCCGGGTGGCCTCGAAGCAGCCACCCTGGTCGACGGCGATGTCCACCAGCACCGACCCGGACCTCATCCGCGCCACCAGGTCGTTGCTCACCAGGGTGGGGGCCTTCGCGCCGGGGACGAGCACCGCGCCGATCACCAGGTCGGCGTCGAGCACGGCGCGCTCCAGCTCGTAGGCGTTGGAGGCGACGGTCTGCAGGTGCCCCTGGTAGATCCGGTCGGCGGCGCGCAACTTGTCGATGTCGCGGTCGAGGACGACGACCTCGGCCTGCATGCCGAGGGCGATCGCCGCCGCGTTCATCCCCGAGACGCCGGCACCGATCACCACGACCTTGGCGGCGTAGACCCCGGACACCCCGCCGAGCAGCACCCCGCGGCCGCCGTGCGCCCGCTCGAGGCAGTGGGCCCCCACCTGCGGCGCCATCCGCCCGGCGACCTCCGACATGGGGGCCAGCAGGGGCAGGGTGCCGTCGGCCTTCTGCACGGTCTCGTAGGCGATCGCCGTGGTCCCGGAGGCGACGAGCGCCTCGGTGCACTCCCGGGAAGCGGCGAGGTGGAGGTAGGTGAAGAGCGTCTGCCCGGCCCGCAGCCGGCCGTACTCCTCGGCGACCGGCTCCTTCACCTTGAGCAGCAGGTCGGCGTCGGCCCAGACGTCGTCGGCGGAGGCCACCAGCCGTGCGCCCGCGGCGGTGAAGTCCTCGTCCGGGATGGACGACCCCTCCCCCGCTCCCCGCTCGACCAGCACCGTGTGCCCGGCCCGCGTCAGCTCGGTGACACCGGCCGGGGTGAGCGCCACCCGGTACTCCCGGTTCTTGACCTCTCGGGGAACTCCGACCCGCATCGCTGGCTCTCCTGGTCCCGGCGGGGCGCTCCCCGAGGGTGACGGGGCACCCCACCGCATCGTGGGCCGCCCGGTCGGGGCGGGCCTCGCCGCGGAGTGTAGGCATGCCGACCGGCTCGGTACCGGCGCGGAAGCCGATTCGTGACCGCGCGCGGCCGGGGGGCCGGGCTGCCGCGCACACCCGGCTGGCCGACGATGACGGGGCCACCCGCCCTCCCGGAGGACCGCCCCATGCGCTTCTACGCCCAGCACCCCGCCCTGCGGGCACGTCAGCTGGCCGCCGACCTCGGCTTCCTGGCGTGGTCGGTGGTCTGGGTGCTCGTGGCACGGGCCGCGCACGGCGCCGTCCTGGTGCTGGCCGAGCCGGGACGGGCGGTCGAGGACCTCGGCCGGTCGGTCGCCGGCTCCATGGGCTCGGCCGCGGCGGCGGCCGAGGACGTGCCCGTGGTGGGCGACGAGCTGGCCGCGCCGTTCGGCGCGCTCGCCGGCGCCGGGGGCTCGGTGCTGGGGGTCGGGCAGTCGGCGCAGGACGCCGTCGGCACGCTGGCGACGATCCTCGCCGTCGTCCTCGTGCTGCTCCCCGTGGGCTGGCTGCTGCTGCGCTGGCTGCCCTGGCGGCTGCGGTACGCCCGCGAGGCGGGTGCGACCTGCACCCTGCTGGCGGGCACACCGGATCTCCACGTCCTCGCCGCCCGGGCCCTGGCGAACGCGCCGCTCCCCCGGCTCGCCGCGCTGCCTGCCGGCACGGGTGCGGCCTGGCACGCCGGGGACCCTGCCGCGGTGCGCGCCCTGGCCGCCGTGGAGCTCGCTCGGCTCGGCCTCCGGCTGCCGGGCTGACCGGCGCGACCCGGCACCGGCCGCGGAACCCGTCACGCCGGGGAGCGGCCCTCGACCACGTCGAGGTTGTGCTGGTTGGCCATGACCCCGAGCACGTTGCCGAAGGGGTCGACCACCGATGCGGTGACGTAGCCGGGGCCCCGCTCGACCGGCTCCTGGTGCACCGTCGCGCCCAGCGACAGCAACCGCTCGAACGCGGCCCGGGGACGGCCGGGCGCGGGTCCGCCTGGCCGCCCCGACGCCGTTGGACATCGCCCGCACGCTCGCCGGCTGGGGCGCCGACGTCGAGGTGATCGAGCCGGCGCCGGTCCGGGCCGAGCTGGCGCGGATCGGCGCCGAGCTCACCGGCCGCTACGCCGGCGCGCCGTGATCGGCGGCCGCCTCAGCCGGCGTCGACCGGGCGGAGCCGAGGGCCCGCCGCCCGCACCTGGGCAGCGGCCAGCAGCCCCACGACGGCGGCGACGTTGCGGATGTCGCCGTCGAACACCCGCTGGACCGCGTCGGCGAGCGGTACCCGCTCCACGGTCATGTCCAGCTCCTCGTGCTCCACGGTGAAGCCCTCGGGGCGGTCGACCTCGGTGAGCCCCTCGGCCAGGTAGACCAGCACCTGCTCGTCGCAGAAGCCGGGCGAGCTGTAGTGGGTGGTCAGCAGCGACCACCGCGCGGCCGAGAGCCGGACCTCCTCGGCCAGCTCCCGCTTCGCCGTCTCCAGCGGTGGCTCACCCTCCGCGTCGCGGAGCCCCGCCGGCAGCTCCCACAGGTAGCCGCCCACCGGGTGCCGGTACTGCCGCAGGAGGACCACCTCGTCGGTCTCGGTGAGCGCCACGACCGCCACCGCCCCCGGGTGGCGGACCACCTCCCGGACGCTGTCCCCGCCGCCGGGCATCGCCACGGTGTCCTTGACCAGGCGGATGACCCGCCCCTCGTACACCGGCTCGGTGGCCAGCACGCGGTACTCGTGGGCGTCCGGCTCGCCCTTGCCCATCAGATGCCGACCTTCTCCGCCTCGTCCACCGGCACCGGCAGCCGCGCCGACTCCTGGTAGTCGACGGCTGCCTGCACGAACGCCGCGAACAGCGGGTGCGGCCGGGTGGGGCGGCTCTTGAGCTCCGGGTGGGCCTGGGTGCCGACGAAGAAGGGGTGGACGTCGGCGGGGAGCTCGGCGAACTCCACCAGCGTCCCGTCCGGCGAGGTGCCGGAGAAGACCAGGCCGGTCTCGCTGAGCCGGTCCCGGTAGGCGTTGGCCACCTCGTAGCGGTGGCGGTGCCGCTCGGTGATCTCCGTCGACCCGTAGGCGCCGGCCACGACCGAGCCCTTCTGCAGCACGGCCGGGTAGCTGCCCAGCCGCATCGTGCCGCCCATGTCCCCGCGCCCGGCGACGACGTCGAGCTGGGTGGCCATCGTGGAGATGACCGGGTCGGGGGTGCTCGGGTCGAACTCGGTGGAGTTCGCGCCGGTGATCCCGGCCAGGTTCCGGGCGGTCTCGATGACCATGCACTGCAGGCCCAGGCACAGCCCCAGGGTCGGGATGCCGTTGACCCGGGCGTGCCGGATCGCGCCGAGCTTGCCCTCGATGCCGCGCACCCCGAACCCGCCGGGGATGCACACGCCGTCGGCGCCGGCCAGCGCCTTCTCCGCGCCCTCCTCGGTCTCGCAGTCGTCGGAGGCGACCCAGCGGATCTGCACCCGGCTGCGGTGCGCGAAGCCACCGGCGCGCAGCGCCTCGGTGACGGAGAGGTAGGCGTCGGGCAGGTCGATGTACTTGCCGACGAGCGCGATCGTCACGGTCTGCTTCGGGGCGTGGACGCGGTCGAGCAGGTCGCCCCACACCGTCCAGTCCACGTCGCGGAACGGCAGGCCCAGCCGGCGGACGACGTAGGCGTCGAGCCCCTCCCGGTGCAGCACCTTGGGGATGTCGTAGATCGACGGCGCGTCGGGGCAGGAGATGACCCCCTCGGCGTCGGTGTCGCACATCAGGCTGATCTTGCGCTTGAGGCCCTCGTTGATCTCGCGGTCCGAGCGGCAGACCAGGGCGTCGGGCTGGATGCCGATGCTGCGCAGCGCGGCTACCGAGTGCTGCGTCGGCTTGGTCTTCAGCTCGCCCGAGGGCGCGATGTAGGGCACCAGCGAGATGTGCAGGAAGAAGCAGTTGTCGCGGCCGATCTCGTGCCGCACCTGGCGGGCGGCCTCGAGGAAGGGGAGCGACTCGATGTCGCCGACCGTGCCGCCGATCTCGGTGATCACGACGTCGACGCGCTCCGCGCCGTCGGCACCGGCGAGGATGCGCGCCTTGATCTCGTTGGTGATGTGCGGGATGACCTGCACCGTGTCACCGAGGTACTCGCCGCGCCGCTCCTTGGCGATGACGTCGGAGTACACCTGCCCGGTGGTCACGTTCGCCCGGCCCGAGAGGTCGATGTCGAGGAAGCGCTCGTAGTGGCCGACGTCGAGGTCGGTCTCCGCACCGTCCTCGGTGACGAACACCTCGCCGTGCTGGAACGGGTTCATCGTGCCCGGGTCCACGTTGAGGTACGGATCGAGCTTCTGCATCGTGACCCGGAGGCCGCGGCTGGCCAGCAGGGTGCCGAGCGAGCTGGCGGTCAGGCCCTTGCCGAGCGAGGAGACGACCCCGCCGGTGACGAAGACGAACTTCGTCGGCTGGTTGTTGCGGAGCAGGACGTTGCTGCCCGAGTGATCACGTGTTCCCGACGGTCGATCCACGGGAGACGACCGTAACACGGTCGGAGCCCTCGGCCGGGCCGGAGTGCGCAGCGCCACCCGCGGACCCACCCGTCTCGCGCCGGCCGTCCTGCGGGCCCGCGACCAGCCACACCAGCAGCGGTACCAGCAGGGCCGCGGCGGTGGCGGGCAGCGCGACGCCGGAGTCGTTGACCGCCGCTCCGATGGTGAGGCTCAGCGCCACGGACAGGAGCGCGGCGCGCAGCACGGCGGCGTCCCCGGGTGGCAGGCCGGCCGGGCCCCGCGGCGGGCGGCCGGGCACGGTCGGCGCGCTGCGCAGCGGGCCACCGGGCCGGAGCAGCCAGACGGCGGCGACAAGCGCGACCGGCAGCATCCACGCCAGCGGGCTGCCCAGCAGGATGCCGATGTTGGCCTGGGCCTTGCGGCTCACCACCGTCCACGCCTCACCGTTGAGCACCTGCTCGACGAAGCGGCCCAGGTGGCTGCGCTCCGTCGGCGGCCCCGTCCAGTCGAGCACCGCCACCGTGCTCACCGCCACCACGGCGGCGGCGAGGATCACGCCCAGCCGGACGATCGTGACCCGCACGCCGGTCAGCAGCATGGCCAGGAGCAGGAAGCCGGGCAGGGCCGCCAGGACGCCTCCGAAGTCCCGCCCGAGGCCGGGTGCCCCGATCACGGCGACGACGAGCAGCCCGGCCCCCACCACCACGGCGGCCGTGCGTCTGCGCCGCCGCCGGGGGCTCGACCGGCGTGCGACCGCCGCGGCCAGCGCCGCGGTGACCGTCAGCGCGCTCACCGACAGCAGCCCGAAGCTGAGGTTGCCGTAGCCGGTGAACCGCCCGGCCACGATCGCGTCGTAGCCCAGCGGGCCGTTGAGCTCCATCGTCGAGCCGGTGAGCACGTCGCCGACGAGGGTGACCAGGGTCAGCGCGAGGACCGCCAGCGCCGGCCCCAGCCGGCGGCGGCGCCACGGGCCCAGGACGGCGAGCGCCAGCACTGCCAGGTCGGCGACGACCACCGCGGTCACCAGCGCCGGCAACGGCTCCCCGGCCCGTTCCCACGGCACCAGACCCGCGAGGTAGGTGGCCACCGGCAGCCCGGCGGCGGCCAGGCAGAGCAGGCGCAGCGCCCGGCGGACCGGCGGCCAGGCCCCGGGGCGGGCACCCCGCCGCCCGGTGCCGACGACCAGCACGCCCAGCCCGACGACGACAGCGCCGAGGAGCACGAAGGTCCAGAAGAAGACACCGGTGTTGCGGTGGTGGGTGAGCGCGGCGGTGTTGACCCGCTCGAGCTCGGCCACGGCCTCGGGCAGCGGCGGTCGCTGCCCGGTGCTCCGCCACGGCTGCCCGTTCATCGACGACGGCGGGTCCAGCCCGAGCGCTCGGAGGGCGGTGGGTGCCACGTCGATCAGCTGGACGAACGGCGTCCGGCCGGTGCTCGCCGAGGTCAGCCAGCCCGCGTCGAAGCCGGGTCCCGAGGCCATGCCGACGTGCAGCTGGGGCCGGCCGTCGTTGACCTCGGAGATGCCGGCGAGCAGCAGCAGGGTGTCGCCCGGGAGCGCGTCGACCGCGCCGCGCAGCCGCCCCAGCGCGTCGTCGATCCGGCCCAGGGCGGCCGCCCGCGGCTCGGGCCGGGTGCCGTCGTCGGTGGGCTCGGCACCGGGGGCGCCGGCGTCGGTGAGCTGGTCCAGGGAGACCAGGGTCAGCGGGCAGGAGTCCAGCACCTCGGCCAGCTCGGCGGGGTTCGCCACCAGGGTGGGCACCGTGGTGAGGGGCACCCCGTCCGCGGCGACGGCCAGCGCGGCGGCCCGGCCCGACACCGCGGCGCACCCGACGACCTCCCCCAGCGCGCCGGGCTGCGCGCCGAACCGGACGGTGCCCTCGTCCTCGGCGATCCGGGCGACGGTGGCCTGCGGATCGCCCAGCGCCACCGCGGCCACCCGCTCCTGGAGGCCGCACCGCGTGAGCGAGGTGTCCAGCCGGGGCTCCTCGGGGGCCGCCTCCTCGGGGCCGGCTTCCTCCCGGTCCCCGTCGGGCGCCTCCGGATCGGGCAGCGTGGGCAGCGGCACCGGTGGCAGCCCCTCGTCGGTGCCGGGGAAGCGCGCCCGGTTCCCCGCGCCGAGCGTGGCCCAGCCGTCGAGCAGGCAGGTGGTGGAGCGGGCGGCCCGCACCGACGTCGCTCCGATCGCCGACCCCTCCGCCAGCGCCCACAGCTGCGGCGTCGCCGTGGCGTCGACATCGGCCCACGTGAGCCCGGGCACCCCCACCACCACGACGCGGTCGGCGGCGTAGTCCTGCTGGTCGGCCACCGCACCCGCCCCGGTCGGCAGCCCGACCAGCAGCAGCAGGACCAGCGCCACGAGCGCCGCCGTCCTGCGTGCCACCCGCGTAGCCGGCCCGGTCATGTGCCCGGCCGGGCCGGGGACGTCCCGAGCAGGTCCCGGTAGATGCCGACCAGCTGCGCGGCCGTCCCCTCCTCGTCGGGCCAGGTGGCCGCCTGCCGCAGCCCCGCCTCGGCGAGGTCGGCGGCGTGCGCGCTGTCGCAGAGCACCCGCACCACGGCCTCGGCCAGGGCCTCGGCGTCTCCTGGCGGGACGAGCTCGGCGGCGTCCCCGAGCAGCTCCGGCAGCCCGCCGGTGCGACTGGCCACCAGGGGCACCCCCGCCCGCAGCGCCTCCTGGGCGGTGAGCGAACGCGCCTCCCAGCGCGAGGGCAGGACGCAGAGGTCGGCGGCACCGAGCAGGTCCGCGACGTCGTCCCGGCGACCCAGCAGCGTGACCGGCAACCTCTCGGCCCGGATGCGACCGGCGAGCTCGTCGTGCAGCGGCCCGTCGCCGGCGACGACGACCGACGGCGCGGGTCGCACGCGCTGGTCGGCCGACCAGCGGGCCACGGCGTCGAGCAGGACGTCGTAGCCCTTCTGCGGGTGCAGCCGGCCCACGGCGACCACGAGCGCGCGGTCGTCGTCCAGCCCCAGCTCCTGCCGCACCTCCGCCGGGGTGCGCGTGGCCGCGGGCAGCGGTGGCGCGGAGACCGGCGCCAGCCGCACGTCGCGCGCCCCCCGCCGACGGGCGTTCTCCGCCAGGTCGGCCGAGGCGGCGAGGACGACGTCGGCGGCCCGGACGGTGGCCCGCTCCGCGCGTGCCAGCACCCGGCGCCGCAGGCCACCGCCCTCGGGGAGGGCGTTGTGCAGGGTGAGGACCAGCGGGGGCGAGCCGTCGGCCAGCCGGCGCGCGGCCGCGGCGACCAGGCCGGCGCGCAACCCGTGCGCGTGCACGAGATCGGTGCCGGTCAGCGCCGTGCGGAGCGCCCGCACCGCCCGGGCGTCGGCGGCGGGGGCCAGCCCGGCGGAGATCTCGACGGGCGTGAAGTCCGCGCCGCGGCCGGAGAAGTCGAACAGCGCGTCGGTGGCTGCCGGGCCGCACACACCCACGTCTGCACCCGCGGCGAGCAGCGGGTGCAGCAGCGAGCGCACGTGGGTGCCCACCCCGCCGGTGCTGGTGGCGAGCACCTCGGTGACGCGGCGGCCGCGCAGGGGCGCCTCAGGCACCGCGCACCTCCTGCCCGCCCGTCGACCGCAACTCCCGGAACGCCCCCACCAGCTGCGCGCGGGCCGTGCCCATCATGACCGCCAGCGCGACGGCGAGCACCACGCACCCGGCGAGGACGCCGACCCCGAGCGTCACGAGCAGGCCGCCCCCCGGCACCGGGTCCGCGCCCAGCGCCCGGGTGACCCACAGCCCCGCGGCGCCGCCCACGACGGCCGCCAGGACGGCCACGGGGCCGGTGCGGCCCAACCCTCCCAGCGCGGGCCGGCCCGCCACCCGGGCGACCACGAGCAGCAGCCCGGCCCCGGCGACGGTGACCCCCGCGGTGTGGCCGAGCCCGAGGGCCAGCGCCCGGTCGCCGGCGGGCAGGACCCGGGCCAGGACGACGTCGGCGACGACGGCGAGCAGCCACCCGCCCAGGACGCAGGCCGTCGGCGCCTTCCACAGGCCGCGGGCGTACAGCGCCCGGGTGAGCACCGCCACGAGGCCGTAGCCGAGCAACCCCGGGGCGAAGGCCATGACGGTGTCGCGCAGCGCCGCGACGTCGCGGTCGCCCTGGGCAGCGAGGAAGACCCGCGCCACGGGGCCGGCGGTCGCGACCAGCACCGCGGCGGCGACGGCGGAGGCGGCGACCGCGAGCACGGTGACCGGCGCCAGCGCACGGCGGTACGCGGCCTCGTCGCCGCTCTCGGCGCTCTCGGCCAGCCCGGGGTAGGCCGACGTCGCCAGCGGGACGGCGAGGGCCGCCCAGGGCAGCAGGAAGACCGTGAGGCCGGCGGCGTACACGACGAGCGTGCCTGCGGGGGCGCCGTCGTTGGCCAGCCGGATCGCGACGGCGGCCAGCAGCTGCTGCCCGGCGAGGGTCAGCACGCCGGCGGCGGCCAGCCGGCGGACCCGCGGGGCGGCGCCGACCGGGAAGCGCAACGCCGGCCGCAGCCCCAGGCGCAGTCCGCGCACCGGCGCCAGGAGGCTGAGGCTGAGGGCGACCACGCCGAGCGTCGTGCCGACGCCGAGCACCAGCTCGGCCGGCGTGGAGAGCCCGGAGACGTCCCGGCCGCCCCCGATCGCGGCGAAGACCAGGTAGGTCGTGGCCACCACCACGCTGGACAGCAGCGGGGCGAGCGCCGGCCAGGCGAAGCGCCGGTGTGCCTGGAGCACGCCCGTCAGGACGATGCCGATCCCGTAGAGGACGACCTGCGGCGCGAAGACGAGCAGGAACCGGCTGGCCAGCTGTACCTCCGCCGCGTCGCCGCCGCCGAGCAGCAGCTCGGCGATCGGCTCGGCGAACACGGCGACCAGGAGCGACAGCGGGACCAGCAGCAGCAGCGTCCAGCCCAGCAGCGCCGAGGCGGTGCGGCGCACCTGCTCCCGGTCGCCGGCGGCGATGCCACCGGCGAGCATCGGCACGACGAGGCTGGCCAGCGCGCCGCCGGCGACGACCTCGAACACGATGTTCGGGACGTTGTTGGCCGCCAGGTAGGCGTCACCGGTGGTGCCGGCCCCCACCGTGTTGGTGAAGACGAGCGTGCGGCCGAACCCGGCCAGCCGGGCCAGGAGCGTCAGCGCCGCGATCAGCGCGGCGGCGCCGGCCACCCCGCGCGCCACCTGCCGGGTGCTCACGAGGATCGGCGACCGAGGCGGTCCAGATCGCGGAGCCCGGGGGTGGCCTCGATGACGCGGGTGAAACTGATCCGCTCGCTGGCCAGGGTGAGCGCGGTGATGGCCGCCAGCGCGCCCGTCCGGGCGCCGCGGGAGGGCATCCGGGCCAGCCGCAGGCCGAGGAGGGCGCCCACGGAGTTCGCGCCGCAGTCGCCGAGCATGATCCGCTCGCCGAGGTCGTCCGGCAGCACGGCGAGGCTCGCCCCGAAGGGACCGGCCACCAGGTTCCCCGCCGGGCCACCCAGACCGGCGGCCGCGGCGATCGCCGCCACCTTCGCCGCGCGCCCGGGTCGCAGGTCCAGCAGGTTGAGCAGGTTCGCGGTGCCGGCGACCAGGCCGGTGGTGAGCACGCCGTCGACCACGGCACCGGCGCCCCGGCCGGGCCCGCGGGTCAGGATCGCGGCCACGGCGGCCGCGGCGCCGATACCGGCCACCTTGACCGCCCCGGCCGAGACGCGGCCCTCCCGGAGCGCCCGCAGGTGCCCGGCCAGCCCCTTGTCACGGGCCTGCTCGGGCCGGGCGCCGGCGAGGTCGTCGTACCCGCCGACGAGGCCGGAGACGGCGCCGACCACCACCGCTGCGGCCCGGGTCCCGGGCGGGGCGCCGAGCGCCGCCGACGCCGTCGCCGAGACGGCGAGCGCCGGCCCGCCGAGCAGGGACACCGGCCGGCCGGCGTAGTTCGTCCGCCGCCAGGCCGCACCGGCCGGCGACGCCGTCAGCGCCGTCGATGCGGCCAGGGCGACGCGCGCCGCTCCCGCACCGGCGAGCGCGAGGGCCGCGGCTCGCCGTCCGCTCACTGCGCGGCCGCGGGCACCGGCGGCACCGGCTGGGCGTCGTCCGCCGTCCCGTACTTACCCGACGTGCCCTGCGACTCCTGACCGAGGGCGAGGACGGTGCTGATCCTGCCCACCTCCGTGCCCACGTTGTCCACCGTGGAGACGGCCGCGGCGAGCGCGGGGTCCGCGCGCAGCACGCCGACGAGCCCCTCGGGGCGCGCCGTCGCCGCCGTGCCGGCGACGACTGCGCCACGGCCCTGCTCGTCGAGCGCGGTGACCAGCTCGACGAGCATGGTGGTGCGCTGATCGGCGTCCGCACCCTCGAACAGGCCACCGGTGAGGACGACGGCGTGGTCGGCCGGCGAGACGGAGGCCGACTCGGCGGTGAGCACCTCCAGCGAGCTGAGCCCGGCCAGCACCGAGGACACCGCCGCGGTGTCCGGCACCGGACCGCCCTCGGGGATCATGAGCACCTGGGACAGCAGGGAGGCCACCAGGACCCCGGCATCGCCGCTCTCGGGCAGCTGGAGGCCGGCGGGGAGCCCCGCGCCGGTCACGTAGCTCTGCAGCGCGGTCGCGGTGGCCGGGTCGCTGTACTGCGGCTGCAGGCGCACGACGCCGCTGACCGAGCCCCCGGCGTCGCCGATCAGCGCGGTGACCTCCTCGACCGTCTCCGGGGCGACGTCCTCGTCGGTGAGCACCAGCAGCACGCTGCGCTCGGTGAGCGTGCCGTCGACCAGGACCGGGCCCACCGCCTCCTCGAACTCCTGGCTGGTGCTCAGCTGCGCCTGGAGGTCGCGGGTCTGGTCCTCGAGCGCCCGCTTGTCCTGCTCGAGCTGGGAGACCTGGTTCTCGATGTCGGCCAGGATCGGCTCGTTGAGCGCCGTGGTGCCGATGACGATCCCGAGCGCGACCGCGAGGAACACGGCGATCAGCGACACCAGGTGGTAGCGGAAGTCGATCACGAGAAGAGGTTCTCCAGCCAGAACATGAAGCTGTTCCATTGGTCGAGCAGCAGGTCGAGGTACAGCCGCCCCGCGGCGGAGACGGCGAGGGCCGACCCGATGGCGATGAAGGCGGCGAGCACCAGGACGACGAGCGCGGTGGTCGAGATGCGGCTGCGGTAGAGCCGGCTGACGCCCTTGGCGTCGACCAGCTTGCCGCCCAGCCGCAGGCGGGTGAGGAACGTCGACGCCATGCCCCCGCGGCCCTTGTCGAGGAACTCGACGAGGGTGGCGTGGGTGCCGACCGCGACGATCAGCGTGGCGCCCTTCTCGTCGGCCAGCAGCATCGCGATGTCCTCGCTCGTGGCGGCGGCCGGGAAGGTGATCGCCTCCACGCCGAGGTCCTGGACGCGGGCGAGGCCGGGAGCCCGCCCGTCGGCGTAGGCGTGCACGACGACCTCGGCACCGGAGCGCAGGACGTCGTCGCTGACCGAGTCCATGTCACCGATGATCATGTCGGGCGAGTAGCCGGCGTCGACGAGGGCGTCCGCGCCGCCGTCCACCCCGATGAGGACCGGGCGGTAGTCGCGGATGTAGGCGCGGAGCGCGTGCAGGTCCTCCTTGTAGTCGTAGCCGCGGACGACCACGAGCACGTGCCGGCCCTCGATGGAGGTGGTGACGTCGGGGACGCCGACCCCGTCGAGCAGGAGCGCGCGCTCCCGCTTCATGTACTCCATCGTGTTGGCGGCGAACGCCTCGAGCTGCACCGACAGCCCGGCCTTCGCATCGGCCATCGCGGCGGCGACCGACTCGGCGTCGTGCTCGGTCCCCTCGGCGAGCACCGTGCCCTCGGCGTCGAGCAGCCGGCCGCCGTCGAGGCGGACCTCGGTGCCCTCCTTGACCTTCGCGAAGACGTCCTTGCCGACGTCGTCGAGCAGCGGGATCCCGGCGTTGATGAGGATCTCCGGCCCCAGGTTCGGATAGCGACCGGAGATGCTGGGCGCGGCGTTGACCACCGCGGCGACCTTGCAGCCCACCAGCGCGTCGGCGCTGACCCGGTCGATGTCGACGTGGTCGATGACCGCGATGTCGCCGGGGCGCAACCGCTTCGTCAGGTTCTTCGTGCGGCGGTCCAGGCGGACGGTGCCGGCGACGCCGGACCCGGTTTCCTGTGCCCGGCCGCGGCGAACGGTGCCGATGCGCATGACATCGCATGCTGCCACGCCCGGCACGCCGGCCGATCCACCGACGCGCCTCGGCAACGCCCTGGTCACTCAGCGTGTCCGACACCACCTTCGGCCGACACGCCGGGTTCGTCCCGCGGGCTACTTCCGCGGAACCGTTACCGAGTCGTGACTAGCGTTGCCCGTGTGACTGGTGTTGCCGCAGCCCTGACGACCGACGCGTCCCTCCCGCAGGTCGAGGAGGCCGCCCCGGCCCCTGCCGGCACCGCGGTGATCAGGGCCGTTCCGGCTCCGGAGCCGGTCGCGGCCCCGGCTGCGCCCCCCGTGCCGCCGGCCGCGCCGGTGGTGGACGAGGACGTCGCGGACCAGGACGGCGTGGACCAGGCCGTCGCGGGCCAGGACGGCGCGGACCGGCCGCGCGGCCGCCGGAAGCTGCGGGGCCAGGGCATCCGGGAGCACCGCCGGCAGCAGACCCGCGAACGGATCGTCGACGCCGCCACGGAGCTGTTCGAGGCGCGGGGCTTCGACGCGGTGAGCGTCGTGGAGATCGCCCAGCGCGCCGGCGTGGTGGAGAAGACCGTCTTCAACCACTTCCCCGTCAAGGAGGGGCTGGTCTTCGACGCCGATCCGCCGATGCGCGCCGCGCTGCTCGCCGCGGTGCGCCGGCGGCCGGCGGGTGAGTCGGTGGCCGCGGCGGCGGGGAGCTTCGTGGTCGCCGCGGTGAGCCTGCTCGGCACGCCCGAGGCCGCCGAGGGCGTGGCCCGGATGGCGCGGGTCATCCGGGGCAGCCGGACGCTCCAGGTGCGGGAACGGGAGATCCTCGGCGAGCTCACCACCTCGCTGGCCGACCTGATCGCCGAGGAGACGGCGGCCCGGCCGGGCCAGCTCGAACCGTGGCTCGCCGCGCACGCCGTCCTCGGGCTGTACGCCTCCCTGCTGGAGCTCGCCCGCGACCGCGTCCTGGCCGGGGTGAGCGGGCCGGAGCTCGCCGCGGAGCTGCGCCGCCAGGGACGCCGGGGCCTGGCCCTGCTGCAGTTCGGGCTCGCCGGGTACGCCAAGCGCAGGTGACCGACGAGGGGGCCCGGAGGGTCCCCGAGGAGATCGCGGAGCCGCCCGTGCGAGGCGGCCCGCCGAGGCGGGCCCGGAGGGTCCCCGAGAAGGGCCGGCAACGGCTCAGCGCAGGCGGGGAACGGCTCCTGGCCGCGGTGTGATCCGGAGGATCACAGACTGATCTGCAGAGAACGGAGCAGCTGGTCGCCGCGGTTGCCGGGGAGACCCGGATCGCGGGTGAACAGCGCGACCGCCACCATGTAGCCGTCCTCGCCGGCCCAGGCGTGGCCCGCGTCGCACAGCCGGCGGATGTGCTCGCGCACCTTGGGCTCGCTGCTGTACGGGCCGAAGTCCAGGCCCGTGGCCAGGAAGTTGACGACCCGGTACCCGAGCTCCTCCGCGGTGCGCACGGTCGTCTCCGGATCCGAGTAGCTGGCGACCGCGGAGATCACGTTCGTGTAGCCGGCCTTGAGCAGCTGCAGCACCAGGTCGTTCCCGCGGACACCGCCCCAGAGCTCGGGCATGACGATGTCCCGGTCCGGCGCGGGGATGTAGGGCGGGTTGGAGATCACCGTCCGGGCCTGGTGGCCGCCCGCGGAGTCGGCCTGGTCGAAGAAGTCGCCGAGCTCGACGGTGTAGCGGTCGGCGACGCCGCGCTCGGCGATGTTGGCGCGGGCCTGCTCCACCGACGGGGCGCTGATGTCGTAGCTGCGCACGCGCAGCTCGGGCAGGGAGCGCACCACGTCGGAGATGGCGGTGGCGTCGCCGGTGCCCAGTTCGTCGACCCCCTCCTCGACCCAGCCCAGCTGGTCCCGGTACTGGTCGAGCAGCATGCACACCGAGAAGCCGTAGTGCGCGGACTCGTCGGTGGAGGAGAAGCAGGTCACCGACGCCCCCTACCCCGGTGCATTGCGGGCCACTCACCCGCTCCGGGGAATGCCGGTCAGCGGGCAGCCGCCGCCACGGCGAGCAGTTCCCGCGCGTGCGCCTGGCCGGTGTCGCTGTCGGCGAGGCCGGAGAGCATGCGAGCCAGCTCGCGCACGCGGTCCTCGCCGTCGACCGAGCGGATGTCGGTGGCGGTGACCCCGGCACCGGTGTCGGGTGCCTTGTCGACGACCAGGTGGGTGTCGGCGAAGGCAGCGACCTGTGCCAGGTGCGTGACGACCACGACCTGGTGGTCCCGGGCCAGGCGGGCAAGCCGCCGGCCGATCTCCCCGGCGGCCTGGCCGCCCACCCCGGCGTCGACCTCGTCGAAGACCATGACCGGCACCGGGTCGGCGCCGGCGAAGACGACCTCGATGGCCAGCATCACGCGGGAGAGCTCCCCGCCGGAGGCGCCCTTGTGCACGGGCCGGGGCGGCGCGCCGGGGTGCGCGGCCAGCAGCAGCGCCACCTCGTCGACGCCCTCGGGCCCGGGGTCGTCGGGGTGGCTGTCGATGCTGAAGGAGACCTGGGCGCTCTTCATCGCCAGCCCGGCCAGCTCGCGGCCGACCTCGGCGGCGAACCCCTCCGCGGCGGCCCGCCGCCCCGCGGAGATCGCGGCGCCCAGGCGGTCGACCTCCGCGCGGGCGGCGTCCCGTTCGGCCTCGAGCGCCTCGAGCGCCTCGTCGGAGACGTCCAGCTCGGCCAGGCGGTGCTGCGCGTCCTCGGCCCAGGTGAGCACCCCGGAGACGCCCGCCCCGGGTTCGGCGTACTTGCGGACCAGCGCCGTCAGGGCGGCTCGGCGGTCGAGCACCTCGGCCAGCCGGGCGGGATCGGCGTCCAGGTCGGCCACGTAGCCGGCGAGCTGGCCGGCGACGTCGGAGACGACGGCCACGGCGTCGGCGAGGTCCTGGGCGAGCATGACCAGCGTCGGGTCGTCGGAGCCGGCCAGCGCGCGCTCGGCGATGGCCAGCGACGCGGTGGCGTCCTGCGGCAGCTCGCCGCCGACGAGGTCGCCGGTGACGTCGCCGATGAGCGCCATGCGCGCCTCGTCGGCGGCGGCTCGCAGCGCATCGGCGTCGCTGAGCCGCTTGGCCTGGGTGTCGAGCGCCTCGTCCTCGCCGGGTTCGGGGGCGACCGCGGCGATCTCCTCCAGGCCGTGACGGAGGACGTCGGCGGCCTGCGCCAGCTCACGGGCCTGCCCCCGCCGGCGGTCGAGGTCCGCGGCCAGGTCCCGCCAGCGCTGGTAGGCCTCGCGGTAGCGCTCCAGCAGCGCCAGGTGGTCGGCGCCGGCGTAGCGGTCGAGCGCGCGGCGCTGCTCGGCCGGGCGGGACAGCCGCAGCTGGTCGGTCTGGCCGTGCACCGCGAGCAGGCTCTCGGCGAGCTCCGCCACGACCCCGACCGGAACGCTCCGGCCGCCCAGGTACGCGCGGGACCGGCCCTCGGCGCTGACGGTGCGGGCGAGGATGAGGCTGCCGTCGTCGTCGGGGTCGGCACCGGCGTCGGCCGCCCGCGCCCACGCGGGTGACTCCGGCGGCAGCTCCAGGCGGCCCTCCACGCCGGCGCGACCGTTCGCCCGGACCCGGCCGGGGTCGGCCCGCCCGCCGAACAGCAGGGTCAGGCCGGTCACCACCATGGTCTTGCCGGCGCCGGTCTCCCCCGTCACGACGGTGAGACCACGGCCCAGCTCCAGGGTGACGTCGTCGATCGCGCCGAGCCCCCGGATGCGCAGCTCCGAGAGCCGCCCGGTCGCGGTGCCCGCCGGGGCCGGTCGTTCAGACGCCGTCGTGCGTGCCGCCACCGCTCACCTCCCGCGCCGGGAGGTCGGAGCCGTCGACGACATCACGGGCGAGGACGTTGCGGCTGGTGAACAGCTCGTGACCCGGACCGGGGTGCCGGGCGTCACGGAAGCCGCGGACCGGCAGTCCGAACTTCGCCACCAGCCGGTCGCCGAACGTCGCGGCGTGCACGCGGGCGATACGCACCGGCCGGCTCGCCCGGCGGACGTCGACGTGGCCACCGTCGGGGACCTCGACGGTGCGCCGCCCGTCGGCCGAGACGCGCGCGCGGTTGCCGTCTGCGGGGACGGCGACGGTCACCACCGAGTTCGGCGAGGTGACCAGTGGCCGCGCGAACAGCGCGTGGGCGTTGGAGGGCACCAGCAGCAGCGCCTCGACGTCGGGCCAGACCACCGGCCCCCCGGCGGAGAATGCGTAGGCGGTGGACCCGGTCGGGGTGGCGCACAGGACGCCGTCGCACCCGAAACTGGTCAGCGGCCGCCCGTCGATGGCGAGGACGACGTCGAGCACCCGCGAGCGCTCAGCCTTCTCCACGGAGATCTCGTTCAGCGCCCACGTGCCGCCGACGACCATGCCGTCGCGGTCGCGGACGTCGACCTGGATCGCGAGCCGCTCCTCGACCGAGTACTCGCAGTCCTCGATGGCGGTCAGGGTCTCCTCGACCGCCTCGGGCTCGGTCTCGGCGAGGAAGCCCACCCGGCCGAGGTTGACCCCCATCAGCGCGGCGTCGGTGTACCGGGCCAGCTCGGCGGCGCGCAGAAAGGTGCCGTCGCCACCGAACACCATGACGATCTCGGCGTCCTTCGCGGCGGCCTCGTCGCAGGGAACCACCTCGGCGCCGGGGATCTCCAGGTCGGGCGCCTCCTCCTCGAGCACCTTGACGCCGATGCCGCCGCGGAGCAGCCGCGCCGCGGACGTGCGGGCCAGCTCGACGATGTCCTGCCGCCCGGTGTGCACGGTGAGCAGGACCCACCGGGCCTCCTGCCCGTCGCGCGGTGCCGTGCTCGGCTTGCTCACTGCGGTCCCTCCTGGACTGCTCGACGGACGGTGTCCTCCTCGGTCGGCCCGGCGTCGGACCGCAGCCAGAGGAAGAACTCCACGTTCCCAGCGGGCCCCGGCAGGGGGCTGGCCACCACACCGGCTGTTCCCCAGCCCAGTGCGTGCGCCGCTCGGCCGACCTCCAGGACGGCCTGCACCCGGTGCTCGGGATCGCGCACGACCCCGCCGGCACCGAGCCGCTCCCTGCCCACCTCGAACTGCGGCTTCACCATGGGCAGGAGGTCGGCGCCCGGCCGGGTGCACGCGGTGAGCGCGGGCAGCACCAGGCGCAGCGAGATGAAGGACAGGTCGGCGACCACGAGGTCGACCGGTCCGCCGATCGCCTCGGGGGTGAGCGTGCGCACGTTGGTGCGCTCGTGCACCCGCACCCGGTCGTCCGTGCGCAGCGACCAGGCCAGCTCCCCGTACCCGACGTCGACGGCGACGACCTCCGACGCGCCCCGGTCCAGGAGCACCTCGGTGAAGCCGCCGGTGGACGCGCCGGCGTCCAGGGCGCGCCGCCCCTCGACCGGAACGGGGAACGCCTCCAGCGCCCCGAGCAGCTTGTGCGCGCCGCGGGACACCCAGGTGGGCTCGTCGGGGTCGGTCCGCACGACGACGGGGGTGCCCGCCTCGACGCCGGTCGCCGGCTTGGTGGCCGCCTGGCCGGCGACGGCGACCCGCCCCTCGGCGATGAGGCTCACGGCGTGCTCGCGCGACCGGGCGAGGCCGCGGCGCACGAGCTCGGCGTCCAGCCGGGCGCGACGGGCCATCAGCGCGGATCGATCGTGCCGAGTTCGCGCTGCAGGCGCGCGTGCTCGGCCTCGAAGACGGCCACGTGCTCGGACACGGGCAGCTCCTCCAGACCGCCCAGCCGGTGGCCCGCGCTCGCCCCGGCCGGGGGCGTTCCCCCGCCCGTCGCCGGGACCTCGGTGGCCGGGGACTGGGAGACCACGGACTCGGTCGCCGGCGTCGGCCGCGGCCCGGTCGTGGGCCCACCGGGAGCGGCGACCGGCGCAGCCCCCGGGCGGGGGGGCCCGGGCACCGGACGCGGTGCGGTCGGCTCGGTCACGGAGCACCTCTCGGGGAATCGGGTCGAGGAGGGAAGGGCGCGCGCTCGCGCACGAGCCGGCGTCCTGCTGCGGAGGTTACCGGCCGGCAACGACGCGGACCGGCCCGACGGAGCAGCGCGATAGCGTCGGGCGACCGCACCCACCACCGATCCCAGGGGAGATCCCGCCGCGTGGCCACGATGGACCAGTGCATGACCGCCCTCACGGGCATCCTCGGCGACCTGGCCGCGAACCCCGCGGCGGCCGGGCTCGACCGGAGCCTGTCCTGCCGGCTCCCCGACCTCGAGCAGGTGGTCCTCGGTCGGCTGAGCTCCGGTTCGGTGCGGGACCTGCACGCGGTGCCCGACGGTCCCGGCGTCCCGAAGGCCGACATCCGGCTGACCATGACCAGCGACGACCTGGTGGCCCTCACCGACGGACGGCTGTCGTTCGGGCCGGCGTGGGCCAGCGGCCGGGTCAAGCTGGAGGCGGGCCTGCGCGACCTCCTGCGGTTGCGCAAGCTGGTCTGAGAGCGGGCGGCTCAGCGGGAGCCGGCCGACGGCAGGTGCCAGGTCCGCGCGACCTCGGTCGCTGCCGGGCCGTGCGCCAGGACGCGCACCGGCGCGGCCGCGGTGGGGTGGGCGGCCCAGTGCGCGACGCAGAGCGCGCGCAACCCGTCGAGGTCGTCGGAGGCCGCCGCACCCCGCTGCGGGGGTCCGGCGTCCGGTCCGCGGAGCTCCAGCGCGTCGCCGCCCTCGGCCCGCTGGACCGTCCAGCCGCCGCACCGCCACGTACGGCCCTCGACCGTCACCGCGGGGTGGGCGTGCAGCATCCCGGCGGCGTCGGCAGCGAGCAGATCGGGCCGGTGGTCCGGGCCGGCGGCGAGCAGCGTGGCCGGATCGGTGACCCCCGAGAAGACCAGCAGGCTGGCCGCGCCGGCGCGGCGGGCGCCCTCGATGTCGGTGTCCAGCCGATCGCCCACCACCAGCGGGCGCTCGGCGGCGGTGCGGCGGACGCACTCGGCGTGCATGGCAGGGTCGGGCTTCCCGGTGACCAGGGGCTCGCATCCGGTCACCTGCCGGACGACCGCCACCATCGCCCCGTTGCCCGGTAACGGGCCGCGCGGCGAGGGGATGGACGCGTCGGCATTGGTCGCGATGTGCCGGGCGCCGTTGCGGACGGCGACCACGGCCTCGGCCAGCTGCGCCCAGCCCACCTCGCGCCCGTACCCCTGGACGACGGCCTCCGGATGGTCGTCCGCGCCGGCGACCACCGTGAGCCCGGCGGCCTCCAGGGCAGCCGCGACGCCGGGGCCGCCGACCGGCAGGACCCGCGCCGCGGGGTCGAGGAGACCGGCGACGACGGTGGCCGCCGCCTGGGAACTGGTGATGACGTCGGACGCGCCGGCCGGCACCCCCAGCTCGGTCAGGTGGGCGGCCACCTGCTCCGGCGTGCGGGCTGCGTTGTTCGTGACGAAGCCCAGCCGCATGCCGGCGGCGCGGGCACCGGCCAGGGCGGCGGGCACGCCAGGCACGGCGTCGGGGCCGACGTAGACCACCCCGTCCAGGTCGAGCAGGGCCACGTCGTACAGCCGGGCCGGGGGCTCGGCGCAGCCCGCGGCGAGCGCCGGGATCGGCGACCCGGTGGCCTGGTCGCTCATGCGGTCCCCCTCATCCGGCGCGCCCGCACCTCGCGCAGGGCCCGGGCGTAGTGGGCGAGGTCGGGGCGCATGGCCACGGCGAGTGCGAGCTGCTCCGCGGCGAGGGCGAGGTCGCCGGCGCGGCTGGCGGCCAGCCCGAGGCCGAACCGTGCGTAGTCGTCGGCGGGGTCGGAGGCGATGAGGCTGGTGAAGGTGTCGATCGCCTCGGGGTACCGGTGGGCGTCGTACTGGGCCCGCGCCAGGGCCTCGCGCACGCTGCGCGAGCCCGGCTCTGCCTCGGCCGCGCGGGCCAGGAGGGTGGCGGCGGCGTCGGGATGCCGGTCGGCGAGCAGCTCCAGCCCGCGGTGGTACCAGTCGTAGACACCGCCGGCGGGTGCCTGGCGCGCCCCGCCCCGGTCCTCCGGTGCACCGGGCTCCGCCACCGCTGCCTCCTTCCTGGACCGCTGCCCGGTCCTCGCTGCTCTCCCCGGCCGGTCGGGAGCGACCGACGGCGGCCGTCGCTGCCGCTCCTACGATCTGTGTCGTGCTCTCGTCGTCGGTGGGACCCCGAACACCCGGGTCGGTCCCGGGCCTGGAGGTCCGGCCGTTCCGGGCGCTGACCTACCGGGACCGCGATCCCGGGCACCTCGCCCGTGTCAGCTCGCCAGCCTACGACCTGGTGACCCCGGCCGGCCGGGATCGGCTGGTCCACGCCGACCCGCACAACATCGTGCGGCTGATCCTGCCGGGGCTCGACGGTGGGCCGGGCGTCCCGGACAGCTGCGCCGGTCTCGCCGCCGCCACGCTGCAGGCGTGGCTGGACGAGGGCGTGCTCGTGCGCGACCAGGCTGCCGCTCTGTGGCTGTACGAGCTGCGACCGTCCGACGGCGCCCCGGCCACCGTCGGGTGGCTGGGCGCAGTGGTCCTGCCGCCGGAGGGGTCGACAGCGGTGCTCCCCCACGAGGACACCTACCCCGCGGCGGTGGAGGGACGGCGCGCCCTGCTCGCCGCGACCCGCACGGACCTCGAACCGATCGTGCTGGCGCACGATCCCGATCCGGCGGTGTCCGGCGTGAGCGACACGGTGCGGCGGACGCCGCCGACCCTGGAGCTGCGTGACGGCGACGGCGTGCTGCACCGGCTGTGGCGCGTGACCGACGCGGCGACGCTGGAGGCTGCCACGAGTGCCCTGGCCCGTACCCGGGCGGTGATCGCGGACGGGCACCACCGGTTCGCGGCGGCCCGCGCCCACGCCCGCACCCAGGGCGGTGGACCGGGGTCGGGCGCGGTTCTCGCCCTCGTCACGCCCATGGGACCGGGCGGTCTCCGGGTCGACCCGATCCACCGCGTGGTGCCCGGCCTGCCGTTCGATGCGGCTGTGGACGCGGCGGCTCGCGGGTTCGTCACGGCGGAGCTGCCGGTCATCGGGGCGGGCGCCGGCGCGGTCGTCGCGGCGGCGCGCACCTGGCTGGGGGATCCCGCCGAGCGGGGGCTGCTGCTGACCGACGGCGCCCGGCTGGTGCGGCTGACCGGCGCCGACCCGGTGGTCCGGGCCGCCGTTCCGCCGGAGGCCCCACCGGCCTGGCGCGACCTCGACGTGGTGCTGGCACACCACGGGCTCGTCCAGCTGCTGTGGGCCCGGCCGGACACGGTGGACGCCGTCGTCATCGCCCACACCCTCGAGGAGGCGGTCGCGGCCGCGCTCGAACAGGACGGGGTCGCCGTGCTGCTGCGCGCCCCGTCTCCCACCGACGTCGCCGCGGTCGCGCGCGCGGGCGCCCGCATGCCGCGGAAGTCCACCCTCTTCGTGCCGAAGCCGCGCACGGGCCTGGTGCTGCGGCCCCTCACGGACTGACCGGCGGGCCACGCTGGTCAGGCGGTCTCCCCCGCCGCTCGCCCGGCCGACCGCGGGACCTTCCGTCCGCGCCGGCAGTTGACCTCGCAGACCGACGCGGTACCTGACCCGGTGCGCCAGAAGCGCCGCTGGAGCGCTCCCTCGACCTCCACGACGTCACCGGGCTGCCAGGCGGCGATGCGCCGCTGCAGCGCCCGGTCGTACGTGATGCAGGTGAGGACGTCCACCGACCGACCTCGCACCGTGGGCACCGGTCTGCGCACCACCAGACGGAAGCTGAGCAGCGCGTCGCCGCTCGGCAGGGTGCGCAGTTCTGCGGGGGCGGACAACCGCCCCCGCAGGACCACGTCGTTGCGATCGATCAAAGCCACGCTCATGCCCGCAGCCTGGTCGGTCGTGCCGCCCTCGTCCGCCGTACGACCCGATCTGTGGAGTCACGCGCGGGTGTGGACGGCGGTTCGTCCCCGACTCGGGGTCAGGACTCCTGGTCGTCGCTCCCGGATCCCGCTCGCTCGTCAGCGGAGGGGGCGTCGCCGTCGGTCTCACCCAGCAGCTCGGCGACCTCCGCCTCGACCTCCTCGGCGAAGCTCATCGCCTGCGGGCGGTCACCGTCGTCCGGGGTACCGGCGGTCGGGCTCGCGTCCTCCGGAGCGATGAACTGCAACGCGATGTCCTTCGGGGCCACTGCTCCCGGGACTACGTCCTCCGCAGCGACGTCCTCCGCAGCGACGTCCTCCGCAGCCTCTGTTCCCGGAACCACCTCCTCCGGAGCGATCTCCCCCGGAACCACGTCCGCCCGAACGACGTCCTCTCCGGACATGTCTGCCTCGTCGACCTCGCTGAACTCGACGCCGAGATCCTCACCCGCCAGCTCGGGATCGATCGCCGCGACGGCCTCGAGCCACTGATCGGCACGCTCGTCCTCGCCCTGGGCTCGCAGGAGCTCGGCGTAGGCAGCGGCCAGCCGCAGCCGGCCCGGATCGCCGGCGAACACAGCCGACGGCTCGGGGCGACCACCGAGAGCCGCCTCGAGGACCAGGCGGGCCGCAGCCTCCTCGCCGAGATCCTGTCGTGCGCCTGCTTCGACCAGTCGCAGCTCCACGGTCTCCTCGGCGTCGACGCCTTCGGCGAGCGCCTCGTTCACCAGGCGGATGGCCACCTCGGGACGGCCGAGCGCACGCTCACAATCGGCCAGCACTGCGCGGTAGCCCTGATCCCCGCTCATGCGGCGGTAGGCACGGATCTCCCGAGCCGCCTCGGCGTAGTCGCCGGCGTGGTAGGCCGCAACCCCCACGGCCTCGCGGACGACGGCCAGCCGGGAAGCCCGATCACGAGCAGCGCGTGCATGGGCGAGCGCGGTCTCCGGGTCCTCGTCGACCAGGGACCCGGCCGCGACCAGGTGCCCCCCGACCTTGGCGGAGTTGCGCGGGTCGAGCCCCTTCAGGGCAGCGCGGATCGCAGGATCCAGCTCCCGGGCATCTGCCCATTCGGGGATCTCCGGACCGACCGGCACCGGGGGGCGCCGGTCCTGCGCGTCCCGGGACGGACGGCCGCCGGAGGGACCACCCTCCGGGCGTCGGTCGCGCCAGTTGCCCTGCGGCGTTTCCCCCGACGGTCGGCGGTCCTGCCAATCACCACGCGGCCGGTCACCCTGCGGTCGAGCCGGGCGGTCGCCCTGGGGACGGCGGTCCTGCCAGTCACCACGGGGACGGTCGCCCTGCGGTCGAGCCGGCCTGTCCCCCTGCGGCCGAGCCGGTCGATCGCCCTGGGGACGGCGGTCCTGCCAGTCACCACGGGGACGGTCGCCCTGCGGTCGAGCCGGCCTGTCCCCCTGCGGCCGAGCCGGTCGATCGCCCTGGGGACGACGGTCCTGCCAATCACCACGGGGACGCTTGCCCTGCGGCCGCCCGGGCCTGTCCCCCTGCGGCCGAGCCGGTCGATCGCCCTGGGGACGACGGTCCTGCCAGTCACCACGCGGGCGGTCGCCCTGCGGTCGAGCCGGTCGATCGCCCTGGGGACGACGGTCCTGCCAGTCACCACGCGGGCGGTCGCCCTGCGGTCGAGCCGGGCGGTCGCCCTGGGGACGACGGTCCTGCCAGTCACCACGGGGACGGTCGCCCTGCGGTCGAGCCGGGCGGTCGCCCTGGGGACGACGGTCCTGCCAGTCACCACGCGGGCGGTCGCCCTGCGGTCGAGCCGGGCGGTCACCCTGGGGACGACGGTCCTGCCAGTCACCACGGGGACGCTCGCCCTGCGGCCGCCCGGGCCGGTCACCCTGCGGTCGCCCCGAGCGGTCGCCCTGGGAACGGCGGTCCTGCCAGTCACCACGCGGGCGGTCGCCCTGCGGTCGACCCGGGCGGTCACCCTGGGGACGACGGTCCTGCCAATCACCACGGGGACGATCCCCCTGAGAGCGAGCCGGCCTGTCGCCCTGCGGCCGAGCCGGTCGATCGCCTCGGGCACCACCGCGCGCGCCAGCACCGCCCTCCGGCCGACGATCGTTCTGTGACCGGGGGCCGCGGCCACCCTGTCGCCCGTCGCCGGACCCGCCGGAACCACGTCGCGGAGCAGTCATGCCTTTTCAGTACCTCTTTGCTAGACGCCGCACACGACCAGCACGGCCGGCGGCGGACATGGAAAAGCGAACGGGGGCCAGAGCGCTCGCTCTGACCCCCGTTCGGTGAAGTATGTCCGGCGGCGTCCTACTCTCCCACCCCGTCTCCAGGGCAGTACCATCGGCGCTGAGAGGCTTAGCTTCCGGGTTCGGAATGTTGCCGGGCGTTTCCCTCTCGCCATGGCCGCCGTAACTCTGTGAACTTCGAACCAAGCTGGTTCGTGCGTTCAGAACCGCACAGTGGACGCGAGACAAGTCTTCGTTGGTTGACCCTGGCACAGACCCCTCGTGGTGGAGGTGTGTGTGGTCAAGCCCTCGGCCTGTTAGTACCGGTCAGCTCCACACCTTGCGGTGCTTCCACTTCCGGCCTATCAACCCGCTGGTCTGGGCGGGGGCCTTACCCGGTTGACCCGGTGAGAGACCTCATCTTGAAGCGAGCTTCCCGCTTAGATGCTTTCAGCGGTTATCCCTGCCGAACGTAGCCAACCAGCAGTGCACCTGGCGGTACAACTGGCACACCAGAGGTTCGTCCGTCCCGGTCCTCTCGTACTAGGGACAGCTCTTCTCAAGTCTCTTACGCGCACGGCGGATAGGGACCGAACTGTCTCACGACGTTCTAAACCCAGCTCGCGTACCGCTTTAATGGGCGAACAGCCCAACCCTTGGGACCTACTCCAGCCCCAGGATGCGACGAGCCGACATCGAGGTGC
>NZ_JBJHAT010000018.1:0-80402 GCF_054051175.1 Blastococcus sp. SYSU DS0753 | reverse complement strand
CCGGATAGCCGTAGTACCCCAGCTCCCAGCCCAGCTGCCCCCACCGGGCGCGGATGTCACCGTCGATCGCCCGGGCACCGGCGAACGGCGTCCAGTAGATCGACCCACCCTGGAAGTGCTGCAGACACCCACCGTTGCGCAGCCCGCAGCGGGCATCGGTCACCGGATAGCCGTAGTACCCCAGCTCCCAGCCCAGCTGCCCCCACCGGGCGCGGATGTCACCGTCGATCGCCCGGGCACCGGCGAACGGCGTCCAGTAGATCGACCCACCCTGGAAGTGCTGCAGACAGCCGCCGTCGCGCAGCCCACAGCGCACGGCGCTGGTCGGCTCGCCGAGCCGGCCGGCCGACCCGCCGAGCGACTGGTGCTTGGTCGTGATGGGCCCCTCGCCGACCGGTCCGTCGGCGGCCGTCCAGACGGTGACCGTCGCGCCCGAGTCCGTGGCCTCCGTCAGGCCGACAGTGAAGCCGCCGCCCAGCGTGATCGATCCGCCGGGCGTCAGCACCGTCTGCTGGTCCTGGTCCCACGAGGACTGCGCCGTCGGCGTGGCGTCCAGCAGCAGCGAGGTGTCGCTGGTCGGCCCGGGTCCGTCGACGCGGACCAGGACCCCGGGGCGGAGGTCGAAGTTCGCCGCGGGGTCGGCGAGCCAGGCGTCCCGCCCGACCGCGGCGCGGTACTCGACCCAGTAGCGGCCGCTCCCGGTGTCCAGCGCCAGCACCCGGAGTCCGCTGCGGCCGCCCATCGGGGTGAGCGTGAACGTGCCGCCGCTGCCGGAGGCGGGCACCACCTGCGCGGCCGACGACGGCAGGAACCCCAGCCGTGCGGCGTGCGGGGCGTTGAGGCTGCCCACCTGGTGCCACGAGGCGCCCATGACGTCGTACAGGTCGTGGTAGGCGACCGTGCGGCAGGGGGCTGCCTCGGGGGTCGCGTCGCACTGGCGCGCCGACGCGTGGCCGAGGCCGAAGTTGTGCCCGAGCTCGTGGGCCATCACCGACGTCGCCGTGTCCTGCACGTACACGTATCCACCCGAGCCCAGGCCCGAGCCCACCGTGCCGAGACCGTAGGAGCAGTTCGCCGTGCCGCGTGGGACGTAGAGCAGGAGGTGCTTCCCGGCACCGGTGGTCCAGCCGATCGCTGCGGCCGCCTGCCTCCACATGTCCAGCGGCGCGCTGCAGCCCGCCGCCGTGCTGATCCAGTCGCGGCTGCCGGTCACCGCGACGGTGACGGCGCCGTTGCTCTGCTCGTGCCAGAACTGCCGCACCGGTCCGTCGACGGCGGCGACGACGTCGGCCAGCTGCCGGCTGTCCCGCGGCGCGCCCGCCGGCTGGACCATCACGACGGTGACCGCATGGGTGGGCACGACCGTCTCCGCAGGGGCAGTGGCGGCGGCCAGCACCTCGGTCCCGACGACCTCGCGAGCGGGTTCCAGCCCGTGCTCCACGGTCGCCTCGTCGGCGATGTGCTCCCCCACCGTGACCGCGACGGTCGTCCCCACGTCGAGGTGGGCCAGGTCTCCGGTGGGGACGCGGACCGATCCGCCGTCCGGCACCTCGATCCAGCTCAGCAGCCCGTCCTCGCCGTGCTCGGCGTGCGGATCGGTCAGCCCCGACGCCGGCTCGACGCGCTCGGGGTCCGCCCAGGCGCGGACGAGCTCGCCCACGACGGTGTCGGTGGACCCCTCCTCCGCGACGGCGGGGAGGGCCACCAGCAGCGGACCGAGGACGACGGCCGCAGCGGCCGGGGCGAGCAGCCGTGGGAACCACGAGCGGGCAGCGGAGGACAAGGCTCTCTCCTCGTCGAGGGGCAGTCGAGCTGTCATCGGCAGCCCACCCCCCGTTCTGAAGCGGGGTCGCGCTCCCGTCCCCGTCCAGGTGACCGGGTCCCGGACCGCCGGCGCGCCCCGCGACGCGGGTCAGCGACGCCGCGGGGCGCGCCGGAGGGTGCGCACGAGCAGCAGCGTCGCGGCCAGCAGCACGGCGGCGACAGCGGCGACGAGGGGCAGCGACAGCGCGCCGGGCGAATCGGAGGCGTCGGCCACCGGGTCCAGGGCGGTCGGACGGGTCGACGAGGGGATCCGGACCTCGGGCGCCCAGAAGGCCTCCGGGGCCGGTGCGACGGCGGGCTGCGGCGCGGCCACCGGGGGCGTGCCCGCCCGCGGCGTGGTGGCGACCGCATCCGCGGCGTCCGCGACATCCGCCGGCATCGTCGTCCCCTGGGGCAGGTCCGCCGCCGGCCCGGCGGTGCCGCCAGCGGGGCGGGGACCCGGCACGACGTCCAGCACCGCGCCGTCGTCGCCCACCTGCCGCACCGTGATCGTGAGGTCTCCCCCGGAGAGGGCCACGGCCGTCCCCACCGGGAGGGCTGACTGCAGGTCGGCGTCCCAGCGGTCGGCCGGGCTGGGCGTCCCGTCGAGGAGCAGGGACGTGTCGGGGAACTGGCCGGCCCGCCGCACCAGCACCCCGGCGTCCAGGCGGTACACGTTGTCCCGGCCGGCCAGCCAGCGGTCCCGGCCGGTCGCGGCGCGGAACTCCACCCAGTAGCTCACGCCCTCGGCATCGACCAGCCGGAGGGCACGCGGCCCCGCTCCCCCGGCCCACGGGGCGAGCGTCACGGACGTGGCCGCGTCACCCACGGCGACGGTGCGCTGCGCCGCGGCCGGGAGGACGCCCAGCGCGGCGGCCTGGACGGCGTTGAGCGAGCCGAGCTGGGCCCAGGAGGCGCCCATGACGTCGTAGAAGTCGCGGTACCCGGCGGTGCGGCAGACCCCCTCCTCCACCGCGCCGTCGCACTGCGCCGCCGAGGAGTGGCCGAGGCCGAAGTTGTGCCCGAGCTCGTGCGCGATGACCGCGGCCCCGTTGTCGCGCACGTAGAGCCGCCCGCCGGACGCGGGGGACGCACCGACCTGGGCGAGGGCGTACGAGCATGCCGGCTGCGTTGCGGTCTCGCCGCTGAGCCGGAGCAGCAGGTGCTTGCCGGGGCCACCGACGAACCCGACCTTCCGGGCGACCTCGTCCCAGAGCGCCTCCGGGTTCGCGCAGCCGGCGGTCGTGCTCAGCCAGTCGTGCCGAGCGGTGACGCCGAGGGTCACGGCGCCACCGGTCTGCTCGGCCCAGAAGCGGGACACCGGTCCGTCGACCGTCGTGACGACGTCGCGGAGCCGCGTCCCGTCGGGCGTGGTCCCGGCCGGCGCCACCAGCACGACCGTGACCTCGTTGGTCAGGCCGCCCCGCGGCGCGGGCAGCGGTTCGGGCGCCGTCACCGGGGGCGGGGCGAGGACGTCGCTCTCCAGCACGGTGCGGGCGGGCTCGTGGCCGTCCGCGCTGGCCTGGTCCTCGACCGCGCCCCCCACGGTGAGCGCCACGGTGGCGCCCGCCGGCACCCCGGCGACCTGGTCGGCGGGGACGCGGACCGCGCCCTGGGCGGTGGCGACCCAGCTCAGCCGCGTGCCGTCGTCGGCCCCCCCGCCGTGGTGGCCCTCCTGGCCCTCCGCCCACACGTGCACGAGCTCACCGACGAGGGTGGTCGTGCCGCTGTCGGCAGCGGCGACGGCCGGCGCGGCCACGGCGCCGAGGGCGGCGACGAGCAGGGCGCCGGCCAGCCCGAGGAGGCGGGAGGAGCGGCGGCCGCGGCGGAGGTCGTGGTCAGGAGACATCGACTCCTGAATCGGCGGCCGCGCGCCGGATCGGCACGGATCGCCGGATGTTGAGCCGAACTCCCGTCACACCCGCCGCAGGTGCCCCGGGTCCCCCCGGGGCACCGGCTCAGGCCAGGTCGTCGGCCCCCATGAGACGGCGCCCGGCCTCGGTGATGGAACCCGACAGCGACGGGTAGATCGCGAAGGTCTGCGCGAGGTCGTCGACGGTGAGCCCCTTGGTCACGGCCAGGGCGATCGGCAGGACGAGCTCCGACGCCCCCGGCGAGACGACGACCCCGCCGACGATCACCCCGGTGGAACGCCGGGCGAACAGCTTCACGAAGCCGTCGTGCAGGTCGCTCATCTTGGCCCGCGCGTTGGTCGCCAGCGGCAGCCGCACCGCTTCGACGTCGGCGTTCTCGGCGAGCGACTTCTCCTGCACGCCGACGGTGGCGATCTCGGGGTGGGTGAAGACGTTGGCGGCCACCGTCTTGAGCTTGATCGGCGCCACGGCCTCGCCCAGCGCGTGCCACATCGCGATCCGGCCCTGCATGGCGGCCACGGAGGCCAGCTGGAAGACGCCGGTGACGTCACCGGCGGCGTAGATGCCCGGTACCGAGGTGCGAGAGACCCGGTCGACGACGACGTGCCCGGCCTCGGTCACCTGCACGCCGGCCCGCTCGAGCCCGAGGCCGGCGGTGTTGGGCACGGTGCCGACGGTCATGAGCGCGTGCGAGGCCTCGACGCAGCGCCCGTCGGTGAGCTCGACGGAGATGCCCTTCTCGGTGCGCCGCACGCCGGCGGCCCGGCCGCGCTCGAGGCGGCCGCCGCGGGACTGGAAGACCTGCTCGAGCACCTCGGCGGCGTCGGAGTCCTCCCCCGGGAGCACCCGGTCGCGGGAGGAGACGAGGGTCACCGGCACGCCGGCCTCCAGGTAGCCGGAGGCGAACTCGGCCCCGGTGACGCCCGACCCGACGACGACCAGGTGCTCCGGCGGCTCCTGGAGGTCGTAGACGTCGCGCCAGTCCAGGATCCGCTCGCCGTCGGGCTCCGCACCGGGCAGCACCCGAGGGTCGGCGCCGGTGGCGATGAGGACCACGTCGCCCTCGACCGTGTCCACGACCCTGCCGTTCCGGTCGAGGACCTCGACCTCGTGGGCGGCCAGACCGGGTTCGTCGTCGGCGAGCCGGCCCTGCCCGGCGACGATCCGCACGCCTTCGGCCTCGAGCCGGGCGTGGATGTCGGCCGACTGGGCCATCGACAGGTTCTTCACCCGCTGGTTGGCCGCGGGCAGGTCCAGGCTCACGGTGGCGAGCTCCGCGCCGTGCACCCCGAGGACGGCGGAGTCGCGCACCGACGTCATGGCGCCGGCTGCCGCGATGAGGGCCTTGGAGGGCACGCAGTCGGTGAGCACGCTGGCCCCGCCGATGCCGTCGCGCTCGATCACGGTGACCTGCGCGCCGAGCTGCGCGGCGACCAGCGCAGCCTCGTAGCCGGCTGGGCCACCACCGATGATGACGATGCGGGTCATGGGTCCATCTTCCGTTGCCGGTCGGTCCGTCGCCGCCATTGTCCCCGGTCGATCCCGGCGCGGCGCCACCGCCCGCCGTCGGCGCACCGGGCGCCCCGTCGGCAGCGGGCTGCCCGCGCCAGGAGCGGGGGCGGGACGGCCGCTACCGCCGGCGCGCCACCTCGGGACGATCGTCGAGGTTGCCGCGACGCCCGGCGCTCCGGGCGACGACGTGCGCGAGGTCCCGGGACGCCGTCATCGCTCCGGCCCCAGGGGTCTGCGCACCTTCCCTCGGAGCGGCCGCCGGGCGGCTGGGGACCGGGATGGCGTCGCGCCAGGACCTGTCGCGTCCGTCGTGGACCGGGAGACCGGCCGGGCGCTCGTCGCGAGGGGCGGTCGACGCGGCCGCCGGCACCTCCGCCGCGGGGGCGGGCAGGGCGAGCCGGACGAGGTCGCGCTCCACCGCCCGCCGCAGGCGGGGGCCGAAGGGGCGCTCGACGAAGCGGTGGATGGCATAGGCCGCGACGAGGACGATCGACGTGACGACGGCGAGCGTGGCGTACGCCGGCAGCACCGGGGAGATCTTCTGGATGAGGACCCATCCCGGGATCTCGTGCACCAGGTACAGGGGGTAGGTCAGCGCACCGGCGGTGGTGAGCCAGCGCCAGTCGAGGCGGGCCACCGGGGTCAGCGTGGCCAGCACCACCGCGCCGACGCAGCCGAACATCACGAGGGTCAGGGTGCCCATCGACACCTCGACACCGGCGACCCGCTCCGACCACGGGATGTAGTGGTCCTTGCAGATCCACAGTGCGGTGGCGACGTTCACCCCGAGGATCAACCCGGTCGGCAGGTCCCAGCCGAAGCGGTGGGCCAGGTAGAGGACGATCCCGATGCAGAAGAACGGCGCGTACGTCGGCTCAAGGAAGGCGATCCCCAGCGGGGTGCGGCCGACCATCGCCCCGAGCAGCGGCCACGCGAGGCAGAACAGCAGCATCCGGCCACGGGTGAAGCCGCCGGCGAGGCCGACCAGCGCGAGGAGCACGTAGAACTTCAGCTCGATCCACAGCGTCCAGAAGACGCCGTCGACGTGCGCGACCCCGAAGGCGGTCTGGAACATCGTGAGGTTGACGAGCACCCCCGCCAGCCCGAGGTCCTCCCAGTGCTTCATGATCGGGAAGATCCAGAGCACGATCGCGATGATCACGACCGCCGCCCAGTAGGCCGGGTAGAGGCGCCCGACGCGCGAGGCGATGAAGCTGGGCATCGAGCGACCCCAGGCGCTCATCAGGATCACGAAACCGCTGATCATGAAGAACAGGTACGGGCCGAACCCGCCGTAGACGGTGATCGCGCTCAGCCGCGGGAAGACCTCACCGACGTTCTCGTCCCAGCCCGGGTTGTCCCGGCCGGTGAAGTGGAAGGCCACGACGGCGAACGCCGCGACGAAGCGCAGGCCATCGAGCGCCCGCAGGCGCAGTCCGTCCGTGACCCCATCGGCGTTGCGCATCTGGACCTCTGTTCCACGACTGGCATCTCCGGTCGACAAATCGACGTTAAGTCGAAACCGGTGCCAATCTGTGGCGACTCACCTACCGACAGTCATGCCAGTGGCGGGTGTGACGACTGCGTCCCGATGGACCAGTCCGTCACGTCTCCCCGCGACCGGCGCCGGCGTGGAAGGTCTGCAGGAGCTGCCGAGCCGCCAGCGCGGGGGTGAGCTCCCCCGCCAGCACTGCCTTCTCCAGGTCGGGGACGGCGGCGCGCACGCCGGGGTGGGCCCGGAGCGAGTGCTCCAGCCCGTCGCGCACCAGCTGCCAGGTCCAGCGGACCTGCTGGGCGCGGCGGCGCTCGTCGAAGGCGCCCGACGCCTTGGCCCGCTCCTGGTGCTCGACCAGCTTGGCCCACACCTCGTCGAGCCCCTCGCCGGTGAGGCCGGCGCAGGTGAGCACCGGCACGTCCCAGCCGGAGCCGCGCCCGCGCAGCAGCCGGATGGCCTGCGACAGCTCGCGCGCGGCCTTCCGGGCGTCGGCCGCCGCCGGTCCGTCGGCCTTGTTGACGGCGATGACGTCGGCGATCTCCAGGATGCCGCGCTTGATGCCCTGCAGCTGGTCGCCGGTGCGCGCGATGGTCAGGAAGAGGAAGGAGTCGACCATCTCCGCGACGGTGATCTCCGACTGCCCCACGCCGACGGTCTCCACCAGCACCACGTCGTGGCCGGCCGCCTCGACGACCACCATCGACTCCCGGGTCGCCTGCGCGACCCCGCCGAGCGTGCCCGACGTCGGCGAGGGCCGGATGAAGGCGTTCGGGTCGACCGCCAGCCGGGCCATCCGGGTCTTGTCGCCCAGGATCGAGCCGCCCGAGCGGGCCGACGACGGGTCGACGGCGAGCACGGCGACCTTCGACCCGCCGGCCGTGAGGTCCACCCCGAGCTGGTCGATGAAGGTCGACTTGCCCACGCCGGGCACGCCGCTGATGCCCACGCGGCGCGCTCCCCCGGCGTGCGGCAGCAGCTCGACGAGCAGCTCCTGCGCCTTCTCCCGGTGGTCGGCCCGCCGGCTCTCGACCAGGGTGATGGCGCGCGCCACCACCCGCCGGTCGCCGGCCAGCACCCCCTCGACGAGCGCGGGGACGTCGACGTCCCGCGGCATCAGTGCCCCAGACGCTCGGACAGCGTCCGCAGCAGCTCCTGCGCCGCCTCGGCGATGACCGTGCCGGGCGGGAAGACCGCGGCGGCGCCCATCTCCCGGAGCGCCGGCACGTCGTCGGGCGGGATGACCCCGCCCACGACGATCAGCACGTCGTCCGCGCCGAGCGCGGCCAGCGCGTCGCGCAGCGCGGGCACCAGCGTGAGGTGACCGGCGGCCAGCGACGAGACGCCGACGACGTGGACGTCGGCCTCCACCGCCTGCCGGGCGACCTCGTCGGGGGTCTGGAACAGCGGGCCGACGTCGACGTCGAAGCCGAGGTCGGCGAAGGCGGTCGCGATGACCTTCTGCCCGCGGTCGTGCCCGTCCTGGCCCATCTTCGCCACCAGGATGCGCGGCCGCCGGCCCTCGGCCTCGGCGAACTCCTCGGCCAGCCGGCGCGTCTCCTCCATCGGCCCCGATGCTCCTGCCTCGTCGCGGTAGACGCCGGAGATGGTGCGCACCTGGCCGGCGTGCCGGCCGTAGACGACCTCCAGCGCGTCGGAGATCTCCCCGACGGTCGCCTTGGCCCGCGCGGCGTCCACGGCGAGCTTCAGCAGGTTGGTCCCGAGGTCGTTGCCCCGGCGCCCCTCGGCGGCGGCGCGGGCGGCATCGGTGAGCCGGCCCAGCGCCTCGGTCACGGCGCGGCCGTCGCGGTCGGCACGCAGCTGCTCGAGCTTGGCCTTCTGCTGGGCGAGCACGTCGGCGTTGTCGACCTTGAGGACCTCGATCGCCTCGTCGGCGTCGACCCGGTACTTGTTCACGCCGATGACCGGCTGGCGGCCGGAGTCGATCCGCGCCTGGGTGCGGGCGGCGGCCTCCTCGATGCGCAGCTTCGGGATGCCGTCGTCGATGGCCTGCGCCATGCCGCCGTGCTCGGCGACCTCCTGGATGTGCGCCCAGGCGCGGCGGGCCAGGTCGTAGGTGAGCTTCTCGACGTAGGCCGAGCCGCCCCACGGGTCGACGACGCGGGTGGTCCCCGACTCCTGCTGCAGCATCAGCTGGGTGTTGCGCGCGATGCGCGCGGAGAAGTCGGTGGGCAGCGCGAGCGCCTCGTCCAGGGCGTTGGTGTGCAGCGACTGGGTGTGGCCCTGGGTCGCGGCCATCGCCTCCAGGCAGGTGCGGACGACGTTGTTGTAGACGTCCTGCGCGGTGAGCGACCAGCCCGAGGTCTGCGAGTGGGTGCGCAGCGAGAGCGACTTGGGGTTCGTCGCGCCGGCCTCCTTCACCAGCTTCGCCCACAGCAGGCGCCCGGCCCGCAGCTTCGCCACCTCCATGAAGAAGTTCATGCCGATGGCCCAGAAGAAGCTCAACCGCGGCGCGAACGCGTCGACGTCCATCCCGGCGGCCTGGCCGGCCTTGAGGTACTCCACGCCGTCGGCGAGGGTGTAGGCCAGCTCCAGGTCGGCCGTCGCCCCGGCCTCCTGGATGTGGTAACCGGAGATCGAGATGGAGTTGAACCGCGGCATCTCCTTCGAGGTGAAGGAGAAGATGTCGCTGATGATCTGCATCGAGGGCTTGGGCGGGTAGATGTAGGTGTTCCGCACCATGAACTCTTTGAGGATGTCGTTCTGGATGGTGCCGGTCAGCTGCCCCGGCGCCACGCCCTGCTCCTCGGCCGCGACGATGTAGAGCGCGAGCACGGGCAGCACGGCGCCGTTCATCGTCATCGAGACGCTCATCTTGTCCAGCGGGATGCCGTCGAACAGCTGGCGCATGTCCAGGATCGAGTCGATCGCGACGCCGGCCATGCCCACGTCACCGACCACGCGCGGGTGGTCGGAGTCGTAGCCGCGGTGGGTGGGCAGGTCGAAGGCGATCGACAGGCCCTTCTGCCCGGCGGCGAGGTTGCGCCGGTAGAACGCGTTGGACTCCGCCGCGGTGGAGAAGCCCGCGTACTGGCGGACCGTCCACGGCTGCGTCGTGTACATCGTCGGGTAGGGGCCGCGCAGGAACGGCGGCAGCCCGGGCAGGGTCTCCAGGAAGTCCAGGCCCCCCAGGTCGGCGGGGGTGTACAGCGGCGGGACGGCGATGCCCTCGGGGGTCTCCCAGGTCGCCTCCGCCACGCCGCGCCCGGTCGCCTCCTCGAAGGCCTTGGCCCAGTCGTCCGCCGAGGTGCCCGCCGACGGGGTGCCCAGCTCGACGTCGCCGAAGTCGGGGATCGCACTCATGCTCGGACCTCCAGCTGCTCGTGGACCGTCCGGAGCGCCGCGAGGGCGTCGCATCCGGCGAAGACGTACCCGTCGACGCCGTCGACGGCCAGATCGGGCTTGCCGGCCAGCCACACCTGCGTGGCGCCGGCCTGCTTGAGCTCCCCGGCCAGCGAGGCCGCGGTCTCGGCGTAGTCCTTGTCGGTGCCGCAGATGCAGGCCACGGTGGTGCCCGCCTCCGCCAGGCCCGATGCCCCGTCGGCGGCCGGCGTGGCGAGCCCACCGGCCTGGAACAGGTTCGCCGCGAACGTGGCGCGCGCGGTGTGCCGGGCGATCGGGCCGAGCGTGGCGAGGTAGACGGCGGGCCGCTCCCCACCCGCCGACGCCGCCGCGTCGGCGGCGTCGCGCAGCTCCTCGAACTCCTGAGCGGCCCGCACCCGGGGCAGCCCGCCGGTGGCCGGCAGCACCTCGGCGGCCGGCCGGCGCTCGGGCAGCTTCTCGGTGAGGTTGGGGAACTCGCTGACGCCGGTGATCGCGTCCGCCCGCGTCGCCAGCCGCTTCGCGCGCGCGTCCCACGCCTGCGCGATCCGGTCACGGACGAGCCCCGAGGAGAGCGCCGCCGCCAGCCCGCCGGCCCGCTCGATCTCGGTGAACCAGGCCCAGGCCGCCCGGGCCAGCTCGTCGGTGAGCGACTCCACGTACCAGGACCCACCGGCGGGGTCGAGCACCCGGCCGAGGTGCCCCTCCTCCACGAGCAGGTTCTGCGTGTTCCGCGCGATCCGGCGGGAGAAGGCGTCGGGCAGCCCGAGCGCGGCGTCGAACGGCTGCACGGTGACGACGTCCGCGCCGCCGACCCCGGCGGCGAAGCAGGCCACGGTGGTGCGCAGCATGTTGACCCACGGGTCGCGCTTCGTCGTCATCACCGAGGAGGTGACCGCGTGCTGGCGCTGTGCGCGCGCCGCGGGCGAGGCGCCGCTGACCTCGCCGACCCGGTCCCACAGCCGCCGGGCGGCGCGGAGTGCGGCGATGGTCGTGAACTGATCGGCCGAGGCGGCGTAGCGGAACTCGAGCTGGGCGATCGCGTCGTCGACGCCCAGCCCGCCGTCGGTCAGCGCCCGGAGGTAGGCCACCCCGGCGGCCAGCGAGCAGCCGAGCTCCTCGACCACCGAGGCGCCGGCGTCGTGGAAGACCGTGCCGTCGACGACGATCGCGCGCAGGCCGGGATGGGCCGCGGCGCGGCGGGCGACGTCGGCCAGCCCGGAGAGGTCCTGCTCCTCGCCCGAGGCGGCGTGCACCCCGAGCGGGTCGAGGCCCAGTGAGCCGCCGGGCGCGAGGTCCGTGCGGCCCTCGACGAGGTCGAGGAAGGCCGCGGCAGCGGCCGGTCCACCCTGCACGCTCACCGGTGCCAGGTCCAGGTAGACGTCGGAGAGGACGTCGCCGAGGGAGTCGACGGGAACGGCGCCCTCGCCCACGACCAGCCACAGCGAGGTGACGCCGTTCTCCAGGTCGGCGGCGATCGCCTCCCGGGTGACGGCGACGTCGGGGTGGGCGTGCCGCTGCCGGATGTCCCACCCGCCGGACGCGCCACCCTCGGCGCCGCCGGACGCGGTGACCTCGGTCGACCCGGCCGGCCCGCCGGCGGGGCGGGCTCCGCGAACGAACGGCGGCAGGCCCGGCACCCCGACGCCCGTGGGGAGGTCGCCGGCGTCTTCGGCGGTGTAGAGCGGCGCCACCGTCACACCCGGGGCCACCGGGCGGCGCAACGCGTCCTCGACCGGGTCGGGGAGGTCCTCGCGGCCGGCCTTGCGCAGCACGCCGGCGACCAGTTCGCGCCACTGCTCGCGGGTCACCGCGTCGAAGTCGCCCGCGAGCACCAGGTCGTCGGGGACCGCGTGCTCGGCCGGCACGTCGGCGTCAGCCGGTGCGCTTCCCGGACCGCTGCTGGTCTGCTGGTCGGTGGAACTCATCCTCGGGTTCCCGCCTCTCGTCCAGGGCTCGTCGGGCAGAAGTGTCTCCGGGCGCGGGTCGGCGCGTGCGAGGGGGTGCCTGGACGCCGGTCGCCGCGGGCTCGGCGTCGGCCTCCAGCGCCAGCAGCGCCGTGCGGGCGAGCAGCCGCACGCCGACGCCGAGGGCCCGCTCGTCGACGTCGAAGGTGCCCCGGTGCAGGTCGAGCGGGGCGCCGCCGCCGTGGGTACCCAGCCGGGCCAGCGCGATCGGCATGACGTCGGCGAACCAGCCGAAGTCCTCCCCGCCCATGCTCTGCGGCGACAGGACCAGGCTGTCGGCGCCCACGGTGCCCAGCGCCGCCGTGCGCAGCAGGGCGACCGCCCGCGGGTCGTTCACCACCGGTGGCACACCGCGGATGTAGTCCACGTCGACCTGCGCGCCGGTCGTGGCGACGACCCGCTCCACCAGGGAGCGCAGCAGGTCCTCCGCGTCCTTCCAGGCCTCCCGGTCGAGCACCCGGACCGTGCCGCGGAGCGTGCCGCGCTGCGGGATGGCGTTGGCCGCGACCCCGGCGTTCACCGCGCCCCAGACCAGCGACATCCCCGCCCGGGGATCGACCTGCCGGGAGAGCAGCGAGGGCAGGTCGGTGATCAGCCGGCCGAGGGCGTCGACCAGGTCGACGGTGAGCTGCGGGCGGGCGGTGTGCCCGCCGGGCCCGGTGAGCGTGATGTCCATCCGGTCGCAGGCGGCGGTGATCGGACCCGTGCGCAGGCCGACCTTCCCGGCCGGGATCGACGGGTCGCAGTGCAGGGCGAAGGCGCGGGACGCCCCGTCGAGGACGCCGGAGGCGACGACCTCCGTGGCGCCGCCGGGCACGGTCTCCTCGGCGGGCTGGAAGACGCAGCGGACCGTGCCGGGGATGCCGTCCAGCGACGCGAGCGCGATGGCCACGCCGAGCACCACCGTGGTGTGCACGTCGTGGCCGCAGGCGTGGGCCAGCCCCTCGCGGGTGGAGGCGTACGGGACGTCCTTGAGGTCCTTCAGGGGCAGCGCGTCGATGTCGGCGCGCAGCACGACGACCGGGCCCTCGCCCGTTCCGACGTCGACGGTGAGCCCCGTGCCGGTGGGCAGCCGGCGCGGTGTGAGCCCGTGGTGGCGCAGGCGCTCCTCGAGGAAGGAGGTGGTCTCGAACTCCGCGTAGCCGAGTTCGGGGTGGGCGTGCAGGTGCCGCCGGGTGGCCGACAGCGCGGGCGCGTTGGCGGTGGTCCACTCGTCGACCGCGGCACCCAGCTTCTCCACGACGGGGGTCACGCCGCGTGCCCATCCGCGCACTCGGCCGGCCCGGGCACCGGGCCGTCGGGGCGACCCACCGGACCGCTCGCCGGCAGGCCGTCGCGCAGCTCGGCGAGCAGGCTGTCGACGACGGGGACCAGCTCGCCGTCGTGCTCCAGTGCCACGGCCCGCTGCCGCTGGTAGGAGGCGCCGACCTCCAGGATGCGCAGCACGTCGGCCAGCTCGGCCTCGCACTCCAGGCGCCTGGCGGTGGGCATCAGCTCCTCCACCAGCTCGGCGATGGCCTCGCGCACCGGCCGGACCGCGTACTGCTCGTCGACGACGATCTCGGCGTCCAGGCCGTACCGGGACGCCCGCCACTTGTTCTCGCGGACCACCCACTCCTCGGGGCGGGGCAGGGTGTAGCCGCGGTCGAGCTGGGTGTCGAACTGCTCGACCAGGCACTGCGCGAGCGCGGCGACGGCGCCGACCTCGTCGAGGGTCGGGAGGCCGTCGCAGATGCGCAGCTCGACGGTGCCGAAGTCGGGGTGCGGGCGGATGTCCCACCACACCTCGCGGACGCTCTCGATGCTCTTCGTGGAGATCAGCGTCTCCATGTACTCCTCGAACTCGCCCCAGCCGTCGAGCTGGAAGGGCAGCCCCGCGGTCGGCATGCCCTCGAAGACCTTGGTCCGGGCCGAGGCCAGGCCGGTGTCGCAGCCGACCCAGAACGGCGAGGACGACGACAGCGCCAGGAAGTGCGGCACGTACTGGCACAGCGCGTTGACGATCGGGATGACCTTCTCCGGGGCGCGGACGCCGACGTGCACGTGGACGCCGAAGATCTGCATGCGGCGGGCCAGCCACTGCATACGCTCGACCAGCTGCTGGTAGCGCTCCTTGGGCGAGATCTCCTGGGACTGCCAGTCGGTGAAGGGGTGGGTGCCGGCGCACAGCACGCCCAGCCCCCGCCGGTCGGCCTGGGCGACCACCTCGGCGAGGGTGCCGGCGAGGTCGGCCTTCGCCTCGCTCACCGTGGTGCAGACGCCGGTGATGATCTCGACGGTCGACTGCAGCAGCTCGTGCTTGGCCTTGGGGTGCTCGTCGGCCCCGTCGGGACGCAGCGCCTCCAGGACCTCGTTGGCGCCGGAGGAGAGCTCACGGGTCTCCCGGTCGACGAGCTGCAGCTCCCACTCCACCCCGAGGCTGGCGCGTTCCGAGCTACGGAAAGGGATCTCCACCTCCGGAAGTCTAAGGACGCACGCGCCTCCCCACCCGGCGGCGGAGCGACGACCCCCTCCCCCGGACCGGCCGGGGCCCTGCAGGCAGGCCGCTCCAGCACGTCGCCTGCGCCGGTTGCGTTAGCGTCCCTGCGTGAGCGAGCACCCCGCGACCGATCCCACCGCCCTGGCCGCGCAGGCAGCCGACGCCCTGACCACCGCGCTCGGGGGTCCGCACGACGTCGCCGTCGTCATGGGCTCGGGTTGGGCACCGGCGGCCGACGCGTTCGGCGAGACCGCCGGATCGGTGGCCATCGGCGACCTGCCCGGTTTCGCGGCCCCGACCGTCGTCGGGCACGGCGGCGAGATCCGCTCGGTCCGGGTGGGCGAGCGCAGGGTGCTGCTGTTCCTGGGCCGCACCCACTACTACGAGGGGCGCGGGGTGGAACCGGTCGTCCACGGTGTGCGCACCGCCGCGGCCGCGGGCGTGCGGACGATCGTCCTGACCAACGCCGCCGGCGGGCTGGCCCCCGAGCACCGGGTGGGCCAGGCGGTGGTCATCTCCGACCACCTGAACCTGACCGCCCGGTCGCCGCTGGTCGGCGCGAACTTCGTCGACCTCACCGACCTCTACTCCGGCCGGCTCCGCGCCCTGGCCCGGGAGCTGGACCCGTCACTGGTCGAGGGCGTCTACGCCCAGCTGCCCGGCCCGCACTTCGAGACGCCGGCCGAGATCCGCATGCTGCGCACCCTCGGCGCGGACCTGGTCGGCATGTCCACCGCGCTGGAGGCCATCGCCGCCCGCGCCGCGGGGGTCGAGGTGTTCGGCCTGTCGATGGTCACCAACGCCGCGGCCGGCATCACCGGCGAGGCGCTGAACCACGAGGAGGTCCTCGCGGCGGGCAAGGCCGCCGCCGGGCGGCTGGGGCAGTTCCTGGTGCAGCTCATCGAGCGGCTCCCGTGACCGGGCCGGTCCTCGTGACGGGGGCCGCCGGCCGGATCGGCACGGTCCTGCGCGGCGGGCTGCCCGAGCGCGGCTGGGCGGTGCGCAGCCTCGACGTCGTGCCGGTGCCCGAGCCGCGCCCGGGCGAGGAGCACCTCGTCGCCGACGTCACCGACCTGGCGGCGACGACCGACGCCGCCCGCGGCGCGTCGGCCGTCGTCCACCTCGCAGGCATCTCGGGCGAGTCGACGTGGGCGGCGATCGCGCACGCCAACATCGAGGGCACCTACTGCGCGCTCGAGGCGGCCCGGCAGGCCGGGGTCCAGCGCGTGGTGCTGGCCAGCAGCAACCACGCGTCCGGGTACACCGAGCGTCCGGCCGACGGCCTGCTCCGCGAGGAGGACGCGCCGCCGCGTCCGGACACGTACTACGGCGTCTCGAAGGTGGCGATGGAGGCCCTGGGCTCGCTGTACGTGGACCGCTACGGCCTCGACGTCATCTGCCTGCGGATCGGCAGCGCCTTCGCCGAGCCGACCACGACCCGCCAGCTCTCCACCTGGCTCTCCCCCGCCGACACCGTCGCCCTGGTCGAGGCCGCGCTCACCGCGCCGTCGCCGGGGTTCCGCGTGGTGTGGGGGGTCTCCGACAACACCCGCCGCTGGTGGGACCTCTCCGCCGCGGAGGCCCTGGGCTACCGGTCCACCGACGACGCCGAGCGGTACGCCGGGGCGCTGATCGGCGCCCACGGCGAGCCCGACCCCGCCGATCCGGTGCACCACCGGGTCGGGGGCGAGTACACGACCGCCGACTTCGACGCGGAGAACTTCACGGGATGACGCAGGACCTGCTCGACACCGCACGCGCCTGGGCCGAGGCGGACCCGCACGAGGGCGACCGCGCCGAGATCACGGCGCTGGTCGACGCCGGCGACACCGCCGAGCTGGCCCGCCGCTTCGCCGGTCCGCTGACCTTCGGGACGGCGGGGCTGCGCGGACCGCTGCGCGCCGGGCCGGCCGGGATGAACGCCGCCGTCGTCACCCGTGCTGCCGCGGGGCTGGCCTCCTGGCTGACGGCGTCCGGGCACGCGGGCGGCGGCGTGGTGATCGGGTTCGACGCACGCCGCCGGTCCGACGAGTTCGCCCGCATCTCCGCCGAGGTGCTGGCCGGGGCGGGCTTCGCCGTGCAGGTCATGCCCCGCCCGCTGCCGACGCCGGTGCTGGCCTTCGCCGTCCGCCACCTGGGGTGCGCGGCCGGGATCATGGTGACCGCCAGCCACAACCCGCCCGACGACAACGGCTACAAGGTCTACCTCGGTGACGGTGCGCAGCTGGTGCCGCCGGCCGACCGGGAGATCGAGGCCGCGATCGGCGCGGTCGGACCGGCCCGCGACGTGCCCCGGTCCGACGACTGGGTGACCCTCGACGACGGCATCGAGACCGACTACGTCGACGCCGTCGCCCGGGCGGTCGACCCCGGCCGGGTGCCGGCGGAACTGCGCACGGCACTGACCGTGGCCTACACGGCGATGCACGGCGTGGGTGCGGGGACGACGCGTGCGGTGTTCGCCGCCGCGGGGCTGCCGGCGCCGGTGAGCGTGGCGGAGCAGGACGCCCCCGACCCCGCGTTCCCGACCGTCTCCTTCCCCAACCCGGAGGAGCCCGGGGCGGTGGACCTGCTGCTGGCGCTGGCCGAGCGGGTGGGCGCCGACGTGGCGATCGCCGAGGACCCCGACGCCGACCGCTGCTCGGTGGTGTGCGGCGGGCGGCAGCTGACCGGTGACGAGGTGGGTGCGCTGCTCGCCGACTGGCTGCTGCGCCGCGGCGTGCGCGGCACGTACGCGTCATCGCTGGTGAGCGGCTCGCTGATGCACGCCGTCGCCGAGGCGCACGGCGCCCCGTCGGAGGAGACGCCGACCGGGTTCAAGTGGATCATGCGGGCCGGGTCGGAGGCGGCGCCGCTGGTGTACGGGTACGAGGAGGCGCTGGGTTACTCGGTGGCGCCGTCGGTGGTGCGGGACAAGGACGGCATCTCCGCCGCGCTCGCCGTCGCTCTGCTGGCGGCGGAGCTCAAGGCCGACGGGCGGACCGTCCTGGACCGGCTGGACGAGCTGGCCACCGAGCACGGCCTGTTCGTCACCGGGCAGCTGTCGGTGCGGGTGGAGGACCTCTCGGTCATCTCCGGGGCGATGGCGCGGCTGCGCTCGGCGCCACCGGCCACCCTGCTGGGCCGGCCGGTGGAGTTCGCCGATCTCGCCGAGGGGTCGCCGCCGGTGGACGCGGTCCGGCTGCTCGGTGACGGGGTGCGGGTGATCGTGCGGCCCAGCGGCACCGAGCCGAAGCTGAAGGCCTACCTGGAGACGGTCGTCCCCGTGCACGACGACGCCGGCCTGATCGCCGCCCGCGGCCGCGGCGCCGACGAGCTGGACCAGCTGCGCGCGGAGATGTCGGCCGCCCTGGGTATCGGATGATCGACTGGCTCCTCGACGTCCCCCGCTCGCCGTCTACCTCACGCTCGGCCTCGTCGTCGGGGTCGAGAGCATCGGGATCCCGCTCCCCGGCGAGACCCTGCTGGTGGCAGCAGCGCTGCTGGCCGGCAGGACGTCGTCTCGCCGGTCCTGGTCGCCGTGTCCGCAGCCCTCGGAGCGGCCGTCGGTGACTCGATCGGCTACCTCGTCGGACGTCGCCACGGGCACCGTCTGTTCGCCTTCCTCGCCCGCCGCTCCCCCAGGCACCTGGGGCCCGAGCGGGTGGAGTCGGCCGTGCGGCTGATGCAGCGCTACGGCGTATGGGCGGTCTTCTTCGGCCGGTTCATGGCCCTGCTGCGCATCCTGTCGGGCCCGCTGGCGGGCTCCCTGGGCATGCCCTACCGGACCTTCGCCCTGGCGAACTGGACCGGCGCATTCGTCTGGGCGGGAGTCACGACCGCAGTCGTCTACCTGCTGGGCGAGGCCGCCGAAGCCCTGCTGCGCGACTTCGCGTGGGGTGGCGCGATCCTGCTCGTCGTCCTCGCCGTCGTCCTGGTGCTGGTGGTCCGTCGCCGGAGGGCAGCCGCCGAGGACGCGCGCCCGTGACTCACCTCGCCGCCCCCGAGCGGCCGTCGCCCGGCCGTCCCGTTCAGCATCGGATCGATGCGTCACGCAACCGCCGGTCCTGCCTCCGCGACCCGGACCGGCGGGATCCGGTGAGCGCCCGTCGGCAGCCGCCGGCCGGGCTCGACGAGGGGACGGACCGGCACATGGCGGACGACACCGGGTGCATCCGGTGAGGAGCGCGACCACCCCACGCCGGGACGCCTCGGCGACGATGCCCCTGACCGCGCACCTGCGGGAGCTGCGCCGTCGCGTGGCGCTGGCGCTGGTGGCCGTGGCCATCGCCACCGCGCTGGCGTTCTGGTGGTACGAGCACGGGCTCGGCGAGCTCGTCCGCGCTCCCTACTGCGACCTCCCGCCGCAGCTGCGGTACACGGACGCATCGGGCGGGTGCGGACTGTTGGTGACCGATGTCTTCGGCGGTGCGCTCGTCCGCCTCAAGATCAGCCTCGTCGCCGGGGTCGTCCTCGCCGCGCCGGTGTGGCTGGGCCAGCTGTGGCGTTTCCTCGCCCCGGGCATGCGCCGGAACGAGAAGCGCGCGGCGGCCGGTTTCGTCGTGGCGGCGTCCACGCTGTTCGCCGTCGGGACGGTGCTGGCCTACCTGGTGCTCGAGACAGGGCTGCGATTCCTGCTCACGATGGCCGGTTCGGACGTCATCGTCGCACTGACCGCCCAGGACTACCTGCGGTACGTCACCACCCTGCTGCTGGCCTTCAGCCTCGCCCTGCAGCTACCACTGCTCGCGGTGTGCCTGAACCTGGCGGGGGCGCTGTCGCACCGTGCGATGGCCGGCGCGCGGCAGTGGATCTTCTTCCTGTCGCTGGTCTTCGCGGCGCTCGCGACGCCACCCGACCCGGTCACGATGGTGGTGCTCGCGCTGCCGATGTGCGTGCTGTTCGAGGGCGCCATCCAGTTCGCCCGGGTCGTGGACCGGCGGCGCGCGCGCCGGGCCGCGCAGGAATCGGTGGAGGACGACGAACCGTCCCGGTTGGATCCGCCGACCCGCGTTCCCTGATCCCGTCCGTCCGGGTGCCTGCGGCGGTGCTCCCCCGGTGTGCCGCGTGATGCCGGCTGCCACCCCTGCTGGGTGCGCGTGGGACGTGTGTGACCGGTCCCGAACCGGGTCCGCGCCCGCGGCCTATCGTGGGCCGGTCGTCCCTGGCCTGGCCGGGCCGACCGGCCCGCGGCATCCGCGGCGAGACCGAGCCGGACCCGCTCCGCTCCGCTCACAGAGTTGTCGACACCGGGGATCTGACGCACCACATGTCTGCACCGAGCATCCCGCTCTCCCAGGGCGGTACGTCCGCGGAGCCACGGCGGTACCGGACCGAGATCGACGGCCTGCGCGCCCTGGCGGTCTCGCTGGTCGTCGGCTACCACGTGTTCAGCGGTCGGGTGTCCGGTGGCGTCGACGTCTTCCTGGTGCTCACCGGCTTCTTCCTCGTGCACACCCTCACGAGCCAGCTCGAACGGTCCGGGACCGTGCGCCCGCTGCGGGCGGTCAGCCGCACCCTCGGCCGCCTGGTCCCCTCCGCGGCGCTCGTGCTCGCCGGGACGCTCCTGGCCAGCGCGGTGGTCATGCCCAGCACCCGGTGGCGAGAGATCGCCGGCCACCTCCTCGCCTCCGCGACGTTCACCGAGAACCGCCGCCTGGTCGCCGAGGCCGCCGACTACTCCGCCAGCAACGTGCTGGCCAGCCCGATGCAGCAGTTCTGGTCCCTGTCCATCCAGGTCCAGGTCCTGGTCGCGGTGCCGTTCCTCGCGGCGGGCGCGGTGCTGCTCCTGCGCCGGTCCCCTTGGTCCCGGCACGGCCGGCGCATCGCCGTCGCCGCTGTGGTCGTGGCCACGGGCGCCTCGCTGGCGTACTCGGTCGTCGCGACGGCCGCGGACCAGCAGGCCGCGTACTTCTCCACCCTGCCGCGGGTGTGGGAGCTGGGCGCGGGGGCGCTGGTGGCGCTCCTGCTGGCCGGGTGGCGCCCGCACCGGCACGTGGCGACCGCGCTCGGCTGGGGTGGCCTCGTGGCGCTCGTGGCGTGCGGTGCGGTGCTCGACGGGGCCCACGAGTTCCCCGGGTATCAGGCCGCGTGGCCCGTGCTGTCGGCCGTCGCGGTGATCGTCGCCGCCGACGCCGCCGGACGGGCGGGCGCGCACCGGGTCCTGTCCTCCCCCGTGGCGCGCTGGCTGGGCTCCCGGTCCTACGTCCTGTACCTGTGGCACTGGCCCATCCTGGTGCTCTACCTGGTGCACACCGGCCGCGAAGCGCCGTCGATCAAGGGGGCCGCGGCGGTGATCGCGCTGTCCCTGCTGCTCAGCGAGGCGACGTACCGGCTGGTCGAGCGGCCGGCGGGCGCACGGCTCCGGTCCTGGCGGCCCGCCGCGGCGGTGGTCGCCGTCGCCGCGGTCAGCGCTCCGCTCCTGCTGGCCGGCGCGGCCACCATCGTCTGGATGGACCGGGAGGCCGACCGCGTCGCGGCGCTGGTGGACGACCCGGCGTACCCGGGGGCGGCGGCGCTGGGCAGCAACTTCTGGGAAGCCGGTCCCATCGGGGGTGCCGACCCGTTGCCGCCGATGACGCTGATCCGCGACGACTGGCCCGGCCCTCCCGACCACGCTTCCTGCACCACGGACGTCCTCGAGAGCGAACCCGTTCCCGCCGAGATGGAGAGGTGCGTGATCGGGGACGACGACGCCTCGCGCAGGGTGGTCGCCGTCGGCGATTCGCACGTCGCGCACTGGGTCACCCCGTTGACCGCCATCGCCGAGGACCACGGGTGGCAGGTCATCTCGATGCTCCGCGGCGGCTGCAACCTCTCGACGGAGTCGGAGTTCATCCAGGAGGGCTGGACGGACTACGAGGAGTGCGCCGCCTGGCGTTCCCGGCTCACCGACCAGATCCTCTCGCTGGAGCCGGACCTGGTGATCGCCCTCGGCACCCGCACCGCCGCCGGCGAGGACAGGGAGTGGCTGCCGGAGGGCCATGTGGCCGCGTGGCAGCCGCTTCTGGAGTCGGGCATACAGGTCATCGGCCTGCGCGACAGCCCGCGGCACACCGTGGACGTCCCCGACTGCATGGCCGAATGGGGCGATACGTCGCCGAGGTGCCAGGCGCCGCGGTCACTGGTGTACGACGACGACCTGTTCGACTCACCGCCGGCGGAGCTGCCCGGGGGCGTCAGGCTGCTCGACACCAGCCCTTACTTCTGCGTCGAGGACGTGTGCCCGGCGCTGATCGGCAATGTGCGGGTGTACATGGACTCCGCGCACGTGACGGCGACCTACATGCGCACCGTCAGACCGCGGTTCGAGACCGACCTCCTGGCGCTCGTCGGCTGGTGATCGGCGGGCCGGCTCAGCCGGGGGGCGGCCCGTAGCGGTTGACGCGCGGCTCGCTGCCGAGGAAGCCGATGGTCACCAGCAGGACCAGCCAGCCGATCCCGGGCAGCAGGTGCCACAGCAGCCACCAGGCGGAGTGGTTCCGGTCGTGCAGTCGCGTGACCATCGCGGCGATGTTCGGCACGAGCAGCACCAGCGCCGAGATCGCCGTCACCGGTCCGCCCTGGTCCGGGAACGGCCAGAGCAGGTCGAACCCCCCGTCGCGGCTGATGCGCGGGTAGCTGTCCGGGAACCAGGTCGCGTCGATCGAGGTGGCGACGAGCCCGAGCACGGCGAAGACCAGGACGTAGCGCTGCCACCAGTCCCGCCGCCGGATCCGCCCGGTGGGCAGGTACCAGTCCAACGGGGTCCACGAGCGCCGCGCCGGCGGGGCGCTGGTCATCCGCGGACGGCTTGGCGGCAGCCGGAGTCCAGCGCCCGGGCGGCCGTCGCCAGCACGGCGACGACGTCCCGGCCGAACCCCACGTCGCAGGGGTGGGTGCCGCCGGCGATCGCGGCGGAGGTCAGCTCGTCGACGGCGACGGAGAACGCCTCCACCGGGGCCTCGACGTCGGGCAGGAGGACGAGCCGGCCGGCGTCCCCGTGCACGAAGAACTCGATGCCGGTCGACATGGACGCCACCGTGTGCGAGAGCGTCACGGTCGACGCCGTCCCCGACTCGTGCGTGAGCACCAGGTGGACGGTGTCCCGGAGCCCCGGGCCGGCCTGCACCGCGACGACCGGCCCCAGCGCCGGCACCAGCACCGACAGCGCGTGCGGGCCGATGTCCCACAGCGCCCCGTGCTCCTGCCGCCACGGCGAGGCCGCGAAGGGCGTGCCGGCCAGCGAGGAGAGCCAGGAGCCGGCTCCGCCGGCCAGGCGGGTGCGCGCGGCCTGGGTGAGCCAGGTGGAGGTCGCCGTCTGGAAGCGGAAGGTGAAGAAGACGACGGAGGCGACCCCGGCGGCGCGCACCGCGTCGACCACCCGGTCGGCCGCTGCCACGTCGAGCGCGATCGGCTTCTCCAGCAGCAGGTGCTTGCCCGCCTCCGCCGCGCGCACCGCGAGCGACGCCTGCACGTCCGGCGGCAGCGCGATCGCCACGGCGTCGACCTCGGCCAGCAGCGCCTCGACGTCGCCGTGGCCGGGGACCTCGAACTCCGCGCCGAGCGCCTTCGCCTTGGCGAGGTCGCGGCCCCACACGCCCACCAGCTCGGCCGACGGGTGGCCGGCGAGGGCGGTCGCGTGCACGGCACGCGCCCAGTGACCGGTGCCGAGGATTCCGAAGCGCACGGTCAGACCGCGCCGAACTGGCGGTCGCCGGCGTCACCCAGGCCGGGCACGATGTAGGCCTTGTCGTTGAGCCCCTCGTCGATGCTGGCGGTGAAGACGCGCAGCGGCAGCCCGCTCTCCTCCAGCCGGCGGATGCCGTCCGGAGCGGCGAGCGCGCACAGCACCGTGATCGAGGTCGTGCCGCGCGCGGTGAGCAGCTGGCAGCAGTGCACGAGGGATCCGCCGGTGGCCAGCATCGGGTCGAGGACGAAGACGTCGCGGCCGACGAGCGACTCCGGCAGCGAGGCCATGTAGGCCTCCGGCTGGAAGGTCTCCTCGTTGCGCGCGAGCCCGACGAAGCCCATCTGCGACTCCGGCAGCATCCCGTGCGCGGTGTCGGCCATGCCGAGGCCCGCCCGCAGCACCGGGACGATGAGCGGCGGCGCGGCCAGCCGGTAGCCGGTCGTCGTGGTGACGGGGGTGGTGATCGGCTCCTCGGCCACCGCGAGGTCGCGGGTGGCCTCGTAGACCAGCATCTGCGTGAGCTCGCGCAGGGCGGCGCGGAACATGGCGTTGTCCGTGCGCTCGTCCCGCATCCGGGAGAGGCGGGCACGGGCGAGCGGGTGGTCGACGACGGTGAGCTGCACGCCGGACACCGTATCGGCACCCGGCGCTGCGTTCGCCCGGTCACTGGGGGCGCCTTCCGACCTGGCGCTCAGGCGGCCACCAACGGGTTGCCACGGGCCTCGGCGGCCAAGCGACGCCGCAGGTCCCGGTTCCCCATCAGGACACCCACGGCCCAGGCCATGTCCATGCGCTCGCCCCCCGCGCGCATCGCGTCGGGCAGCGGCGGCTTCCCGTCCGGGAACAACGGGTCCGCCGACGCACCGGGGGCACCGGCCGCCGGTCGCGGGGACGGCCGAGGCTCCGGGCGGCGGGCGGCCAGCTCGTCGACCGGCTGCACGCCGACGAAGGCCGCCTCGGCGGGAACCTCGGGGCTCCCGGCCAGACCCGCCAGACCATGGGTGAAGGCGGCGTCCGCGGCGCCCCACACCCGCCGCCCGTCGGGGGCGAGCGCGACCAACCGGCCGTCGCGCCGGGTCAGCACCAGGTCCAGCTCGTGCACCGATCCGTGGTCGACGTCGCAGAGCAGCACCAGGTTGTCGAGGTCCGTCCCACCACCGAACAGCCAGTGCCGCATGTGGTGGGCGTGCAGCCGTTCGATCCGCGTCTCGGTGCACCCCGGCCGGGCGCAGCCCCCATCCCGGCGCAGCAGCGCACGCCGCTGCGCGCGGGTGGCCAGCCGGCGCTTGCGGCCCACGCCGAGGACCTCCCGCCCGCACTCCAGCATGGTCACGACGGTCGCCTCGCAGAGCATCCGCCGGACCTCGGTCGCGTGCAGCGCCGGGCCGCCATCGAGGTAGGCCTGCCCGGCGGCAGCGTCGTCGGCGAGGACGGCGGCGTCGACGTGCACCACGACCTCGCGCCGGGGTGGGTCACCCGGCCGCCGGTCGGCGTGGTGGGCGGCTCCGGCGAGCCGGGCGACCGCCGTGCAGCGCCGGGCCCCCGTCCGCTCGCGGGCGCACGCGATCTCCTCTCGTTCCAGGTCCTCGTCCCGCTCCAGGCCTCCGGCCACGCCCGCTTCCCGCTCCGCGGCTGCCCGCTTCGCCGCGGCGCGGTCCCGACGGGCTTCGCGTTCGGCCAGCGAGTCGACCGCCGCGAGGAAGTCCGCACCTTCCTCGGGCGCAAGGCGCATCCGTACGACGAGCATGCCGTCGTCGTCCCACCAGTGCTGGAACTGCCGCTTCAGTGCGATGGTCCCCTCGTCGGCGCGGTCCGCCCGCCGCCACGAGCGGACCAGGCGTTCCACCTGCGAGGCCGTGGCCTCGAGCGCCGTCTCCAGCAGCTCCCGCTCGGTGTCGGGCTCCGCGACGCGGGTCAACGCCCGGACCTTGGAGTAGGACAACCGCCCCTCGGCGAAGGCGGCGGAGATCAACGGCAGCGCACCGAGACCCCGGGCGACCCGGACGTGCTCCCGGGCCGTGCCCGGGGCCATGCCGCACTGCCAGGCCAGCCAGTGGGCGCACGACAGGATCCCGACCGCGCGCCAGCCCTCCCGCCGATCGAACTCGGCCACGAGCCGCAGCCACGCGGCGGTGGCGGCGGCCAGCCGCACCGCGCCGGACGCGATCTCGCGTGCCAGTTCCGGCACGGACTTCTCCACCACGACGCCTCCTTCGAACGTGTGATCGAAGCGTAGGAGCGGGGGGTGACATCTCCGGCCCAGCAGGCACGTTCCCGCGCGGGAGCGCCCGACGGACGGGGCGCCACCCCCAGCAAGGGGGACGTTCCCGCGGGAACGCCCGACCGGGGGGTCCGCCACCCGGGTCCGAGGGGGCCGAGCGCGTTCCCGCGGGAACGCCCACCGGCGGGTCGGTCACTCGCGATCCGAAGGCCCCGAGCACGTTCCCGCGGGAACGTCACGAGCTCGGCTGCGGGTCAGGACCGCCCCTGCGGGTGAGCGCGTTCGGGGACCGGTCCCCCGGCAGGGGAGAATGGCCGGCATGACCCACGTGCTCGACCCCGACGCGCTGCCCGGGGCGACCCCCGCGGTGCACGCGCCGTCGCCGCCGTACGACGACGTGACCCGCTCCGACTCGGCCTTCCGCGCCTTCCTGCACGGCCTGCCCGGCGTCGACCAGGTGGGCGCCGAGGCGCGCGTCGCGCAGCTGGGCACCCGGTCGATCAAGACCACCTCGAAGGCGTGGGCGATCGACACCGCCATCTCGATGGTCGACCTGACCACGCTCGAGGGCGCCGACACCCCCGGCAAGGTGCGCAGCCTGGCCGCCAAGGCCAAGCAGCCCGACCCGTCGGACCCGACGACGCCGCAGGTCGCCGCCGTCTGCGTCTACGGCGACCTCGCCGGCGTCGCGCGGGAGGTGCTGGCCGGCACCGGGATCCACGTGGCCGCCGTCGCCACCGCCTTCCCCAGCGGCCGCGCGAGCCGTGCGGTGAAGCTGGCCGACGTCCGGGACGCCGTGTCGAACGGCGCCGACGAGATCGACATGGTCATCGACCGCGGCGCGTTCCTGGCCGGCCGCTACCTCGACGTCTACGAGGAGATCGTCGCGGTGAAGGAGGCCTGCGGGGACGCACACCTCAAGGTCATCCTCGAGACCGGCGAGCTGATGACGCTGGACAACGTCCGGCGCGCGAGCTGGATCGCCATGCTCGCCGGCGGCGACTTCATCAAGACCTCCACCGGCAAGGTGAGCCCTGCCGCCACACTGCCCGTCGCCCTGGTGATGCTGGAAGCGGTCCGCGACTTCCGCCTCGCCACCGGCCGGCAGGTCGGCTTCAAGCCCGCCGGCGGCATCCGGACGACGAAGGACGCGATCAAGCACCTCGTGCTGATCAACGAGACCGTGGGCCCCGACTGGCTGGACCCCGACTGGTTCCGCTTCGGCGCCTCCAGCCTGCTCAACGACCTCCTGCTGCAGCGGCAGAAGCTGCGCACCGGCCACTACTCCGGCCCCGACTACGTCACGGTGGACTGACAGCGATGACCAGCGTTTTCGAGTACGCCCCCGCGCCCGAGTCGCGGTCGATCGTCACCATCGCCCCCTCGTACGGCCTGTTCGTCGACGGCGAGTTCGTCGACGGCTCCGGCGAGCCGCTGAAGACGGTGAACCCGGCCACCGAGGAGGTGCTCGCCGAGGTCGCCACCGGCACCACCGCCGACGTCGACCGCGCGGTGCGCGCCGCCCGGAAGGCGTTCGAGAGGACCTGGGGTCCGATGCGCCCCGCCGACCGCGGCAAGTACCTGTTCCGCATCGCCCGGCTGCTGCAGGAGCGCGCCCGCGAGTTCGCCGTCCTCGAGTCGCTGGACAACGGCAAGCCGATCCGGGAGTCCCGCGACGTCGACGTCCCGCTGGCCGCGGCGCACTTCTTCTACCACGCGGGCTGGGCCGACAAGCTGGACTGGGCGGGCCTCGGGCCGGGACCGAAGCCGCTGGGCGTCGCCGGCCAGGTCATCCCGTGGAACTTCCCGCTGCTGATGCTCGCGTGGAAGGTCGCCCCGGCGCTCGCGACCGGCAACACCGTCGTCCTCAAGCCCGCCGAGACCACCCCGCTCACCGCGCTGCTGTTCGCCGAGGTCTGCCGCCAGGCCGACCTGCCGCCGGGCGTGGTGAACATCGTGACCGGCGCCGGCGACACCGGCCGCGCGGTCGTCGAGCACGACGACGTCGACAAGGTGGCTTTCACCGGGTCCACCGACGTCGGCCGGCAGATCGCCCGCGCGGTCGCCGGCACCCGCAAGAAGCTGACGCTGGAGCTCGGCGGCAAGGCGGCGAACATCGTCTTCGACGACGCCCCGATCGACCAGGCCGTCGAGGGCATCGTGCAGGGCATCTTCTTCAACCAGGGCCACGTCTGCTGCGCGGGCTCCCGGCTGCTGGTGCAGGAGTCGATCCACGACGAGGTCATCGCCAGCCTGCAACGGCGGATCGGCACGCTGCGGGTGGGTGACCCGCTGGACAAGAACACCGACATCGGCGCGATCAACAGCGCCGAGCAGCTCGCCCGCATCCGCGAGCTGTCGGACATCGGCGAGGCCGAGGGCGCGCAGCGCTGGCAGCCCGCCTGCGAGCTGCCCGAGCGCGGCTACTGGTTCCCCCCGACGGTCTTCACCGACGTCTCCCCCGCGCACCGCATCGCCCGCGACGAGGTCTTCGGCCCCGTGCTGTCGGTGCTCACCTTCCGGACGCCGGACGAGGCGGTCGCCAAGGCCAACAACTCCACCTACGGGCTGTCGGCCGGCATCTGGAGCGAGAAGGGGTCACGGATCCTGAAGATCGCCGACCAGCTGCGCGCCGGCGTGGTGTGGGCCAACACGTTCAACAAGTTCGACCCGACGTCGCCGTTCGGCGGCTACAAGCAGTCGGGCTACGGGCGAGAGGGCGGCCGGCACGGTCTGGCCGCATACCTGAAGGGTGCCGAGCAGTGAGCAGCGATCGTCTCGCCGTCCGCAAGACCTACAAGCTGTACGTGGGCGGCGCCTTCCCGCGCTCGGAGTCCGGCCGCACCTACGAGGTCACCGACGCCAGGGGCCTCTTCCTCGCCAACGTCGCGTGGGCGAGCCGCAAGGACGCCCGCGACGCCGTCGTCGCCGCCCGCGGCGCCTTCGCGAAGTGGTCGGGCGCGACCGCGTACAACCGCGGCCAGGTCCTCTACCGGGTGGCCGAGGTGATGGAGGGCCGGCACGTCCAGTTCTGCGAGGAGGTCGGCGCGGCCGAGGGCCTGTCGGCGTCCAAGGCGCGGGCCGCCGTCGACGCCGCCATCGACCGCTGGGTCTGGTACGCCGGCTGGACCGACAAGCTGGCCGCCGTCCTCGGCGGCGCGAACCCCGTCGCCGGGCCGTACTTCGACTTCAGCCTGCCCGAGCCCACCGGTGTGGTCGCCGTCCTCGCGCCCCAGCAGTCGTCGCTGCTCGGACTGGTGAGCGTTCTCGCCCCGGTGCTCGCGACCGGCAGCACCGCCGTCGTCGTCACCTCCAAGGAGCGGCCGATCCCGGCCGTCACCCTGGGCGAGGTGCTCGCCACCAGCGACGTACCCGGCGGGGTGGTCAACCTGCTCACCGGCGACGCCGGGGAGCTGGGCCCGTGGCTGGCCGAGCACGCCGACGTCGACGCCATCGACCTCACCGGCGCTCCGGCCGACCGCGCGATGGAGCTCGAGCGCGAGGCCGCCGGCACGATCAAGCGCGTCGTCCGCCCGCCGGCCACCGAGCCGGACTGGACCGTCGACCCCGGGCTGTCCCGGATGACCCCGTTCCTCGAGACCAAGACGGTGTGGCACCCGATGGGGATCTGAGCAGGCCGCAGGAGGCGATCCACGGCCGCGCCGGCCACATGATCGACCTCGGGGTCCCGCCGCGCGGCCCGGAGGTGCAACTCCGAGCCGACAAGGCAGGATGGTGCGGTGGCCAGGCCCAGCATCGTCCCCATCGCACTGACCCTCGACGACCGCACCGGATACACCCTGTGGGCTCCGCCGTGGGAGGAGGACGGCGAGGAGTGGCAGGCGTTCCTCGGCACGACCGAGGGTGACGGGGCGGGCGGGCGCGCCACGGTGCACCTCTTCCCGTCGCCGGAGAAGCTCGCCGCCTTCTGCCGCACCCGCACCGACCACGACCTGGCCGACCACCCGGTGTGGCCGGTCGTCGCCGGTCTGGACGCAGCGGACCTCACCCCGGACGAGGACCACCGGTACGACCTCGACGGGGTGTACGACGTCGCCGCCGAGGACCCCGACCGGTGGGCGGTGGAGGAGCTCGCCGCGACCGTCGACATCGTCAGCCGGCTCGCCGAGTGCCTGGACACCACCGAGGACGACGACGAGGAGCAGTTCGAGGCCGTCGCCGAGTTCGCCGCCAAGCCGGAGATCGGCTCTCTCGGGCTCGGCGTGGAGGCCTTCGCCGGGCGCTCCGGCGAGGACGCGTGGATCGGCGTCGGCACGGTCTTCGACGAGCTGTGGGAGGACGTCGTCGAGGAGCTCTCGGACCACTTCGACTGGACCGGCGGGGGCACCGCCACGATCGAGGAGTACCCCTCGGCCGCCGAGTCCGCGGACGACCAGCTCGGCGCCCTCGCCGACGAGGACCTGCCCGAGCAGGCGGAGACGGCCGCCGGCGCGCCCGCCGGTGCGACCGCCACCTCGGTGGCCGGCCGGCCGGGCGTGAGCACCATCGCACGCAGGAGCCGGGTCACCGCCTCCCCCACCGCGGTCGCCGCCGCCGCCGAGTTCTGGGAGGCGGTCGGCATCCTGCCGGTCGAGATCGTGGTCCCCGAGGGCGCCGGGGTGACCCTGCGTTGCTACGTCGAGGACGTCGCCCGCTTCCTCGGCCGCGACGGAGAGGTGTTCGTCTTCGACACCCCGGCCGACCTGGCCCGCTTCTGCGCCGGCAACGAGCAGCACGACCTCGTCGAGATCGCCACCTGGCCCGAGGTCGCCGACACGGACACGCTGCCGCTGCCCGCCGAGCAGGACCGCTACGACCTCACCGAGGTCTCGGAGGTGCTGGCCGAGGTCGCCGATGGCGCCGCCGGTCTGGTCCCCCACCGGGCGCTCGTGCAGCCGGCCGAAGGGGTGCGGGACCTCGCCGAGTACGCCCGGCTCACCCGGGTCGACGAGCTGCTCGCCCCCACCTCCCCGCTGGGCCGGGCGGTGGCCCGCGCCGACCGGCAGCCCGACGAGCCCCTGGACGCGGCCGAGGCCGGACAGCTGCGCCCCGCCTGGGACGAGGTCGTCACCGCCGTGAGCGGCGCCCTGGTCTTCCGCGACTGAGACGACGGCGGCCCGCCCCGGGAAACCGGGACGGGCCGCCGTCGTCGCCCCCGTCCGGAGGCTCACCGCGAGCGGTGAGGGGACGGGGTCCTCGTTCAGCCCTGGCGCGGGGGACGGCCCGAGCGCTCGCCGCCGAAGCGGCGGTCGCCGCCACCGGAGCGGTTGCGGTCGCCGTACGAGCGACGGGGGCCACCACGGGAACCGCCGGGGCGGTCACCCTCGCGACGCGGACGGCCGCCGGGGCCACCGCCACCGCGGCGCATGTCGCGCTGGGTGCGCTCCTTGGGCTCCACGGGGATGCCGGAGGCGACCAGCTCGAGGATCGGCCGGTCACCGGGCCGCGTGCGGTCCAGGGGCGGGTCCACCTTCGCGGTGCGGAACCGGCGCTTGGCCTGTCCCACCTGGTCGGGGAGGAGCAGCGAGACGACCACACCCGCGGCGCCGGCGCGGGCCGTCCGGCCCGAGCGGTGCAGGTAGGTCTTCGCGTCCGTCGGCGGGTCGTAGTGCAGGACCAGCGAGACATCGTCGACGTGGATGCCGCGCGCGGCGACGTCCGTGGCCACCAGCACCGGCGAGCGGGCGTCGGTGAACTCCTCGAGCGCACGCTTGCGCGCCGACTGCGGCAGCCCGCCGTGGATGGCCTCGGCCTTGATCCCGGCGGCCTTCAGGTTCTCGGCCAGCCGGTCCACGCCCAGCTGGGTGCGGGCGAAGATGATCGTGCGGCCGGGGCGAGCAGCCAGCTCCGTGGCCACCTGCAGCTTGTCGCGGAAGGCGAGGCTGAAGGCGAGGTGCTCGGCCGGCGGGGCGTCGTCGCCGGCCCGCTTGACCTCGTGCCGGGCCGGGTCCTTGAGGTAGCGGCGGACCAGGGAGTCGACCTCGCCGTCCAGCGTGGCCGAGAACAGCAGCCGCTGGGCGTTCCGGTCGGTCTGGTCGAGCAGCTCCTTGACGACCGGGAGGAAGCCCAGGTCGGCCATGAAGTCGGCCTCGTCCAGCACCGTGACGACCACCTCGGCGAGGGTGGCCTCGCCCTGGCTGATCAGGTCCTGCAGCCGGCCCGGCGTGGCGATGATGACGTCCACGCCGCGGCGCAGCTGCTGGATCTGGCGGTACATGGGTGCGCCGCCGTAGACGGTGGCCAGCTGCACGCCGGTCGCCTGGCCCAGCGGCGCCAGGTTGTCGTGCACCTGCTGGGCGAGCTCGCGGGTGGGCACGAGGACCAGCCCGCGCGGGGCCCGACGACCGTTCTTGACCTCGGCGCCGATGCGGGCGAGCAGCGGCAGCCCGAACGCGAGCGTCTTGCCCGAGCCGGTGGCGGCCTTGCCCAGCACGTCACGCCCGGCGAGGGCGTCCGGCAGGGCCGAGGTCTGGATGGCGAACGGGCGGTGGATGCCGCGCCGCTCGAGCGCGGTCACCAGCTGCTGGGGCAGACCCAGCTGACCGAAGGTGGGGCCGGCCGGGGTCTCGGCGACGGTCTCCGCCGCGGCGTCCTCGGCCGTGTTGCCGGTGGTGTTCACGATGGTGTTCTCGGTGGTGTTCTCGACAGCGTTCTCGGTCGTGGACGACTCGAACGCGGCAGGGTGGACCAAAGTCATGCGGGGTGGGGCTCCGATACTGCTCGGAGCGCGTCCCGTGAAAGAGGAGGAGCACCGTGACGTACCGGCGTCCTCACTTGGCGATCGTCTGCGCCCAGGGATGGAACGCTGGATCTGCACGGATGCGCTCGTGCCCGGACAAACCGTCCGGGAGGATGACCGGCCTTGTGCCGGTGCACTTACCGTAGCAGCGGAGATCACGACGCGATTCCCGCAGGCCGGAGTGACGCCCCCCACCCGCGGCCGGCCCGTGCGCGCCGGCGGTCAGTCGCGGTCCTCGTCCTGGTGCCCGGCCGACACCGCCAGCACCCCCTCGAGGTCGGCCAGCCGGGCGGCGAGCGCGGTGACCGACCCCGCCCCCTCCATCGTCATCCGCACCGTGGCCTGCGGGCCGGCGCCGCCCCGCCGCTCGGCCTCGACCGCCGTGTCGAGGTGACGCACGGTGAAGCCCTGCTGCGTGCACTCGGCCAGGGCCCGGCGCAGCACGCCCTCGCCGTCCCGGTAGGTCAGCACCAGGGAGTAGGAGTGCGCTGCCCGCCCCGACAAGCGGCGGGCCAGCGGGGTGAAGGCGTAGGCCACCAGGAGGTGGCCGGCGGTCGCGACGACGGCGTACAGCCACAGCCCCGCGCCGGCGGCCATGCCGACGGCCGCGGTCAGCCAGACGACGGCCGCGGTGGTGAGCCCGCGGACGGCGTCGCGCCGGACGAAGATCAGGCCGCCGCCGATGAACCCCAGCCCGGAGACCACCTGCGCGGCGACGCGCGAGTCGCCGAACTCAGCCCGGCTGATCACCATGAACAGCGCCGCGGCGAACCCGACGATGGTCAGCGTCCGCAGCCCGGCCGCCTTCTGCCGCAGCTCCCGCTCGAACCCGATGAGCGCCGAGAGGAGGAAGGCCACCCCCAGGTCGCCCAACCGGTCCCAGGACTGCCCGGCCGCCTCGGCGAGCAGGACGTCCACCGCCGTCAGCCCCGCAGCGCGGCGTAGCCCGGGCGGACCACGTCGTCGAGAAGCCGCTGCCGCTCCTCCGCGGGCAGGAAGGCACCGGCCAGCGCGCGCTCGGTCACCGTCTGCACGTCGTCCCACGTCCAGCCGAACGTCGTCGCCACCGCTGTGACCTCGCTGGTGACCGAGACGCCGCTCATCAGCCGGTTGTCGGTGTTGAGCGTGACGGCGAAGCCGAGCCGGTGCAGCCGGTCCACCGGGTGCTCGGCCAGCGAGGGGTAGGCGCCGGTCTGCACGTTCGAGGAGGGCGCCACCTCCAGCGTCACCTGCGCGTCGCGCACCCGCCGGGCCACGGGGCCGAGGGCGCCGTCCGCGGCGACCTCGTCGGCGATCCGCACGCCGTGGCCGAGCCGTTCGGCACCGGCGCCGTCCAGCGCTGCCTCGATGCTGGCGATGCCGGCGGCCTCCCCCGCGTGCACCGTCCGGTGCGCCCCCGCGCGGTCCAGCAGGGCGATGGCGGCGGGGATGCGGTCCGGCGGGAAGCCGATCTCCGGGCCGGCGAGGTCGAAGCCGACGACACCGGCGTCCCGGTAGCGGACGACGAGGTCGGCGACCTCCTCCCAGCGGTCGTTCTGCCGCATCCCGCACAGCAGCGTGCCGATCCGGATCGGCGTGCCCGCGGCGGCGGCCTCCCGGCTCCCCTGCGCATACCCGTCGAGCATCGCCTCGACGGCCGCCTCCATCGGCATCCCGGCGGTGAGCAGCTCGGGCGCCATCCGGACCTCGGCGTACACCACGCCGTCCGCGGCGAGGTCGAGCGCGCACTCCCGGGCGACCCGCGCCACGGCGTCCGGCGTCTGCATCACGGCGACGGTGTGCGCGAACGTCTCCAGGTACTGCACGAGGGAGCCGGAGTCCGCGGCCTCGCGGAACCACCGGCCGAGGGATTCGGCATCGCCCGCGGGCAGGTCGCGGTAGCCGAGCTCGGCGGCCAGGTCGAGCACCGTCTGCGGCCGCAGCCCGCCGTCGAGGTGGTCGTGCAGCAGGACCTTCGGGGCGCGGCGGACGTCGTCGGCGGTGAGCGGAGCGGGCACGGGAGAACGCTACCTACCGGCCGTCCCGGTCCTGCCAGCGGAAGGTGCGGACGCACAGCAGCAGGCCCACGACGCACCAGATCCCGAGCACCAGCGCGACGGTGCCGAGCTCCCAGGAGCCCGCCGGCTCCCGGGCGGCGAGGGAGTCGGGCAGGAACACCGACCGCAGTCCCTGGGCCAGCCACTTCACCGGGAAGACCGAGGCGACGTCCTGCAGCCAGCCGGGCACCTGGTCGAACGGCATGAAGACGCCGGAGACGAACTCCAGCACCAGCGCGATCGGGGTGACCGTCGCCGAGGCCGACCGCGCGTTGCGGGCGAGGGAGGAGACGGCGATGCCGAGCAGCGTGCAGGCCGCCGCGCCCAGCACTGTCACCCAGGCGAAGGTCAGCCAGTCCGCCCCGGTCGGCAGGTCGATGCCGAACACGAGCACGCCGACGACCAGCAGCGCGAGGATCGTCGCGATCGTCACGGCGACGACCTGCGCGACCTTGCCGACGAAGTAGGCGGTCTTCGGCATGGGGCTGCCGGCCAGCGCCTTGAGGGTGCCGTCGGAGCGCTCGCCGGCGATGTGGATCGCCATGTTCTGCAGGCTCGCCCCGACGATCCCCGCGGCGATGACGCCCGCCATGAAGTACTGCGGGAAGTCCACGCCGGAGCCGAGGTCGTAGTCCAGGACCGCGCCGAGCCCCAGCAGCAGGATGACCGGGAACAGCAGCGTGAAGACCACCGACTCACGCTGGCGGAAGAACTCCTTGAGCTCGACCCCCGCCCGGGTGCGGGAGACCCGGGCGACCGAGGGCAGCGCGGCGCGCCCTGGGGCGGTGGTGGTCACGAGCGGTCCCCGATCATCTTCAGGTACACGTCCTCGAGCGTCGGCCGGCTGACGGCGAGGTCGGGCACCTCGCCCGGGAAGCGCGCGGCGAGCTCGGAGACGAAGGCGGTCGGCGTGGCGGTCTCGGCGGTGCGCCGGGCGCCGGCCTCGGTCCAGCTGACGACGGCCGGCGCGGTGCCGCGGCCGCCGAGCGCGGTGGGGACGGCGACCTCGGCCAGCTGCCCGTGGGCGATGACCCCGACCCGGTCGGCCAGCTCCTCGGCCTCGTCGAGGTAGTGGGTGGTCAGCAGCATGGTGGTGCCCAGCTCGCGCAGCGACCGGATCAGCGCCCAGAACTGGCGGCGGGCCTCGGGGTCGAACCCGGTGGTGGGCTCGTCCAGGAACAGCAGCCGGGGCCGGCCCACGATGCCCAGCGCCACGTCCAGCCGGCGCCGCTGCCCACCCGAGAGCGTGCGGCCGCGGGCGCCCGCCTTCTCCGTGAGACCGACGAGGTCGAGCACCTCGTCGGGGTCGCGGGGATCGGCGTAGTAGGACGCCTGCGCCGACAGCAGCTCGCGCACCGAGAGCTGGCTGTCCCCCGCACCGGACTGCAGCACGATGCCGAGCTCGGCCTTCCAGCGGCGCCCGCCCCGCGCCGGGTCGACCCCGAGCACGCGGACCTCACCACCGTCGCGATCGCGGTAGCCCTCGCAGATCTCGACGGTGGTCGTCTTCCCCGCACCGTTGGGACCCAGCAGGGCGAAGATCTCCCCGCGGTGGATGTCGAGGTCCAGGCCGTCGACGGCCGCACGGTCGCCGTACCGCTTGACCAGGCCGCGGATGGAGATGGCTGCGTCCGGGTTCAACGGCTCCCTCTCGGGGCCCGCCGCGAGCGTGCGAGTGGTGGGGAGGAGGGAGTCCTTCTGCACGAGAGACCAGTGTCCCCTACGACCCTGCGGTGATGCGGTCGAGGACGAGCGGGAGCGGCTCGTCACCGGTGTCGACGCCGATGGCCCCCTCGAGCGCCGCGAGCGCCCGCGGGATGCGCGCGGCGTCGTCGGTGTGCAGCTCCAGCAGCGGCCGGCCGGCGGTCACCAGCTCCCCCACGCCGGCCGTCCAGGTGATCCCCGCGGCGGCCGACACCGGGTCCTCCTTGCGGGCTCGGCCGGCGCCCAGCCGCCAGGCGGCGACGCCGAGCGCGTAGGCGTCCAGGCGGGTCAGCATGCCGGTGGCCGGCGCGGTCACCACGTGCGTCTCGGCCGGGCGCGGCAGCGGGGCGTCGGGGTCGCCGCCCTGCGCGGCGATCATCCGCCGCCACACGTCCATGGCCCGCCCGTCGGCCAGCGCCTCGGCGGGGTCGACGTCGTCGCGCCCGGCACCGGCCAGCATCTCCCGCGCCAGCGCCAGGGTCAGCTCGACGACGTCGGCCGGGCCGCCACCGGCGAGCACCTCCACCGACTCCGCGACCTCCACGGCATTGCCCGCGGCGCGGCCCAGTGGCCGGTCCATCGCCGTCACCAGGGCGACGGTGCGCACCCCGGCCGCCTCCCCGAGCCCGACCATCGTGCGGGCCAGCTCGCGCGACGCGGCGGGGTCCTTCATGAACGCCCCGGAGCCCGTCTTGACGTCCAGGACCAGCGCGTCGGCGCCCTCGGCGATCTTCTTGCTCATGATGGAGCTGGCGATCAGCGGGATCGACTCGACGGTGCCCGTGACGTCGCGCAGCGCGTAGAGCAGCTTGTCGGCCGGCGCCAGGTCGTGGCCGGCGGCGCAGATGACCGCGCCCACGTCGCGCAGCTGCGCCAGGTAGGCCTCCTCGTGCACGTCGGCCCGCCACCCGGGGATCGCCTCGAGCTTGTCCAGCGTGCCGCCGGTGTGGCCGAGGCCCCGGCCGGAGAGCTGCGGCACGGCCACCCCGCAGGCGGCGACGAGGGGCGCCAGAGGAAGGGTGATCTTGTCGCCGACGCCACCGGTGGAGTGCTTGTCGGCGGTCGGCCGGCCGAGGGACGACAGGTCCTTGCGCTCGCCGGAGTCGATCATCGCCTGGGTCCAGGACGCGAGCTCGTCGGCGGTCATCCCGCGGAAGAACACCGCCATGAGCAGCGCGCTCATCTGCTCGTCGGGGACCTGACCGGCGGTGTAGGCCCCGATCACCCAGCGGATCTGCTCCGTGGTGAGCGGCACGCCGTCCCGCTTGGCGCGGATGACGTCGATGGCGTCGTGACCGGCCATCAGCCCTGGCCCCGCTCGGCGGCAGCCGTCAGGTCCTCGGGACCGAAGGCGTCGGGCAGCACCTCGCGCATCGGCACGATGCCGAGGGACACCGTCTCGATCAGCATGTCGGCGCCGCCGTGCTCCCAGAGCAGCTGCCGGCAGCGGCCGCACGGCATGAGCGGCTGACCGTCCCCGCCGACGCAGGCCACCGCGACCAGCCGGCCGCCTCCGGTGCGGGCCAGGTCGCTGACCATCCCGCACTCGGCGCACAGGCCCAGCCCGTACGAGGCGTTCTCCACGTTGCACCCGGTGACGACGCGGCCGTCGTCGACCAGCCCGGCGACCCCGACCGGGAACCTCGAGTAGGGGGCGTAGGCGTGGGTCATGGCCTCGCGGGCCGCGGTCCGAAGGGCATCCCAGTCGGGCTCGGGCAGGTCGGGCACTAGTGCTCCCCTCGTCGGTACACCAGGCCGTCCGCCTTGGGCATCCGCAGCCGTTGGGAGGCCAGCGAGAGGACCAGCAGCGTGGTCAGGTGCGGGGTGAAGAAGACGATGCCGTCGGGCAGCTCGTCGATGGTCAGGAAGCCGACCAGCGCGACGGCGGCGAACACCACGGCGAGGCCCGCGGGCACCCAGCGGCGGCGCAGCGCCTGGTACACGGCCACGCCGACGAGCAGCAGGGCGACCAGGAGCAGCAGCGCGACGACCGCCGTCCGGCTGCGCAGCTGCAGGGCGTCGGAGAAGCCGAACAGCCCGGCGCCGGCGGCCAGGCCTCCCGGCCGCCAGTTGCCGAAGATCAGCGCGGCCAGGCCGATGAAGCCGCGGCCACCGGTCTGCCCTTCGCGGTAGATGCCGGCCACGAACACGAGGAAGACGCCGCCGAGCCCGGCCAGCGCGCCGGAGATGATCACCGCGATGTACTTCATCCGGTAGACCGGGACGCCGAGCGAGTCCGCCGCCGCGGGGTTCTCGCCGCACGACCGCAGCCGCAGCCCGAACGCCGTCCGCCAGAGGATCACGTACGAGATCGGGATGAGCAGGATCGCCAGCAGGGTGACCACACCGAGCCCGCTGGTGAGCCCGCGGAGCACCCCGGCGAGGTCGCTCAGCAGGAACCAGCCGGTGTCCTCCAGGTCGCCCAGCAGGTCGGGCCCGGAGGAGAGCACCGGGATCGAGAAGCTCGGCGGGTCGCCGCCCACCGACGGCGACTGCGTCGGGCCGCCCCCGGTGCCCTGGACGTAGACCAGTTCCGACAGGAAGCGGACGACACCCGCGGCGAGGATGTTGATCGCCACCCCGGAGATGACGTGGTCGACGCCGAAGGTCACCGTCGCGATGGCGTGCAGCAGGCCGCCGATGGCCCCGAGCACGGTGCCGCCGATGATCGCGCCGACCCAGCCCCACTGCCAGCCGGCCCAGCCGGCGCCCCAGGTGCCGAGGATCAGCATCCCCTCGAGGCCGATGTTGACCACGCCGGCGCGCTCGGAGTAGAGGCCACCCAGCGCCGCGAGCCCGATCGGCACCGCCAGCAGCAGCGCAGCCCGCATCGTCGACGACGAGGTCAGCGCCTCCTCGCCGGAGACCGCCCGGGTGACGGAGAAGACGAACAGCAGGCCGACGACCAGCCACAGGATCCTGCTGCCCCGGCTCCCGCCGGTGAGCCGGTCGGTGAGCGGGCCACGGCTGGGCCGGGTCGCGGTGCTGCCGCCGGCCGGGGTCGCGGTGGTCATGCGCGCGCCTCCTCGGAAGAGCCCGGGACTCCGGTGCGGACCCGGTGCCCGCCGTCCGGACCGGCGCCGGGGCCGGGACCGCCGGGGCCCGCACCGCCACCCGGGTCCGGCGGCGCGCCGGTCGCCTCGGCAGCGGACCGCTCGGCCGAGCGCAGGGCCAGCCGGCGGGCGACCTCGTTGGCGATCACGACGGCGAGCACGATCGTCCCCTGGATGATCGTCACCACCGACGCGGGGATGTCGGCGAACTGCAGCGGCAGCGCCGCACGGTCGAGGAACGCGAACAGCAGCGCCGCCAACGCGATGCCGAGGACGTTGTTCCTCCCGAGCAGGGCCACGGCGATGCCCAGGAAACCGAGCCCGGCGGTGAACTCGGTGCCGAAGGCGCGCGTCTCGCCGAGCAGGTCGGGCAACCCGATGAGCCCCGCGACGGCACCGGAGAGCAGCATGGTCGTGACGACCATGCGGCGGGCGTCGACACCGCTGGCGGTGGCGGCGGACGCCGAGATGCCGGTGGCCCGCAGGTCGAAGCCGAACCGGGTGCGCTGGACGAGCACCGCGATCACGATCCCCACCACGACGGCCACGACGAGGAAGCCGAACAGCTCCGTGCGCGGCTCGGCCAGCCCGAAGGCGCCGAGCACCCCGCCCAGCCCCGGGAACCACGCCGACTCCGGCAGCGGCGTCGTGGTGATGATCGACGCGCCCTCCGGGCTGCCCCGGAACGGACCGGTGAGCAGGAAGGACGCCAGCCCGAGCGCGATGAAGTTCAGCATGATGGAGCTGATGACCTCGCTGACACCGCGGGTCACCTTGAGCACGCCCACGATGCCGGCCCAGAAGGCGCCGACCACCATGGCCACGACGATGACCAGCAGGACGTGCAGCGGGCCGGGCAGCGCCACGGCCGCACCGACGGCGGCGGCGACGACGGTGGCCAGCCGGTACTGGCCCTCGACGCCGATGTTGAACAGCCCCATGCGGAAGGCGATGGAGACGGCGAGCCCGGCCAGGAACAGCGGGACGGCGCGGTTGAGGATCACCACGATCGACTGCACCTGCTGCGAGGGCCGCTCGCCCAGGTCGACCATGACCTGCAGCGCCCGCAACGGGTTCTCCCCGATGAGGGCGATGACGAGGGCGGAGATCACCAGCGCCACGAGGACGGCGAGCACCGGGCCCAGCAGCGTCAGGCCGGTGCGGCGCAGGCGGTTCACGCGGCACCCGCCGCGGTCCGGGCGCCGGTCATGTACCCGCCGAGCTCCTCGGGGGTGACCTGGCGGGGGTCCACGGTGGCCACGAGGCGGCCGCGGAACATGACGTGGAGGGTGTCGGAGAGCCCGATCAGCTCGTCGAGGTCGGCAGAGACCAGCACGATCCCCATCCCTTCGCCGCGGGCGTCCTTGAGCAGCTCCCAGATGACCGATTGGGCGCCGACGTCGACCCCTCGGGTGGGATGGGCGGCGATCAGCAGCCGCGGGCCGGCGCTCATCTCGCGGCCGACGATGAGCTTCTGCTGGTTGCCGCCGGAGAGCGCGGCGGCCAGCGTCTCGGGGCCGGGCGCGCGGACGTCGTACTCGCGCATGATCCGCTCGGTGTCGGCGCGGGCCGCCTTCCGGTCGATGAACGGGCCCCGGGCCGCCGGCGGCCGGGTCTGGTGGCCCAGGATCCGGTTCTCCCAGAGCGGGGCGTCGAGCAGCATCCCCTGCCGGTGGCGGTCCTCCGGGATGAAGCCGATGCCGGCCTCGCGGCGGGCCCGCGTGCTCCACCCGGTGACGTCGTCCTCGCCGAGCCGGACCCTGCCGGCGGCGAGCGGGCGCAGGCCCATGATCGCGTCGACCAGCTCGGCCTGGCCGTTGCCCTCGACCCCGGCGATGCCCACGACCTCGCCCTCGCGGACGGTCAGGTCGACGGAGTCGACCAGCGGCCGCCCCATGTCCGAGGCCACGGTGACGCCCGACAGCCGGAGCACCGGGACCTCGCGCACGGTGGAGCTGCGGAGCTCCGGCGTGGGCAGCTCGGCGCCGACCATCATCTCGGCGAGCTGCTTGGCCGTGGTCGTGCGCGGATCAGCCTCCCCCACCGTGGTGCCCCGGCGGATCACGGTGATCGTGTCGGCGACCTTGCGTACCTCGTCGAGCTTGTGCGAGATGAAGATGACGGTGAGGCCCTCGCGCTTGAGCTCCGCGAGGTTGCCGAAGAGCTCGTCGACCTCCTGGGGCACCAGGACGGCGGTCGGCTCGTCGAGGATGAGAGTGCGGGCGTTGCGGTAGAGCACCTTCGCGATCTCGACCCGCTGGCGGTCACCGACGCCGAGCTCCTCCACCAGCGCGTCGGGGCGCAGCCCGAGGCCGTAGCGGTCGGAGATCTCCTCGATCCGGCGGCGGGCGCCGTCCCGGTCCAGCCGGCCGCCCTTCGTGGGCTCGCTGCCCAGGACCACGTTCTCCAGGACCGTGAAGTTGTCGGCCAGCATGAAGTGCTGGTGGACCATGCCGATCCCGGCCGCGATGGCGTCGGCCGGGCTGCGGAACTGCACGGGGCGGCCGTCGACGAGGATCGTCCCCTCGTCCGGCCGGTGCTCGCCGTACAGCGTCTTCATCAGCGTGGACTTGCCGGCCCCGTTCTCCCCGACGATGGCGTGCACCTCGCCGCGGCGGACCGCCAGCTCGATGTCCTTGTTCGCCACGACGCCGGGGAAGCGCTTGGTGATGCCGCGCAGCTGGACCGCGTAGGGCGATCGGGCCGCCTCGTCGCCGGACGTGGCGCCGGCGGCTGGAGCCTGGGCCATGGGTGGGCCTCTCTCTGACGGTGCGCCGCGCGGGCGGCGCTGGTCTCGATCCGGCGCACCGGTGACGACGCCGGTCGGGTCGTCGTCCCCCGGATGACCGGTGGTCGGGCGGGGTGACCGGGGTTCGGGCACCCGCCCTGCGCATGATGTCGCACCCTCGCGGCGACCGGGACCGTGCCCCCCGCGGGGTCGGGGCCCGCTCGCCACGACGGCGGGCCCGGGCGGGATGCCCGGACCCGCCGTCGGAGGGTCGCTCCGGTGCGCCGGCCGGAGCTGTCCGGCCGGCGCACCCGGCCTCACGGGGTCGTGGGGACCTCGATCTCGCCGGAGACGATGCGCTGGCGCCACTCCTCGAGCTGGCCCTGGATGTCGTCGATCTGCCCACCCGAGGTGGCCAGGCCGACGCCGTCGCTCTCCAGGTCGTAGACGAGGTCGATGCCGCCCTGGACGTTGCCCTCGGCGTAGTCGGTGATGAAACTCTCGACGGCGTTGTCGACCCGCTTGAGCATCGAAGTCATGATCACCGCCTGCAGCGCGGGGTCGTCGACCGTCTGGTACTGGTCGGAGTCGACGCCGATCGCCCGGTTGCCGGTCTGGGCCGCCGCCTGGAAGACGCCGGTGCCCGAGCCGCCCGCCGCGTGGAACACGATGTCCGCGCCGGCGTCGTACATGCTGCGGGCCAGGATCTGACCGCGGGCCGGGTCACCGAACCCGGAGAAGTCGCCGGCCGGCGAGATGTACTCGACGTCGACCTGGATGTCCGGGTTGACGGCCTTGGCACCGGCCACGTACCCGGCCTCGAACTTCTGGATCAGCGGCATCTCGACGCCGCCGACGAAGCCGACGTGCCCGGTCTCGCTCTTCAGCGCCGCCGCGACGCCGGCGAGGAAGCTGCCCTCCTCCTCGGCGAAGACGAGGCCGGTCAGGTTCTCGGTCTCGATCCCCTCCTCTTCCGTGCGGACGTCCACGACGGCGAACGTGGTGTCGGGGAAGTCCTCGGCGACCTCGCCGATCGAGTCGCTGTAGGCGAAGCCGACGGCGATGACCGGGTCGTAGCCCGCCTCGGCCAGGTTGGCCAGGCCCTCGACGCGGTCGGAGCCGTCGTCGTTGGGGCTGAACTCCTGGACCTCGCCGTCCAGCGCCCCGATGGCCGCCTCGACACCGGCGTAGGCCGAGTCGTTGAACGACTGGTCGCCGCGGCCACCGACGTCGTACGCGAGGCCGACCTGGAGGTCACCCGAACCGCTGCCGCCGCCGCTGTCGCCGCCGGCCGTGGGCTCCTCGTCGCTGGCACAGGCCGCCAGGGCCAGGCTGCCGGCCAGCAGCAGCGCCGCGGCCTTCGTCATCCGCGCTCGGCGCAAGACGATCTCCTCTCTGGGGGGAGGACCCACGCGTGGCGGGGTTCTCCCGGGGGTGTGGACTGCGGTGGCTCGCGGGCCCGCGTGGAGCGGGCCGTCGTGGGCCACGACCCAGGACGCTAACCGCGCGGACCCGGCACGCCCCAAACTCTGCGGCGGACTGAAACCCGATCGTTGCGAACCCTCATCCGATCGGGCCGCCTTCTCCCCGGAAGCCGTGTCCCACCTCACCTCCGCATAGCCTCCGGGCATGGGACGACGACGTGCGGCCTGTCTGGCGGGCGCCGTGACACTCGCTCTCGTGGCGGGCCCGGCCGGCCCGGCCGGAGCGACCCCGCCGCCGCCGACCACGACGGCGACCCCGCCTCGCCCCACGGTCGACCTCACCGCGCCGACGCCGACCGCGCCCCGCACGGGCCTGCCCCCGCGGGGCACCGCCCCGGACGGCAGCACGGTGGGCGGCGAGCGGCTGCGCACCCGCGGCCTCGTCGTCGCCGACGGCGCTCCCCCGCTCCCCGACGGCGTGGTCGCGTCCGGCTGGCTGGTCGCCGACGCGGGCACGGGGGCGGTGCTGGCCGCCCGCGACCCGCACGGGCGGTACTACCCGGCGAGCACCCTCAAGACCCTGACCCTCCTGACGCTGGCGCACCGGCTCGACCCGGCCGAGGTGGTGGTGGGCACGGTCGAGGACGAGCAGATCGAGGGCAGCCGCGTCGGGCTCGTGGCCGGCGGGCGCTACCCCGTCCCGCTGCTCTTCACGGCGCTGATGCTGCAGTCGGGGAACGACGTCGCATCGGCGCTGGCGCGGGCGGCCGGCGGCGAGGCGGCCACGGTTGCCGCGATGAACCGGACGGCCGTGGAGCTGGGTGCCTACGACACGGTCGCCGGCACCCCGTCCGGGCTGGACGTCGCCGGCCAGTCCTCCTCCCCCTACGACCTGGCGCTGATCTTCCGCGCGCTCGTAGAGGACCCGGTCACCGCGGCGGTGCTACGCACGCCGACGGCGGACATGCCGGCGGTCGGGGACCGGTTCCCGGGCTTCCAGATCCAGAACCAGAACCCGCTGCTGACCGGCTACCCCGGCAACCTCGGCGGGAAGACGGGGTTCACCGACGCCGCCCGGCACACGTTCGTCACCGCAGCCGAGCGCGACGGCCGCCGGCTCGTGGTGAGCGTCCTGGACACGGAGAACCGACCGCTGCGGGCGGCCGACCAGGCGGCGCTGCTGCTCGACTGGGGGTTCGCCGTCCCCACCACCGTCCCGGGGGTGGGGACGCTGGTCCGCCCCGCCGACCTGGCCCCCGCCACGCCGGCGGCGCCCGCCACCCCGCCCGCACCCTCCGCCCCGACCTCCCCGGCGCCGCGTCGCCCGATGCTCGCCGCGCCCGCGCCGCACGCGGCCGCGTCGCCCTGGGCCGTGGCCGCCCTCGCCGGGCTGGGGCTCGGCGCGCTCGGCGCGGTCAGCGCGACGGCGCGGCGGCGGCGACGGGCGCCCGCTCCTCCGGCTGCCGGCCGGCGCCCTCCACCGCGGGGAGGGTGGCGGTCCAGGCGGCGGTGAAGAACGCGAACCGGAACACGATGTTGATCCAGACCAGGATGCCGACGGCGCCGCCGAAGGCCGACGCGGTCACGCTCCCGGAGATGAGCGACAGGTAGAGGTTCCCGATCAGCTTCATGGCCTCGAAGCCCACGGCGCCGAACAGCGCCCCGGGCAGCAGCCGCCGCACGGGGTGCGGCGTGGCCGGGACCACCTTCAGCAGCCAGAGGAAGACGACGGTGTCGCCGAGGAAGGCCAGCGCCAGCCCCACCACGGTCGTGAACACCGCGAGCCCCGTCGCGTCCGTCAGCCCGAGCACGTCGAGGAACCACGACGTCGCCCCCGTGGCGACCCCGGTCAGCACGAGGCTCGCCAGCCCGACCGCGCCCAGCAGCACCAGCGCCAAGAGGTCCTGGACGTTGTCGCGGAGGAACTCCGGCTCATCGGCGCGCCCCTTCCAGATGCGCTCCATGCCGATGCGCAGCTTGTCCATCGCCCGCAGCCCGGCGTAGACGAACCCCACGAGGCCGATCACGCCGACCACCTCGGCCGAGCCGACCGCCCCGCGCAGGTCCGCGACGATGTCCCGCCCGGTGCTGCCGGGGAACGCCTCCCGGATCGCCTCGTAGAGCTCCCGCTGCAGCAGCTCATTCCCGGCCAGCACCAGCCCGATCACCGAGGCCACCAGCAGCAGCACGGGGAACAACCCGAGGAACACGAAGTAGGTGACGCCCGCGGCCATGAGGTCCCCCTGCGTCCGCCGGTACCGCCCACCGGCACGGGCCAGGTGGTCGAACCAGGGGGACCGCCGCCGAGCGGCGTCGACCGTCCCCTCGACGCGGTCCCACGTCCGCGCCGGCAACCCCTTCCGGGCGGGGGCGTCGCGGGGAGGGGCGGAGCTCACCGCCCGAGTCTGGCGGCTGGCCGCCGGGTGCGCGCCCTCAGCGCTCCCGGCCGGTCAGGGGGTACTCGCGGGCGATCTCCCAGGCGCCGGCCGCCGTCTGCTCGAACTCGGTGAAGTGGTCCACCCGGAACTCGGCGGAGAGGTCCTGCAGCCCGCAGTAGGCCAGCTCGAGCATGTCGGCCGGCACGTCGTGGGCGACGGTGACGTGCGGGTGGTACGGGAAGGAGAGCGAACGGGCCAGCGGACCGCGGCGGACGTCGTTGGCCAGCAGCTCGCAGTTGCCGATCCCCCGAGCCACGGCCACGAACACGACGTCGGAGACCGGCGTGAACGTGCCGGTACCGGCCAGGTGCATGTCGAACGGCGGGTGCGCCGCGGCGACGTCGGCGAGGTGCTCGGTGATGGTGGCGCGGTCGGCGACCGGCACCTCCGTCGGCGGGAGCAGGGTCACGTGCGGCGGGACCAGCGTCGCCTGCGGGTCGCCGACCTTGGCGCGCCAGTCGACGAGCAGGGACGCCCAGGGCTCGGGGATCGGCACGATCACCCCGAGCACCGCCGTCTCCGGCGGCGTCCCCAGCCGGCCGACGAAGGTGTCGTCGTTCATGCCACCGGCCCCGCGGGTGGCAGGAAGCCGACCCGCTCGTAGACCGTGGCCAGCGTGCGGCCGGCCACTTCCCGGGCGCGTGCCGCTCCCGCGGCGAGCAGGCGCTCGAGCTCGGCGGGGTCGGCCATCAGCTCCGCCGTGCGCCGCTGCACCGGGGCAAGGGCGTCGGTGACGACCTCGGCGAGCTCCTTCTTCAGGTCGCCGTACCCGCGGCCGGCGAAGTGCTCCTCCAGCTCCGCGGTGCTCCGTCCGGAGAAGGCGGAGTGGATGGTGAGGAGGTTCGTCACGCCCGGCTTGTTCTCGGGGTCGGCGACGATCTCCCGCCCGGTGTCGGTGACCGCGGAACGGATCTTCTTCGCCGTCACCTTCGGGTCGTCCAGCAGGTTGATGCAGCCGGCCGGGGGAAGGCTCTTGCTCATCTTCTTCTCGGGCGTCTGCAGGTCCAGCACCTTGGCCGCGCCCGCCGGGATGTAGGCCTCGGGCATCGTGAACGTCTCGCCGTACCGCCCGTTGAACCGGCCGGCCAGGTCGCGGGTGAGCTCCAGGTGCTGCCGCTGGTCCTCTCCCACCGGCACCCGGTGCGCCTGGTACAGCAAGATGTCCGCGGCCTGCAGCACCGGGTAGGTGAACAGCCCCACCGACGTCGGACCGACCCCCTCGCGGGAGCTCTTGTCCTTGAACTGGGTCATCCGGCCGGCCTCCCCGAAGCCGGTGAGGCACTGCAGCACCCAGGCCAGCTGGGCGTGCTCGGGCACCTGGCTCTGCACGAACAGGGTGCTGCGGGCGGGGTCCACGCCCAGGGCGAGCAGCTGTGCCGCCGACACCAGCGTGCGCCGGCGGAGCACGGCCGGGTCCGGCGGCTCGAGGGTGATCGCGTGCAGGTCGACGACGCAGTAGAAGGCGTCGTGGTCCTCCTGCATGCTCACCCACTGCCGGAGGGCGCCGACGTAGTTGCCGAGGTGGAAGGAGTCCGCCGTCGGCTGGATGCCGGAGAGCACTCGGGGAAGAGCCACGTCGGCCATCAAACCAGCCGGGGCCGGCGCCCGTTCCGGGCTCCCCCGCACCGCCGGGACACCGGCCGCCGCAGGGGCGGGGTCGGTGCTGGTCAGCGTGCCGTGACCGGGAGCGCGTCGTCGAGCGCGGCGAGGAAGGCGTCGTCCTCCTCCGGCGTGCCCACGGTGACCCGGATGCCCTCCCCCGCGAACGGCCGGGTGATCACCGCCCGGGCCTCCAGGGCAGCCGCGAGCTCGGCCGTGCGCTCCCCCGTCGGCAGCCACACGAAGTTGGCCTGGCTGTCGGCGACCTCCAGCCCCCGGTCGCGCAGCGCGGCGGTGAGCCGCTCGCGCTCGGTGACGACCGCGGCGCACCGCACCCGCACCTCGTCCTCGCTGGCCAGCGCCGCGACCGCCGCCGCCTGGGCCACCATGCCGACGCTGAACGGCAGGTGGGTCTTGCGCACCGCCTCGGCGACCGCCGGGTCCTCGGCGAGCAGGTAGCCGACGCGCAGCCCGGCCAGCCCCCAGGCCTTGGAGAAGGTGCGGAGGACCGCCACGTTGGGTCTCCCGCGCATCAGCTCCACGCCGTCGGGGACCCGGGGGTCGGTGACGAACTCGCGATAGGCCTCGTCGAGGACGACCAGCGTCTCCGCGGGCACCGCGTCGAGGAAGCGCTCCAGCTCGGCTCGGCGCACCGCCGTCCCGGTGGGGTTGTTGGGGTTGCAGACGAACACCAGCCGCGTGGCGTCGTCCAATGCGGCGGCCAGCGCCTCGAGGTCGTGGGTGTCGGGAGACCCGCCGGGCCGGCCGGGGACCAGCGGCACCTGGATCGCGCGGGCGCCGGCGACCCGGGCGAGCAGCGGGTACATCTCGAACGACCGCCAGGCGAAGGCGATGCTCGTCCCGGGGTCGTTGTACGCCTGGGCGAGCTCCTGGCAGATCGCCACGGCCCCGCAGCCGCTGGCGACCTGCGCGGGGTCGACCCCGTAGCGCTCGGCCAGCGCGCCGGTGAGGACGACGGCGCCGTTGTCCGGGTACCGGTTGGTCTCGGCGACCGCGGCGGTGACCGCCTCGACGACGGCGGGCAGCGGCGGGAACGCGACCTCGTTGCTCGCGAGCTTCACAGCGCGCTCGACGCCGATCTCGCGGGCCAGGTCCGCCGGGTTCCGGCCGGGCCGGTACGCGGGCAGCGACTGCACCGCCGGTCGGGCACTGACCACCAGATCCTCCGCTTCCCACGGGCCGTCCTTCTAAGGTGTGCCCATGCGCGTACTCGTCGCCGGCGGCGCCGGCTACATCGGCAGCGTAGTGACCGCCGCCCTGCTCGACCGCGGTCACGACGTCACCGTCCTCGACGACCTCTCGACGGGGCACGCCGACGCCGTGCCCGAGGGCGCGACGCTGGCCGAGGTGTCGCTGCACGATTCCGCGCCGGTGCTCGCCGAGGTCCGGCCCGAGGCGGTGCTGCACTTCGCGGCCAAGTCGCTGGTCGGGGTCTCCCAGCAGCAGCCGGAGGACTACTGGCACACCAACGTCGGCGGCTCGTTCGCGCTGCTGGAGGCAATGCGCGCGGTCGACTGCCGGCGGATCGTCTTCTCCTCCACCGCCGCGACCTACGGGGAGCCGGACCAGGTGCCCATCCGCGAGGACGCACCCACCCGGCCGACCAACACCTACGGCGCCTCGAAGCTCGCCGTCGACCACATGCTCACCTCGTACGCCGTCGCCCACGGGTTCGCCGCGGTGAGCCTGCGGTACTTCAACGTCGCCGGCGCCGCCTACGGGCTCGGCGAACGGCACGCCACCGAGACCCACCTCATCCCCATCGCCCTCCAGGTGGCGGCGGGGCAGCGTGAGTCGCTGACCGTCTACGGCCAGGACTACCCGACCCCCGACGGCACCTGCATCCGCGACTACGTGCACGTCGAGGACCTGTCGGACGCCCACCTGCTCGCGCTGCCCGCACCGGCGGCCGGCGAGCACCGCATCTACAACCTGGGCAACGGCACCGGCTTCTCCGTGCAGGAGGTCGTCGAGGCCGCCCGCACGGTCACCGGCCACCCCATCCCGGTCACCATCGGCGAACGGCGGGCCGGCGACCCGGCGCAGCTGGTGGCCTCCAGCGACCGCATCCGCGCCGACCTCGGCTGGGCGCCGAAGCACACCGACCTGGTCGGCATCGTGCGCGACGCCTGGGCGGTCGCCCGGTCCCGCTGACGCCCGACGCAGCGGGGCGCCCCTAGGCGGTCGGGGCCTCGCTGCGCTCGTCGTCCTCCGGGACGTCGGGGGCCGGGGGCGGGCCGACGCGCAGGCGGGCGATCCGCCGGCCGTCGAGCTCCAGCACCTCGATGCTGCGCCCCTCGGCCTCGGCGGTGTCCCCGACCCGGGGCAGCCGGCCGAGCTCGGCCAGGACGTAGCCGGCGGCCGTCTCGTACGGCCCCTCGGGCAGCCGCAGCCCGGTGGCCTCGGCGAAGTCGTCGAGGTTGAGGAGGCCGTCGACCTCCCGCGGCGCGTCGGGCGACTGCCGGGCCTCGGGCTCGACCTCCTCGTCGTACTCGTCGTAGATCTCCCCGATGACCTCCTCGATGAGGTCCTCGAGCGTGACGATGCCGTCGGTGCCGCCGTACTCGTCGACGACGATCGCCAGGTGCTGGTTGTCCCGGCGCATCTCGCTGAGCACCGTCAGGACCGCGGCGGTGCCGGGCAGCCTGGTGACCTCGCGGGCCAGGTCCCCCACGGTCGCCGCCCGCCCCGCCGGGTGGTTGGGCAGGAACAGGTCGCGCACGTGCACGAAGCCGACGACGTCGTCCTCGTCCTGGCCGACGACGGGGAACCGCGACCAGTTCGACTCCGCCACCAGCTTGGCCGCGCGACTGGCGGTCATCGACGCCTCGAGGAACTGCACCTCGGTGCGCGGCGTCATCACCTCGCGCACCTCGCGCTCGCCGGCGCGGAACACCTCGTCGATGAGCCGGCGCTCGTCGCTGCTGAGCGACTCGTGCGCGGCCACCAGGTCGCGCAGCTCCTCCTGGCTGATCGACTCACCGCTGGCCTTGGGGTCACCGCCGACCAGCCGGACGAGCCCGTTGGTCGACTTCGACAGCAGCCAGATGACCGGCCGGGACAGCTTGGCGATGGCGTTCAGCGGTGCGGCGACCATGAGGGAGAAGCCCTCGGCCCGCTGGAGGGCCAGCCGCTTGGGGGTGAGCTCACCCACGACGAGGGACACGTAGCTGATCGCGACGGTGACCAGGACCAGCGCCAGGGTGCCGGAGAGCCTCTGGCTCACGCCCTGGTCCTGCAGCCAGTCGGCCAGGGGCGCCGAAAGGGTGCTCGCACCGAACGCGGCGGAGAAGAACCCCGCGAGGGTGACCCCCACCTGCACGGCGGCGAGGAACTGGTTCGGGTCCCCGAGGAGCTTCTGCACCGCCTTGCCGCGGCGGCCACCCTGCTCGGCCATGGCCCGGACCTGCGACTCCCGCAGCGAGACCAGCGCGATCTCCGCGCCGGCGAACGCGCCGCCGATCAGGATGAAGACGACGACCATGACGATGTTGAGCCATACGTCGCTCACCGGCGGCGTGCTCCTCAGGGGTTCGGGATGGGGCGGACCGTTCCATGGTGCCGGGTCCATGCTGCCCGGCGACCGCGCCCGCACGCCCGGGAACCCCGGTCGGGTGCGTGAGTGTGCGCACTCCCAGGCGCTTTCGCCGCAGGGTGCGTACGGATAGTCTTCGATCGATAACGGATCGTGATCTTTCTGAGGAGCCGCATGCGCCACCGGCCGTCCGGCCCCCTGCTGCCCACCCGACGGTCCCCGAGGGTGGGTCTCGCCGTCGCGATGGCGTTCGGCGCCACCGCCGTCGTGCTCACCGCCCCCGTGGTCTCCGGGCCGGAGGAGGCGCCCCGCCCGTTCGACCCGTCGTCCTCGGCCGGATCCGCTCCCCACTCCTCCACGTCGGTGGTGCCCGGCACCGCCCCGGCAGCGCCCGGGCCGTCCGGCGACACCGCCGCGGCGCCGGAAACCGGTTCCGGGCAGCCTGCGGCGGCCGTCCCCGAGCCGGCGCCCGAACCTGCGCCCGCGCCCGGTCACGGGGCTGCGCCGCCGTCCGCGCCCGCCGGCCCTTCCGCGTCGACCAGCCGGGCCCCTGCCCCCACGGCCGCCGCGGCGGCACCGCCCCCCGGCGCCGCGAGCGCGCCGGCGACCGGTGCCGCGAGCGCGCCGGCGGCCCCGGGCGCCGAGGGCGAGGTCGTGGCCCTGGTGAACGCCCAGCGCTCTCAGGCCGGCTGCGGTCCGGTGGCGGCCGACGCCGGGCTCGCCGCGGTCGCCCGGGCGCACAGCGCCGGCATGCGCGACCGCGGGTTCTTCGACCACGTCGACCCCGACGGGCTCGACCCGTTCGACCGGGCCGACCGGGCGGGCGTCTCCGCCCGGGCGGAGAACATCGCGCGCGGCCAGGCCGACCCGGCCGCCGTCATGGCCTCGTGGCTGAACAGCCCCGGCCACCGGGCCAACATCCTGAACTGCGGGCTGACCCGGTTGGGCGTCGGTGTGGCGACCGGCTCCGGCGGGCCCTGGTGGACCCAGCTGTTCGGCTGACTCGCCCGGTCTCGCCTACCCGCCTTGGCTGCGCACCCCGGCGAGCGCCGTCCACAGGCGGCCCCGGACGCGCAGCGGCCCCGTCCAGAGGCTCACCCCGAGCGTGCGAGGGGTGAGGAGGACGGGGTCCTTCTCAGGCCATGGCCTTCTGCAGGTTGGTGTCGATGGCCGCCAGGAACTCCTGGGTGGTCAGCCACGGCTGGTCCTTGCTGATCAGCAGCGCCAGGTCCTTGGTCATCTGACCGCTCTCGACGGTGTCGATGCAGACCTTCTCCAGGGTCTCCGCGAAGCGGGTCACCTCGGGCGTGCCGTCCAGCTTGCCGCGGTGGGCCAGGCCCCGGGTCCAGGCGAAGATCGACGCGATCGGGTTGGTCGAGGTCTCCTTGCCCTGCTGGTGCTGGCGGAAGTGCCGGGTCACCGTGCCGTGAGCGGCCTCGGCCTCCACCGTGCGGCCGTCGGGGCTCATGAGCACCGAGGTCATGAGGCCGAGCGAGCCGAAGCCCTGGGCCACGGTGTCGGACTGCACGTCGCCGTCGTAGTTCTTGCAGGCCCAGACGTAGCCGCCCTCCCACTTGAGGGACGCGGCGACCATGTCGTCGATCAGCCGGTGCTCGTACGTGATGCCGGCGGCGTCGAACTTCTCCTTGAACTCGGCCTGGAAGACCTCCTCGAACAGGTCCTTGAAGCGGCCGTCGTAGGCCTTGAGGATCGTGTTCTTGGTCGACAGGTAGACCGGGTAGCCGCGCTGCAGGCCGTAGTTCATCGAGGCCCGCGCGAAGTCGCGGATCGAGTCGTCCAGGTTGTACATCGCCATGGCGACGCCGCCGCCGGGCGACTGGAAGACCTCGTGCTCGATCGGCGCGGACCCGTCGGCCGGCTGGAAGCTGATCGTCAGCGTGCCCTCGCCGGGGAACTTGAAGTCGGTGGCGCGGTACTGGTCACCGAAGGCGTGGCGGCCGACGACGATCGGCTTGGTCCAGCCCGGCACCAGCCGCGGCACGTTCTCCATGATGATCGGCTCGCGGAAGATGACGCCGCCGAGGATGTTGCGGATCGTCCCGTTGGGCGAGCGGTACATCCGCTTGAGCCCGAACTCCTCGACGCGCGCCTCGTCCGGCGTGATCGTCGCGCACTTGACGCCGACGCCGTGCTTCTTGATGGCGTTCGCGGAGTCGACGGTGATCTGGTCGTCGGTCGCGTCCCGCGCCTCGATCCCCAGGTCGTAGTACTCCAGGTTGACGTCGAGATACGGGAGGATCAGCTGGTCCTTGATGAACTGCCAGATGATCCGGGTCATCTCGTCGCCGTCGAGCTCGACGACGGTGCCCTCGACCTTGATCTTGCTCACGCGTTCTCCTTGTGCGGTCACGGCCCCGTCCCGGGGCTCGCCCCGAGCGTGCGAGGGGTGAGGAGGACGGGATCCTTCTACTTCTTCAGAGGTCGGCTACGTCGGCCTGCTTCGCGCGCACTGCTTCGGCGGCCTCACGCAGGCCCGCCACTTCGCTCTCCGCCAGGTCGCTCTCGACGACCCGCCGGACGCCTTCCCGGCCGATCTCGGCCTCCACCCCGAGGTACACCCCGGAGATGCCGTACTCGCCGTCGACCCAGGCGCACACCGGCATGACGGCGCCGGAGTCCTCCATGACCGCCCGCGCCATGCGGGCGGCAGCGGCGGAGGGCGCGTAGTAGGCCGACCCCGTCTTGAGCAGGGCCACCACCTCCGCGCCACCGTTGCGGGTGCGCTGGACGAGGTGCTCGATGCGGTCCGGCGCCATCACCTCGGCCAGCGGCTTGCCGTCGACGGTGCACCGGGACGGCACCGGGACCATGGTGTCGCCGTGCGAGCCCAGGGTCAGGGTCCGCACCGAGGAGACCGGGACACCGAGCTCCTCGGCGACGTTGTTGGTGAAGCGGGCCGTGTCGAGCATGCCGGCCTGCCCCATGACCCGCTGCTTCGGGAAGCCGGTCGCCAGCTGCGCCAGCGCGGTCATCTCGTCCAGCGGGTTGGAGACGACGATGACGACGGCGTCGGGCGAGGTCCGCGCGATGTTCTCCGAGACCTGGCGGACGATGCCCGCGTTGGTCTCGATCAGGTCCATCCGGCTCATGCCGGGCTTGCGCGGCAGACCGGCGGTGACGACGACGACGTCGGAGCCCTCGGTGCCCTCGTAGGAGCCTCCGCCGACGCCCACCACCTGGGTCTCGAACCCCTCGATCGGGCGCGACTGGTTCATGTCCAGCGCGAGCCCCTCGGGCTTGCCTTCCACGATGTCGGTGAGGACGACGGTCTCGAAGACGTCGTACTCGGCCAGTCGCAGTGCGGTGGTGGAGCCGTAGAAACCGGCACCGACCACGGTGACCTTGCCGTTCCTGGGCTGCTTCGCCATGGTCGCCAACCTAGCCCTGCCCGGCGCCCCGCGCCGCCCCGGGGGCGCTCACGTGCCGGGGATGGCCAGGGCGACGGCGGCGAGCGCGATCCCCGTCCCGGCCAGGAGGACGACGTCGACCGCCCGGCTGCGGACCGCGAGGAAGCCCACCCGCCGGACCGGCAGGAGCAGCCGCAGCAGCGCCGCGCCCACCAGGGAGGTCCCGACCACCACCAGCCCCCAGCGCCAGTGCTCGACGGTGACCAGCAGCAGCCCGATCCCCACCCCGACCAGCACCGCGAGCAGCGGCAGCTGCCGCAGCAGCCCGGCGAGGAAGGGCCGGCGGACGTAGAGCGGCGGGCGGCTCACGGATCAGGCCGACAGCGCCTCGGCTGCCGCGGCCTGCTCGGCGGCGAGCACCACGTTCTGCAGCAGCATCGCCCGGGTCATCGGCCCCACTCCCCCCGGGTTGGGCGCGACGTGCCCGGCGACCTCGACGACGTCCCGGGCCACGTCGCCGGCGATCTTGCCGTCCACGCGGCTGACGCCCACGTCCAGGACGGCGGCCCCCGGCTTGACCATGTCGCCGGTGATCAGGCCCGGCACCCCGGCGGCGGCGACCACGACGTCGGCGGAGCGCACGTGCGCGGCGAGGTCCCGGGTGCCGGTGTGGCAGAGGGTCACCGTCGCGTTCTCCGTCCGCCGGGTGAGCAGGAGCCCGAGCGGCCGCCCCACGGTGATGCCGCGGCCGATGACGACGACCTCCGCTCCGGCGATCGGCACGTCGTAGCGCCGCAGCAGCTCGACGATGCCCACTGGCGTGCAGGGCAGCGGCCCGGCGACGTTCAGGACCAGCCGGCCCAGGTTCACCGGGTGGAGGCCGTCGGCGTCCTTGGCCGGGTCCATCGCCTCGAGGATGGCGCTCTCCTCGATGCCCGTGGGCAGCGGCAGCTGGACGATGTACCCGGTGCAGGCGGGGTCGGCGTTGAGCTCCTCCACCACGGCCAGCACGTCGGCCTCGGTGGCGGTCGCCGGCAGCTCGCGCTGGATGCTGGCGATGCCGACCTGGGCGCAGTCGGAGTGCTTGGCGTTCACGTACCAGCGGCTGCCGGGGTCGTCCCCCACCAGCAACGTGCCGAGGCCGGGTCGATGACCGGCCGCGGTGAGAGCGGCCACCCGCTCGGTGAGCTCGGCGCGGATCGCCGCCGCGGTGGCCTTGCCGTCCAGGATCGTCGCGGGCACGCCGACAGTCTGCCGGAGAGGGTGCCGCCCACGTGGGTGCGGGCCTAGGGTCGGCAGCGGCGGGGCGTCGGTGCCCCGGCGACCTGCGGAGGAGCCCGATGACCGAGCGCTACCAGACCCCCACCGGCGCGTCCGCGTCGTCGGGGGCCGGACCGGCCACCACGCCGGCGTACTCGGACCGCCCCGTGGCGTTCCGCGGGCCGGAGAGCCTGGGCGGGCTGCTGCTGATCCTCGCGGGGATCGCCGCCGCCATCAGCCTGCCGCTGGACTGGCTGCGCGACCGCGACGCCAGCGGCTGGGCGCTGGTGCGCGATGCGTTCGACGACCTCGGGGGGATCTTCGACGACGGCAGCTGGCAGCCCCTGGCCATCGTGCTCGGCGGCGGCCTGCTGCTCCTCCTGGGCATCGCCCTGTGGCTGCCGGCCCGCAGCCACCGGTTCGTCGGCGCGGTGGCGTTGCTGGTCAGCGGCGTCGTCACGGCCGCCGTGCTCGTCCCGCTGGCCGACGCCGGCTGGGACGTCGGCTCCTTCGGCCCGGGCTTCTGGTGCGGGATCGCCGTCGCCGTCCTGGGCCTGCTCGGCTCGCTCAAGGCGGTGCTGACCGGGCCCCGGTACCCGTCGAGGTAGCGCTCAGGTCTCGACGCGGGCGCCGTGGGCGCGGGCGAACTGCACCGCCTGGACGGCGTCGAGCCGCACGTCGGTCAGCTCGAAGGAACGCCAGTTCACCTCGTCGGTGGAGGCGCCCCGCAGGTCGGCGCCGCGCAGCTTCGCGTTCTGCAGCCGCGCCCGGTCCAGGTCGGCGCGGCTGAGATCGGTGCCGCGCAGGTCGGCGTCGGTGAGGTCGGCCTCCCGGAAGCGCTGGCCGGACAGCTCGAGCGCCGACAGGTCGACCCCGCGCAGCGAGGTCCACGACCAGTCGCAGTCGATCGCCACCAGCGGCCGCAGCTGGGCTCCGAGGAACTGGGAACCGGTGAGCTTGCAGCCGTCGAACGTCGCGTCGAACAGCCGTGCCCGGTCGAACCGGCAGGAGAGGAAGGCCGTCCCCAGGTGCCGCGAGCCGCCCATGCGGACCCCGGTCAGGACGCACTCCTCGAAGACGCACCGGCGCGTGACCAGCTCCTCGAGGCCCGCGTCGTCGAACCGGCACCGGGTGAACGTGACGCCGTCGAGCTCGACCCCCCACCAGTCGACGCGCGCGAAGTCCTCCTCCTCGACGTGCGCACCTGCCTCCGGCGGCCGGACGTGCGGGCGGGCGGAGTGACGCATCAGTGCGCGAAGTGCCGGGTGCCGGTCAGGTAGAGGGGCACGCCCGCGGCCGCGGCGGCCGCGACGACCTCCTCGTCGCGCACCGACCCACCGGGCTGGACGACGGCCCGCACGCCGGCGTCCAGCAGCACCTGCAACCCATCGGCGAACGGGAAGAACGCGTCGGAGGCGGCGACCGCGCCGGTGGCCCGCTCCCCCGCCCGGGCGACCGCGAGGCGCGCCGAGTCGACCCGGTTGACCTGGCCCATGCCCACGCCGACGGTGGCCCGGTCGTGGGCCAGCAGGATGGCGTTGCTCTTCACCGCGCGCACCGCCCGCCAGGCGAACACGAGGTCGTCGAGGCCCGCGGCGTCCAGCGGCTCGCCGGTCGCCAGCGTCCAGGTGGTCGGGTCGTCGCCGGTGGCGTCGACGCGGTCGCGCGTCTGCAGCAGCAGCCCGCCGCTGATCGGGCGCGACTCCACGCCGGTCTCGGGCAGGTGCGGCAGCCGCAGCAGCCGGATGTTCTTCTTCCCCGTCAGCACCGCGACGGCGTCGTCGGTGAAGGAGGGCGCGACGACCACCTCGGTGAACACCTCGGCCACCTGCTCGGCCATCGTGAGGTCGACCTCGCGGTTGGCCGCGATGACCCCGCCGAAGGCCGACACCGGGTCGCAGGCGTGCGCCTTGCGGTGCGCGGCGGCGATGTCGGCGCCGACGGCGATGCCGCAGGGGTTGGCGTGCTTGATGATCGCCACGCACGGCTCGTCGTGGTCGTGGGCGGCCCGCCAGGCGGCGTCGGTGTCGACGTAGTTGTTGTACGACATCTGCTTGCCGTGCAGCTGCTCGGCGTGCGCCAGCCCCGGCCGGTCGGAGCGGTAGAGCGCGGCGGCCTGGTGCGGGTTCTCGCCGTAGCGGAGCACGTCGGCGCGCTCCCAGTTCCCGCCGACCCACGCCGGGAAGCCCGTCTCGTCGTCCGGGGCGAGCACGCTGCCCATCCACGAGGCGACGGCGACGTCGTAGGAGGCGGTGTGCCGGAACGCGGCGGCGGCGAGCCGCTGCCGCTCGGCCAGGGTGAAGCCGCCGGCGGACACCGCGGCGAGCACGTCGGCGTAGCGGGCCGGGTCGACGACGACGGCCACCGACGGGTGGTTCTTGGCCGCGGCGCGCACCATCGCCGGGCCGCCGATGTCGATCTGCTCGACGCACTCGTCCGGGGCGGCGCCCGAGGCGACGGTCTCGGTGAACGGGTAGAGGTTCACGACGACGAGGTCGAACGCCGCGACGCCGAGCTCCTCCAGCTGCGCGACGTGCTCGGGCCTGCGCCGGTCGGCGAGGATCCCGGCGTGCACGGCGGGGTGCAACGTCTTGACCCGGCCGTCGAGGCACTCGGGGAAGCCGGTGACCTGCTCGACGGGAGTGACCGGCACGCCGGCGTCGGCGATCCGCCGCGCGGTCGCGCCGGTGCTCACCAGCTCCACGCCGGCGGCGGCCAGCCCACGGGCCAGCTCCTCGACACCGGTCTTGTCGTAGACGCCCAGCAGGGCACGGCGGATCGGGGTGCGGTCGCTCATCTGGGGCTCTTCCTCGTCTGGCTCGGGCTGGTCTGTGGCGTGACGAACTCCGCCACCGTCTCCACCAGGAGCTCGCGCTCCACGTGCTTGATGCGTTCGTGCAGCGTCGCCTCGTCGTCCCCGGGCAGCACCGGCACCGCGCGCTGGGCCAGCACCGGCCCGGTGTCGACGCCGGCGTCGACCAGGTGCACGGTCGACCCCGTCGTGGCCACCCCTGCCGCCAGGGCGTCGCGCACCGCGTGGGCGCCGGGGAAGGCCGGCAGCAGCGCCGGATGGGTGTTGATCAGCCGGCCCTCGAACCCGGCGAGCACGGCTGGGCCGACGATCTTCATGAACCCGGCCGACACGACCAGGTCGGGCGCGAACCCGGCGATCCGGTCGGCCAGCGCGCGGTCCCAGGCGGCGCGGTCGGGATGGTCGCCGAGCGCGCAGACGAACGTGGGCAGGCCGCGCCGGCGGGCGTGCTCCAGACCGGGGGCGTCGCGGTCGGCGCCGACCGCGATCACGGCGGCCGGGTAGGCCGGGTCGTCGGTGGCGTCCAGCAGGGCGGCGCACAGCGACCCGGTGCCGGACAGCAGGACGACGACCCGTGCCCGGGCAGGAGGCTCGTCGGCGGGCACGGCGTCGACCCTATAAGGACCCCGTCGTCCTCACGCCTCGCAGCCTCGGCGCGAGCCTCTCGACGGGGCCGCTTCAGCCCAGCGCCCGCCAGCGGGTCACCGCGCCGGCGAGCGCCGCGGCGATCCCGGCCTGCGCGGCCATCGCGATGCCGGTGGCCACGGGCGGGGCGCCGACCACCGCGAGTGCGCCGTTCCCGAGGGCGCCGCCCGCGGCCCAGGCGAGCACCCCGGTGAGCAGCCCGAGCAGGGAGCCGGCCAGCAGCCCGGCGAGTCCGGCGACCACCGAGCCGCCGTCCCGGTCGGTGAACCAGCGGCCCAGGGTGCTGCCGGCCACCAGGCCCGCGACGGCGGGGATCGCCTGGGACACGAAGGCGACCAGCGGGACCGCCTGCGTGTCGGGCAGCGCCGCGAGCAACGGGAGGGCGGGCACGCTGCCCAGCGTGATGCCGTGCACCGACACGAGCGTGCCGGTGCCCACGGAGAAGCCGGGGCCGGCCGCCAGCCCGAGGACGGCGATCCCCGCGTTCGGCAGGTAGAGCGCGCTCAGCCCCAGCAGCCCGACGGCGCCCGCACCCGCCCCGCCGAGCGCGCGCGACAGAGCCGCGTAGCCGCCCGCGTCGCTGGCCAGCGCCACGGCGACGACCACGAGGGACAGGGCGAGCGCGGTGAGCAGCCCGGCGAGCACTCCGCGGAGGACCGGGCGGACGACACCCGGCAACCGGTCCAGCCCGGCGTCGAGCAGCCCGGACTCCCGCCCCGCGCCCCACCCGACGGCGACCAGGGTCAGGCCGGCGGGGACCGCCAGCGTGCGCGGCCAGCCGATGCCCGCCGTCGCGTCGTCCACGACCATCGCCAGCAGCCAGGTGACCGCGAGGTGCACGAGCACGACCAGGGACGCCGCGCCGGCCACCGTCGGCGCCGACGCGTCGTCGTCCAGGACCCGGACGGCCACCCGCCCGGCCCACCAGAGGCCCCGGGCCGCCAGCAGGGTCAGCAGCAAGGGCGCCAGCGCCAGCGCGCCGGAGGCCGGCCGGAGCTCGGCGCCGTGCGCGAGCAGCCACAGCCGGGTGGCGAGGGACGCCGATCCGCCCGCCGACATGCCACCGGCCGGGTCCAGCGCCTGCACGACCACCAGCGCCAGCCAGAGGCCGGCCACCCCCGCGACCGTGACGGCGGCCGCGGCGAGGGCCGCCAGGAAGGCCGGCGGCGCGGGTCGCGTGGTCGACCCGTCGTCCCGCCGGAAGGGCAGGCGTGCGAGCAGGGCGACCACCCCTCCACTCTCGCAAGCCAGCGCGGCGGATGTCCGCCGCACGCGCCGGAGCCGGCCGTCCCGGAAGGGGCGCGCCGGAACGCCGATCAGGTGTCCGTGCCGGGGCGCTCGCTCTGCGTAGTGCCCGGGGGCTCGCCGGAGGCGGTCGACCCCCCGGGCCCGCCGGCGGGTCCCGGGGCCGGACCCTGCTCCGCGCCGGGATGCGGCGGCCACGGGGGCGGGGCCTGCTGCCCCGGGTAGGGATACGGCCCCGGCCCGTACGGCGCGTAGGGGTACGGCTGCCCGACCCCCGGGCCGGCCCACTGCCCGCCGGGGTGCGAGGTGGCCGGCCGCGCCGGTCGTTCGCGCAGCTCCCTCCGCAGCGCCACCACCGCGAGCGCGGTGACGGCGGCCGCGGTCAGGAAGCCCAGCAGCGCCCAGAACGAGAAGGCGTACCGCAGGGTGTCCAACCACGAGAACAGGGTGAGGACCAGGCCGAGGCCGGCCAGGCCGGCGGTCACCGCGGAGCGCGGGAAGCTCAGCGTCGTCCGGACGAAGGCCGGCAGGACCGCCCACGTCGTCGCCAGCAGCAGGAGCACGAAGGCGGCGCGGACCATGCCGTCCTCCAGCCCGCTGAACGTCACGCCGAAGGTCGCGTCGCCGAACCGCCACCAGGGCAGGAAGGCGACGAGCAGGTACAGCAGCGTCCCGCCCGCGACGGCGTAGTCGGTCCAGGCCAGCCGCTTGGGGTCGAAGGAGAACTCGGCGCCGCCCGGTCGCCGGCCGCCCGGGTACCCGGGACCGGCGAACGGGGGTCCGTAGCCGGGAGCCCCGTGGACCGGCTGGCCGTAGGGCTGCTGGGGCGCACCGTACGGCGGCTGGCCGTACGGGGGCTGCCCGTAGGGGGGCTGCCCGTACTGCTGGCCGTAGGCCGGCTGCCCGTAGGGGGGTTGCCCGTACTGCTGCTGGCCGTACGGGGGCTGCCCGTAGGGGGGCTGCCCGTACTGCTGGCCGTAGGCGGGCTGCCCGTACGGGGGCTGCCCGTACTGCTGCTGGCCGTATTGCTGCTGCCCGTACGGGAACTGGCCGTAGGCGGGCTGTTCGTGGGCCTGTCCACCCTGCGGCTGCTGGTACGGCCCCGGGTCCCCTCCCTGCGCCCCGGCCTCCGCGGTCCGCGGAGCCTCCTCACCCAGCCCCTCGGGTGACTGGCCACCCGCAGGAGGTCGGCCGCCTTCGGGCGGCTGCGGGGGCTGGCTCGCGGTCACTGGATCTCCTCCGGACGGATCAGGTGCTCATCGATCGTGGCGGTCGGGACGCGGCCCGCGCAACGACATGCTGCCACCCACCCGGCGCCCTCCGGACGCACCACTGCCCGGTGACCAGAGCGGTCACCGGGCAGCGTGGCGGCGTGGGAGGTCAGGAGCCGACGATCTCCCGCATGAGCTGCGCCGTCTCCGACGGCGTCTTGCCCACGCGCACACCGGCGGCCTCGAGGGCCTCCTTCTTGGCCTGGGCGGTACCGGCCGAGCCGGACACGATGGCGCCGGCGTGGCCCATGGTCTTCCCCTCGGGCGCGGTGAAGCCGGCGACGTACCCGACGACCGGCTTGGTGACGTTGGCCTTGACGAAGTCAGCGGCCCGCTCCTCGGCGTCGCCGCCGATCTCGCCGATCATCACGATCGCCTCGGTCTCCGGGTCGTCCTGGAAGGCCTGGAGGGCGTCGATGTGCGTGGTTCCGATGACCGGGTCGCCACCGATGCCGATCGCGGTGGAGAAACCGATGTCACGCAGCTCGTACATCATCTGGTAGGTGAGCGTGCCCGACTTCGACACCAGGCCGATCTTGCCCTGCTTGGTGATGTTGGCCGGGATGATGCCGGCGTTGCTGCGCCCGGGGCTGATCAGCCCGGGGCAGTTCGGGCCGATGATGCGCGTCGAGCCGCCCTGGGCGTGCGCCCAGAAGTAGGTCGAGTCGTGCACCGGGATTCCCTCGGTGATGACCACGGCGAGCCCGATCTGGGCGTCCACGGCCTCGATGACGGCGCCCTTGGCGAACGGCGGCGGCACGAAGATGACGCTGACGTCGGCGCCGGTCTCCTTCATGGCGTCGGCGACCGAGCCGAACACCGGCACGCTGCTGCCGTCGAAGTCGACGTTGGTACCGGCCTTGCGGGGGTTCACGCCCCCGACGATCGCGGTGCCGGAGGCGAGCATGCGCGAGGTGTGCTTCATGCCCTCGGAGCCGGTCATGCCCTGGACGATGACCTTGCTGTTCTCGTTGAGGAAGATCGACATCTCTACAGGTCCTGTTCGCTAGGGCTTCAGGCGGCGGCGAGCTCGGCGGCCCGGCGCGCGGCGCCGTCCATCGTGTCGACCACGGTCACGAGCGGGTGGTTGGCCTCGGCGAGGATCCGCCGACCCTCTTCCACGTTGTTGCCGTCGAGGCGGACCACCAGCGGCTTGGTGGCCTGGTCGCCCAGCTGCTGCAGGGCGGCGACGATGCCGTTGGCGACGGCGTCGCAGGCGGTGATCCCGCCGAAGACGTTGACGAAGACGCTCTTCACGGCGGGGTCGGAGAGGATGATCCCCAGGCCGTTGGCCATGACCTCGGCCGAGGCGCCACCGCCGATGTCCAGGAAGTTGGCCGGCTTGACCCCGCCGAACTCCTCTCCGGCGTAGGCGACGACGTCCAGGGTGCTCATGACCAGGCCGGCACCGTTGCCGATGATCCCGACCTCGCCCTCGAGCTTGACGTAGTTGAGGTCCTTCTCCTTCGCCGCGGCCTCGAGCGGGTCGGCGGCGGCGGCGTCCTCGAGCGCGGCGTGCTCGGCGTGCCGGAAGCCGGCGTTCTCGTCGAGGGTGACCTTCGCGTCCAGGGCGAGGACGGTGCCGTCGGGCGCCTTGGCGAGCGGGTTGACCTCGACCAGCGTGGCGTCCTCCTTGGCGAAGGTGTCCCACAGCTGGACGGCGATGGCGATCACCTGGTCGCGCACCTCGGCGGGGAAGCCGGCGGCGTCGACGATCTCGGCGGCCTTCTGGCTGTCGACGCCGACCGTGGCGTCGATCGGGATGCGGGCCAGCGCTTCGGGACGCTCGACGGCCAGCTGCTCGATCTCCACGCCGCCCTCCTTCGAGGCCATGGCCAGGAAGGTGCGGTTGGAGCGGTCGAGCAGGTAGGAGAAGTAGTACTCCTCGGCGATGTCGCTGGCCTGGGCCACCATCACGCGGTGCGTGATGTGGCCCTTGATGTCCAGCCCCAGGATGTCCTGGGCGCGCGCCTTGGCGTCCTCGGGGTTGTCGGCGAGCTTGACGCCACCGGCCTTGCCGCGGCCGCCGGTCTTCACCTGCGCCTTGACGACGACGGTCTGCCCGATCTCGCGGGCGATCGCCTCCGCCTGCTCGGGGGTCTCGGCGACGCCGCCGGGGAGCACGGGGACGCCGTGCGAGGCCAACAGGTCACGGGCCTGGTACTCGAAGAGATCCACGGAAAGGCACCGTAGACCGCTGGCCACCGGAACGCTGCCCCGGGCGGCCCGGACGGGGGTCGGACGTGGTCTGCATCACAACGCTGCTCGCGCGTTCGCGCTGGTCACAGCGCCGAAGGCCCCTCAGGCGCCTGCGGACTCTCCCACGTGGCTGCGCACCCACTCCACGATCTCGGTCGTCGTGGCCCCGGGCGTGAAGATGCCGGTGACGCCGAGCCGCTGGAGCTCGGGCACGTCCTCCTCCGGAATGATGCCGCCACCGAAGACGACCACGTCGTCGACACCGCGTTCCCGGAGCAGCTCCGCGAGCCGGGCGAAGAGCGTCATGTGCGCGCCGGAGAGGACGGACAGGCCCACGGCGTCGGCGTCCTCCTGCACGACCGTCTCGACGATCTGCTCGGGCGTCTGGTGCAGGCCGGTGTAGACGACCTCCATCCCGGCGTCGCGCAGTGCCCGCGCCACGACCTTGGCCCCGCGGTCGTGCCCGTCGAGCCCTGGTTTTGCGATGACCACCCGGATGCGTTCGTCCACCACGGCAGGCAGCTTAGGAGCTCTCGCGCCGGCGCAGTGGCGCGGGTCACGTCCCGGTGCGCCGCACCCGCCAGGCGCCCGCCGTCAGGCCGAGCAGACCCAGCCCCGCGACGAGCAGCCCGATGCCGGGAACGGTCCAGACCAGTTCGTCGGACGAGACGGCGTCCCGCAGGCCCTCCAGCCCCGCACCGAGCACGGTGACGGCGACGGCGAGCAGCCCCCCGACCGCTCCCAGCCGGGGCCGCAGCGACGGTGCGACGACCGCGCAGAGCAGCAGCGCACCGGCCAGCAGCAGCCCACCGAGCAGCGCGAGCCCCGGCCGCTCGAGCAGCGCCTGCGGCCCCTCCTGCGTCACGACGACCCGCATGCCGGTCACGGGGTCGATGCGCAGCTCTTGGGGCACATCGGCCGGCGGCAGCGCCAGGCAGAGGACGGCCACCACCCCCAGCAGCACCGCGGCCCCCGCCAGCACGGAGCGGATCGGCTCCAGCGGTCCGCGGTCCTCCATCACGGTCCGGCCCCAGGCCGCCACGGCGACGGCGCCGGCCAGCACGGTCAGGACGAGCGCGACGATGCCCAGCACCCAGCCGGCGCCGATCTGGACGCCGCTGGTCAGCACCCGCTCGCCCGCCAGCACCTCCACGCCGGGTCGGGCCGTCGAACTGCTCCCCCGGTAGAGCTCGATGAGCAGCTCCCCCACCGACAGCGCACCGGCCACGGCGGCGTAGGCCAGCCCGAACTTCGGAACGGCGCGGCGGAGCAGCGTGACCCCCACCGCAAGGTGGACGGCGGGCACGAGGAGGGTTGCGAGCGCACCGCCGAACCCCCGCACCTGGCGCAGCTCCTCTCCACCGACGACGAGGTAGGTCGGCACGGCGGCGAGCACGCCGGCCAGGCCGGCGAGCACGAGCAGCAGTCCGCAGAGCCGCACCGAGGGCGGCACGGTACCGACGACCACCCGGTCCCCGTCGGCCGCCGGCGGCGTGGCCGCCGACGCCCCTGCGGGCCCTCTGCGGGCGGCGCCCCTGGTCCGGCCTGCCCGGGCGCGATCGTCGCGGGTGGACACGTCTCCCCCTCTGCTGCATGTCACGAACCGGACTCGATCGACGGCTCGTCGGTGACTTTCATGTGACGACCGACACACCCCCGCATTACCGTGCGGTGAACGGAGCACACACACCCGAGCACCGCCGGTCGGCGGGACGGGCACGAGCCGTGCTCCGCCGGAGGCTCCAACGGGAGGGCAGCCATGCGCCCATCGAGCGAGCTGGGCCCTGGTCCAGAGTGGCACACCGCGGACGACGCCGACGCCACGCCACGAGGACTGCGCGCGCTCTGCTCGCCCGCCGGGATCGTCGGCGGCCTCACCGAGCTGGCCTGGGTCGGTGCCCATGCCCTGCTGTACCCGCTGGGCACCCGGATGGAGCAGTTCCGCCCCGACCCGTGCCGGCGGACCGATGCCCAGCCCCCCGCCGCGCGGGCCCTGTTCGCCACCGATCCGCTGGCGGCCCGCACCCCGGTGCTGCTCGTGCACGGGCTGATCGACAACCGCTCGGTCTTCGCCGTCATGCGGCGGAGCCTGCGCCGGCGCGGGTTCGCCGCCGTCTGCTCGTGGAACTACAGCCCTTTCCTCACCGACGTCACGCGCGGTGCCGCCGACCTGGGCGAGCACATCGAGCGGATCTGCGAGCAGACCGGCTACGACCGGGTGCACGTCGTCGGACACAGCCTCGGTGGGCTGATCGCCCGGTACCACGTCCAGCGGCAGGGTGGCGACCGCCGGGTCGACACGCTCGTAACCCTGGGCACGCCGCACCGGGGCTCGATCCTGGCCCACGTGCTGCCCACGCCGCTGGTGCGCCAACTGCGTCCCGGCTCGCCGCTGCTGCAGGAACTGGACCACCCCGCGCCGGCCTGCCGGACCCGCGTCACGGCCGTGTACAGCGACCTGGACCAGGTGGTGCTGCCCACGCACTCGGGGCGCTGCGACCACCCCGACCTCGGCGCCCGCAACGTGCTGTTCCGGGGCGTCGGGCACATGTCGCTGCCCATCCACCGCGGCGTCCTGGACGAGGTGGCCGCCACCCTCGCCGACGTCGCCGAGCCCACTGCGCACGGCGCACCGGTGGCCGCGGTCGCCTGAGCCGACCGGCCCCGGGGAGGCGCGCCGAGTCGACCCGTCGACGAGACGACGTGCACACATCGCGACACGCAACGTTCGGTGCTTGGTCGCCCACTCACGGATCGTTACGGTCCGATCACGGCGCCGGTACGGCCGGCGGACGCCACTGACGGTGTCCTCGCCGTCGTCGCTCCCCCGACGAACGCTCAGCGAGCGCTCGCCGGCCAGGCAGTCCGGGAAGGTTCGCCGTGTCTCGCAGCAGTGCACAGGTGCTGGAGGGACCACGCGCCGACGTCGCCGTGGTGCCCCGGCCGCGCGCCGCCGTCGAGGGCCCCGTGCGCGCGCCGGCCCCGACGCCGCCGCCCGCCGAGCCCACGACCTCGGCCGAGCCACGCGTCCGCCGCCGGCTGCCGCACCCGCCGGGCCGTCGCGCCCCCCTCTGGCTCGCCGCCCTGGTCGCCGGCGCCGTCCTCGCCGGGGTCCCGGCCGCGACCGGGGACCGCGCGGACGTCTCCGCCTCCGCTTCCGACTACGGCCTCGGCGTCAGCACCGAAGTGAGCTTCGCCGGCGGCCTCGAGGGCGCCGACGCCCGGCGCGGCATCACCGAGGCCGAGGCCCAGGCGCGGCTCAGCGAGCTCGCCGCCTCCCGCGCCGCCCGGCAGCCCAAGATCGTGGCCCCGACGCAGGGCACGCTCACCACCTGCTTCTGCCGCCGCTGGGGCACCATGCACTACGGCCTGGACCTGGCGGCGCCGCTCGGCACGCCCATCGTCGCCGCCACCGACGGCGTCGTCGTGCGGGCCGGACGCGCCTCGGGGTACGGCAACGCCGTCTACATCCAGGACGCCGACGGCAACGTGCACATCTACGGGCACATGCGCTACTACAGCGTCTCCGCCGGCGACATCGTCACCGCCGGGGAGCAGATCGCCAAGATCGGCAACGAGGGCCAGTCGACCGGGCCGCACCTGCACTACGAGATCCACCGCGGCGGGATGGACGGGCGACCGATCGACCCCCGGGCCTGGCTGGCCGAGCGCGGGGCGAGCGTCTGATCGATCGGGCTCCGCCCGATCGACCGCGACTCCCTGATCCGTCGCCCTCCGGGCGACACCGCGGCCACGTGCCGTCCCCTGATGCATTGAGCGCGTCCTGACCCTCGTCGAGGGCCCCTCGGGCCCGCTCCTCCGGTCAGTGCCGCGGCTTCCAGCCCTCGTCGGGGACCCTTCGTGCCCCGCTCCTCGGGCTACAGCTTCACGAGGGGGGCGTAGCGGAGGACGAGGCGCTTGGTGCCGCCGGAACCGAAGTCGACCGTGGCCTGGGCCTTGTCCCCCACGCCGGTCACCTCCACCACCGTGCCGAGCCCGAAGGCGTCGTGGCTGACCCGGTCGCCGACCTCGACGCTGATCACCTGCCGGTTGCCGGCCCCGCCGCGCAGACCACCGGTGGACAGGCCGGTGGCGGCCACCCGCGTCTGCGCCGACTTGTAGCCGGTCGACGGGGCGGGCACCGGGTCGGTGCGCTCCCAGTGGATGGTCTCGGCCGGGATCTCGTCGAGGAACCGGGACGGCGGGTTGTAGGCCGGCTGCCCCCAGCTGGTGCGCACCGTCGCCCGCGAGATGAACAGCCGCTGGCGCGCCCGGGTGATGCCCACGTACGCCAGCCGGCGCTCCTCCTCCAGCTCCCGCGGGTCACCGAGCGCGCGCAGGTGCGGGAAGACGCCGTCCTCCATGCCGGTGAGGAAGACGACCGGGAACTCCAGCCCCTTCGCGGTGTGCAGGGTCATCAGCGTGACCACGCCGGCCTCGTCACCCGAGACCGGGATCTGGTCGGCGTCGGCGACCAGCGACACCTGCTCCAGGAAGTCGGTGACCGAGCCACCCGGATTGGCGGCCTCGAACTCCGCGGCGACCGAGATGAGCTCGTTGAGGTTGTCGACGCGGCCCTCGTCCTGCGGATCGGTGCTGGCCTGCAGTTCGGCGAGGTAGCCGGTGCGGTCGAGGATGCTCTCCAGCAGCGCAGCCGGGCCCGAGCCGGTCTCGACGAGCTGCTCGAACTCCTCGAGCAGCGCCACGAACTCCTGCAGCGCCTTGAGCGAGCGGGTGGCCAGGTCGGGCACCTCGGCGCAGCGCCGCAGCGCCGACCCGAACGCGATCCGCTCCCGGTCGGCGAACGACTCGATGCAGGACTCGGCCTTGTCGCCGATCCCCCGCTTGGGCACGTTGATGATGCGGCGCAGGCTGACCACGTCGGCCGGGTTGGCGACCAGCTTCAGGTAGGCCAGCGCGTCGCGGACCTCCTTGCGCTCGTAGAACCGGACCCCGCCGACGACCTTGTACGGCATGCCGACGCGGATGAAGACCTCTTCGAACACGCGGGAGGCGTTGTTCGTGCGGTAGAAGACCGCGATGTCCTTCGGCTGGAACGCGCCCTCGTCGACCAGGGCGTCGATCTGCTCGGCGACCCACGCCGCCTCGTCGTGCTCGTTGTCGGCGACGTAGCCCTCGATCAGCTCGCCGTCGCCGGAGTCGGTCCACAGGTTCTTCGGCCGGCGGCCGGTGTTCTTGGCGATGACCGTGTTCGCGGCCTTGAGGATCCGCTGGGTGGAGCGGTAGTTCTGCTCCAGCAGGATCGTGGTCGCCTGCGGGTAGTCGCGCTCGAACTCGTCGATGTTGCGGATCGTCGCGCCGCGGAACGCGTAGATCGACTGGTCGGCGTCACCGACGACGCACAGCTCGGCCTGCGGCACCGGCCCCTCGCCCGTGCCGGTCAGCTCGCGCACGAGCATGTACTGGGCGTGGTTGGTGTCCTGGTACTCGTCGACCAGCACGTGCCGGAACCGGCGGCGGTAGTGCTCGGCGACGTCGGGGAACGCCTGCAGCAGGTGGACCGTCGTCATGATCAGGTCGTCGAAGTCCATGGCGTGCGCCTCGCGCAGCCGCCGCTGGTAGAGCGTGTACGCCTCCTTCAGCACCTTCTCCGGCGCCGTCTGGGGGCTGAACGACTCCTCGTCGACGAGCTCGTTCTTCAGGTTGGACACCTGGTTGGCCAGGCTGCGGCCGGGATAGCGCTTCGCGTCGAGGTCCAGGTCGCGCGCGACCATCGTCATCAGCCGGATGGAGTCGCCCTGGTCGTAGATCGTGAACGAGGACTTCATTCCGAGCTTGGCGGCCTCGGCCCGCAGGATGCGCACGCACATCGAGTGGAAGGTCGACACCCACATCGACCGCGCCCGCGGTCCGACCAGTGCGGCGACCCGCTCCTTCATCTCACCGGCGGCCTTGTTGGTGAAGGTGATCGCGAGGATTTCGCCCGGCTGCACCCCGCGCGCGCCGAGCAGGTAGGCGATCCGGTGGGTGAGCACCCGGGTCTTGCCCGACCCGGCGCCGGCGACGATGAGCAGCGGGCTGCCCTCGTGGACGACGGCGTCGCGCTGCGGGCCGTTGAGCCCCGCCAGCATCCGGTCCAGCTCCCGCCCGAGCGAGCCGGGAGCGGAGCGCTGCAGGGCGGCGGTGCCGGGGAGGGACTGCTGGAGGCTGCTGCTCATGAGACCGCCACTGTAAGCCGGACGGGTGACCGTTCCGCCGGGCCCGGGGACCAGCCGCACCACCCGCCCCGGGCGACCGCGTCTACCTCCGGCCGCGCGGCTGTGGCACACTCCCGCTCGTGTTCGCCACGGTCCGCTTTTCCTACGGCCACCGGGATCCGGTGTCCGTCACCGCTGGCTGAGCACATGCCGCAATCGACGCCCCGGGCCCGAGGAGCCCGGGGCGTTTTTTCTTTTCCCGGGTCCAGGTCCAGCCACCGCGAAGGACATCCGATGAACACGCTCACCGCCTCCTCCCCCGCCGGCCCGACCGCTCCCGCCGACCCGGCCGAACGGATCGGTGCGCTCCGCAGCGCGATCGACGCCTGCGACGCCGAGATCATCGAGCTCGTCCGCCGCCGGCTGCGGATCAGCCAGGAGATCGGCGCGCTGCGCGCTGCCTCCGGCGGAACCCGGCTCTCGCTCTCCCGCGAGCAGCAGGTCCTGTCCCGGTTCCGCTCGGCGCTGGGGCCCGGCGGTGCCGACCTGGGCATGATGCTGCTGCGCCAGGGCCGCGGCCGGCTCTAGGAACACCCCGTCCTCCTCACCCTTCGCACGCTCAGGATGAGCCTCTGGACGGGGCCGCCGCGGGCCCCTGCAAGGAGGCCGCCGTCCTCCTCACCCCTCGCGCGCGAGGGGTGAGGGGCTCGACGGGGGCCTAGGGGCCGCTGCGCCAGACCTGCGAGTCGTCGTCGCCCATCGCCGCGACCTCTAACACCCGCCCCGGGCAGGCCTCGTTCGCCTCGTCGGCGAGCTGCATGCCCAGCACCAGCGCGGCGTCGAGGTCCGCGGCCTCCCGCTCCGTCGCCACCCGCAGCACCGCCCGGTCGGGTTCCCGCCACAGCCGCAGCTCGGGGTCGCCCGGGGCGAGGGCGGCCCGGAGCTCGTCGACCCTGGCGTCGTCCAGCGGGGCGGAGGACCGGAGGGCGACCGAGAGCGTGAAGGCGGGCACGACGGCGAGTCTGCGGGATGCCGGCGGCGCGGTCGACGGCGCCCCGGTGTCACATCCCGGCCGGCTGCGTCGTCTCCATGGGCACCCGTCCCCGTGGGGAGGAACGACCATGGCCCGCATCCCGCTCGACCCGCCCCGCACCCCGCTCGTCCGCCTCGCCGAGTGGTACTCCCGCCGCCGCTTCGGCGTCGTCCTGGACCCTGGCGCGGCGATGGCGCACCACGGCCGCGTGCTGCGCGCCTACGTCCGGCACGAGCAGTCGGTGGCCCGCTGGAACCGCCTGGACCCCACGCTCAAGGCGCTGGCGGTCATGTCGTCGGCCGCGACGATCGGCTGCTCCTGGTGCCTGGACTTCGGCTACTGGGTGAGCACGCAGGACGGGGTCGACCCGGCGAAGCTCCGGGACGTCCGGCGGTGGCGCGACAGCGACGTCTACACCGACCTCGAGCGGCAGGTGCTCGCCTACGGGGAGGCGATGACGACGACCCCGGTGCAGGTCACCGACGAGATGGTCGCCGGTCTGCGCCGCCACCTCGACGACGCCGAGCTCGTCGAGCTGACGATGATGATCTCCGTGGAGAACTCGCGGTCCCGGTTCAACAGCGCACTGGGCCTCACCAGCCAGGGCTTCTCGGACCGCTGCGAGCTCCCCGCGTGACTGCGCCCCTCGCCCCGTTCGACCGGCACCGGGGGCTGCTGTTCTCGGTGGCCTACCAGATGCTCGGCAGCGTCGCCGACGCCGAGGACGTCGTGCAGGACGCCTGGCTGCGCTGGTCGGCGGCCGACCGGGGCGAGGTGGCCGACGCGCGGGCCTACCTGGTGCGGATCACCACCCGGCTGGCGCTGGACCGGCTCGGCTCGGCCCGGGCCCGCCGGGAGAGCTACGTGGGGCCGTGGCTGCCCGAGCCGCTGCTCACCGGCGCCGCCCCGGTGGCGGCCGCGCCCGCACCCACCGACCCGACCGGATCCGCGGAACTCGGCGAGCAGGTCGGCCTCGCCCTGCTCGTGGTGCTGGAGAGCCTCTCCCCCGCCGAGCGCGCGGTCTTCGTGCTCCGCGAGGTCTTCGGCCTGCCGGTCGCCGAGGTGGCGGCGGCGCTGGGCCGGTCCGAGGCCGCGGTCCGCCAGACCGCCCACCGCGCCCGCGAGCACGTGCGGGCACGCCGTCCCCGGTTCGCCGCCGACCGCCGGTCGCAGCAGGAGGTGACCGAGCGGTTTTTCGCGGCCTGCGCCGGTGGGGACGTCGAGGCGCTGCTCGCCGCCCTCGCGCCGGACGTCGTCCTGGTGAGCGACGGGGGCGGCAAGGTGAAGGCGGCGTTGCGGCCGGTCACCGGCGCGGACAAGGTGGCGCGCTTCCTGCTAGGGATCGTCGCGCAGGGCGCGGCGCTGCCAGACCTGAGGATCGAGGTCGTCGACGTCAACGGCGCCGCGGGCATCGCTGCGTGGGCGGGTGGAACGCCGCTGCTGGCCATCTCGCCGGTCGTCACCGACGGGCGGATCGAGCAGCTGCTGGTCGTGCGCAACCCGGACAAGCTCCGCGGGCTCTCCGTAGGCTCCGCCGGGTGACCTCCCCGCTGCCGACCCGGCCCGCCGACCACGTCGAGCGCGCTCTCTGCGTGCTCGCCCACCCCGACGACGTGGACTTCGGCAGCGCCGGGACGGTCGCCACCTGGACCGCCGCCGGCACGGAGGTCACCTACCTGATCGTCACCGACGGCGACGCGGGCGGGTTCGACGAGACGCCGCGGGAGCGGATGGGGCCGCTGCGCCGGGCCGAGCAGGTCGCGGCGGCCGCGGAGGTCGGCGTCACCGACGTCCGCTTCCTCGGCTACCCGGACGGCCGGCTGGAGCTCAGCCTCGACCTGCGCCGGGACATCAGCCGGGTCATCCGGCAGGTGCGGCCCCAGCGGGTGCTGACCAGCTCGCCGGAGCGCTTCTGGGAGCGGATCGGCGCGAGCCACCCCGACCACATGACCGTGGGCGAGTCGACCCTGCGCGCGGTCTACCCCGACGCCCGCAACCCGTTCGCCTTCCCCGAGCTGCTGACCGACGAGGGGCTGGAGGCGTGGACCGTCGCGGAGGTGTGGCTCGGCGCCAGCCCGCGCGCCGACCACGCCGTCGACGTCACCGACGCGCTCGACCGGAAGCTGGCCGCGCTCCGGCGGCACGTCACCCAGGTGAGCCATCTGGACGACCTCGACGGCTTCGTCACCGCCTGGATGCGGCAGACGGCGGAGCGGTTCGGCCTGCCCGCCGGCCGGGCCGCCGAGGCCTTCCACGTGGTGCACACCGCCTGACGCGATGAGTCGCGGCCGCGCGACCGGTCATCTCCCCGTGGACGGTGGCAGAGAGCGCGCAGACCGGATCGAGGACGCGGTGGCCGGGGCGGTCGCCGCCGGGGAGGTGCCGGGCGCCGCGTGGTGGGTCGGCCGGCACGGCGAACCCGTCTCCAGCGGCGCAGCGGGCGTGCACGCGCCCGGCACCGGCGACGCCGTGCGCCCGGACACCGTGTTCCGCATCTCCTCCGTGACCAAGCCGGTCGTCGCCGCGGCGGCCATGGCGCTCGTGGACGACGGCGTCCTCGCCCTCGACGAGCCCGTCGACGCACTCCTCCCCGAGCTCGCCGCCCGTCGGGTCCTGGTCGATCCCACCGACCCGGACGCCGGGACCGTGCCGGCCGAGCGGCCGATCACGCTCCGCGACGTCCTCACCCTCCGGCTGGGGCTCGGCCTGGACTTCACCGCGCCCTGGCCGTCCCCCACGGTGGCCGCGCTCGCCGCAGCGGGGCTGCCCGTGGGACCCCCGGCGCCCCGGGCCGCACCGGAGCCGGACGAGTGGATGCGGCTGCTCGGCACGGTCCCGCTGGCCCACCAGCCCGGCAGGCGCTGGCTCTACCACGTGGGCGCCAGCGTGCTCGGCGTCCTGGTGTCGCGCGCCGCGGGGCGGCCGCTGCCCGCGGTCCTGGACGAGCGGATCCTCCGGCCGACGGGGATGCGCAGCACCGGTTTCGGGGTGCCGGCGGCGGCCCGCCACCGGCTGGGGCCGCACTGGACGCCGCCGGGGCCCGATGGCGTGCGGGAGCTCTACGACCCGGTGGACGGCCAGTGGTCGTCGGCACCCGCGTTCCCCGACGGCGCCGACGGCCTGGTCTCCACGGTCGGCGACCTGGCCGCTCTCGCCTGCGCGCTGGAGACGCGAGGGTGCGCCCCCGACGGGACGCGGGTGTTGAGCGAGGGCGCGGTCCGCGCCATGACCACCGATCAGGTCGGCCCGGTGGACGACGAGGGCGGCGGATGGGGGCTGGGTATCGGCGTCCGCCGCACCGACGAGGCGGACGGGCGGCACGCCGGGTCCTACGGCTGGGACGGCGGCCTGGGCAGCACGTGGTGGACCGACCCGGTCACCGGCACGACGGCCGTCCTGCTGACCAACCAGATGTGGGCCTCCCCGCAGCCACCGCCGCTGTTCGACGCCTTCCGGCGCGCCGCCTTCGCTCCCGAGCGCTCGACGGCGGGCGGAACGAGCTCGTAACACGGCGTCCCGTCGGCGCCACGTGGACGCAACACCGGGCCCGTAGAACTCCCCCGACGCCCACCGCCGGCACCGGGAGAACACGTTGACGACCACCTCGCACGACCGCGCCACCCCCGACCCGCAGGAGGCGGCCGAGCGCCTCGAGCGGGGGCTCGGCCGCCGCGGGTTCGTGCAGGCCGCCCTGGCCACCGGGGCGCTGCTGGCCGCGGGGGCGGCGACAGCGGGTCCGGCGGCCGCCGCACCCGCGCCGCGCACGCGGCTGCCCCGGGAGGTCCTCCAGCCGGGCAAGGGACCGATCGACGGCCAGGTCTACCTGCCCTCACGACCCGACGAGGTGCGGTGGGGCTACCTCCCGCGCACCACCGACACCCCGGTGGCCCACCTGCGGTCGGGCGGGACGATCACCATCGACACCGTCAGCCACGAAGGGATCCTCGAGGACCAGGGGCGCGACCCGGTGGCCTGGTTCGGCAGCAAGGGGGTGCCCCGGGGCGAGGTGCTCGACGACGCCGTCGCCATCGCGGCGGAGTACGCCCGGCACCCACGGAACTTCGACGCCGACGGCCCGCATGTGGTCACCGGGCCGGTGCACGTCGAGGGCGCGCGCCCGGGCGACGTCCTCAAGATCGAACTGCTGACGGCCTTGCCCCGCGTCCCCTACGGCGTCGTCTCCAGCCGGCACGGCAAAGGCGCGCTGTCGGCGGCGTTCGCCGCCGACCCCGGCGACATCACCGCCGCCGAGGTCATGCCCACCACGCCCGACGGGCGCGGCACCGGGGACCCGCTGAAGTACGGCAACGTCTCGCACTTCACCCCGCTGGCGGTCCGCGGCGGCGTGGTGCGGGCATCCCTGCCGCGCGGGCCGAAGGGCACGGTCTCCTGGCCGGTCGACCCCTTCGCCGGCCTCATGGCGGTGGCGACGGTCGGGGACGCGACGGCGCTCAACGACCCGCTGGTCAACTCCATCCCGCCCACCGTGGGTGGCGGCAACATCGACGTGAACCTTCTCGGTGTGGGGTCGGCGTTCTACGTGCCGGTCGTCGCGGCCGGCGCGCTCTTCTCGGTCGGGGACCCGCACATGTCGATGGGCAGCGGCGAGGTCGCCCTCACCGCCCTCGAGGGCTCGCTGCGCCTCACGTTCCGGCTGACCGTCTGCCGCGCGGGCACCTCCGACGCCCCCTCGGTGGCGTTCCGCTACCCGTTCGGGGAGACGCCGGAGTCATGGCTGCCGATCGGCCTGTCCGACCCCGACGGCGCCCGGTTCGGGCAGGGCAGCGATCTCGACGTCGCCAACCGGCGGGCGGTGGTGCACGCCCTGGACTTCCTGCAGAACGACCTCGGGATGGACCGCGCCGTCGCCTACGCGTACCTGTCCGCCGCGGTCGACTTCGAGGTCTCCCAGGTGGTCGACCGGACCGTCGGCGTGCACGGGGTCATCCCGAAGAGCCACTTCCGCTGACGGCCGTGCTCGGCGGCGGCGCCGCTCAGCCGCCGCCGAGCACGAGCAGGGTGCCGGCGAAGATGATGCCGGTGATCAGGCAGGTGATCGCGGTGAACCCGAAGATGTCGCGGACGCCGAGACCGGCCACCGCGAGCAGCGGCAGGGCCCAGAACGGCTGGATCATGTTCGTCCACTGGTCGCCGTAGGCGATCGCCATGGTGATGACGGCCGGATCGACGCCGAGGGAGTCGGCGGCGTCGAGGAAGATCGGTGCCTGCACGGCGAACTGGCCGCCGCCGCTCGGCACGAACAGGTTCAGCAGCCCGGCCGAGAGGAAGGCCATCAGCCCGAGGCTGCCGGGGCTGGCGATGTCGGTGAACCACCCGCTCAGCTGCGCCGCCAGCCCGGAGGCGGTCATCATCCCGATGATCCCGGCGTAGAGCGGGTACTGGAGCAGCACCTCCCCGACGGTCCGCACCGCTCCGCCGACGAGCTCGGCCAGCTCCGCCGGGCTGCGCACGATGAGCAGGATCGCCGCGAGGAAGCTCCAGTTGACGATGTCGAGGGTGAGGTCGAAGCCCTCCTGCGCGAAGTAGACGCCGAGGTAGACGAGCAGGGCGACACCCGGGACGAGGGTGACCAGCCGCGAGGCCTCCAGGCGCTCGGCCGGGGTCCCCGGGGTCTTCAGCTCGATGTCGGGCTCCTCGGTCCCCATCCGCTCGGGGAGCTGGACGACCCGGTCCCTGTCCTTGGGGGCCAGGAGCACCACCGTGCCGAGGATCGCGGCGACGGCGACGACGATCGCGATGAGGTTCCACGGCGAGTAGACCGTCTCGCTGATCGGGATGGTGCGGCCGATCGCCTCCTCGACGAAGCTCCCCGGGGTCGCCGCGGCCAGCGGGCCGGTGGCGCTGTAGCCCATGTGCCAGACGGCGAAGCCGGAGTAGGCGCTGGCCACCAGCAGCGGGTAGTGCAGTCGCGTGCCGCGACGCCGGGCGGCCCGGCCGACCTCGAGGGCGATGACGCCGCCGACCACCAGCCCCAGCCCGAAGCTGATCAGCGAGGCGAGGGCCGAGACGAGGGCCACGAAGGCGTACGCCGCCCGGGGGCTCTTGGGGACGTCGGCGATGCGGGTCAGCCCGGCCTTGACCGGCCGCGTGAGCGCCAGCGTGTAGCCGAGCAGGAGCACGAGGGCCACCTGCGTCATGAAGGCCAGCAGGCCGGAGAGGCCGTCGCCCCACGCCCGGGTCAGCTCGGCGGGACCGATGTCGCCGAAGACCAGCGCGAGGACGGCGACGATCACGGTCAGGACGACGGCGAAGACGAAGGCCCCCGGGAGGTACCTCTCGACGCCGGTCACCAGCGGGCGCGACAGGGTGCGCAGCACGAAGGAGCTCCTCTCCCCGGGGATGTGGTCCGCCACACATCCTGGCCGGGGGCCGGCGGAGCGGCCAGTCGTCGCCGGTCAGAGCAGCCGGTTGGTCGCCGCCCAGCGGGTGAGCTCGTTGCGGTTGGACAGCTGCAGCTTCCGCAGCACGTTGGAGGCGTGGGACTCGACCGTCTTCACCGAGATGAACAGCCGGGAGCCGATCTCGCGGTAGGTGTAGCCGCGGGCCAGCAGCTGCATGACCTCCCGCTCGCGGGCGCTCAGCAGGTCCAGCCCCGGGTCGCTGGCCTCCTCGGCCGCCGGCGCCTGCGCGACCGCGCCCCCGGCGGCGAAGGCGTCCAGCACGAACCCGGCCAGCCGGGGGCTGAAGACGACGTCGCCGTCGGCGACCCGGCGGACGGCGTCGAGCAGGTCGGGCCCGGAGATCGTCTTGGTCACGTAGCCGCGCGCCCCGGCGCGGATCACGGCGATGACGTCCTCGGCGGCGTCGGACACCGAGAGCGCGAGCCACCGCACCTCGGGCAGCTCGCCCCGCAGCGTCTCCAGCACCGCGCGCCCGCCCCCGCCGGGCATGTGCACGTCCAGCAGCACGACATCGGGACGGGTGGCACGGATGCCCTCGACCGCGCCGGCGACGTCGGCCGCCTCGCCGACGACGGCCACGGAGTCGCCGAGCTCCGCCCGCACCCCGGTGCGCACCATCGCGTGGTCGTCGACCACGAACACCCGCGAGGTCATGCCCGGCCTCCCTGTTCGCTTCCGTGCGGCGCACCGCTCCCCGCTCGCATGCCCAGGCCACCTCCGCGGTTGGTCCGCTCCACTCTCGATCCTCGCTGCGGTGCTCCCGCCCGGTCCGCGGCCGCCTCGCCGCGCTGCTCCCGCCGCTGCCCGCCCACGGCCTTCCTCGGCAGGACCAGCTCCACCTCGGTCCCCTCCCCCGGCGTCGACCGGATCTGCGTGCTGCCGCCCAGCCGGGCCAGCCGGCCCCGCACCGAGTCGCGCAGGCCGCGCCGGTCGTCGGGCACCGTGCCGGGGTCGAACCCCTTGCCGCGGTCCCGGACGAACACCGACACCTGGTCGGCGGTCACCTCGGTGTACAGGTCCGCGGACGGCACGCCGGAGTGCTTGGCCGCGTTGACCAGGGCCTCGCGGGTCGCGGCGCCGAGCGCGGCCAGCTCCTCGTCGACGGGGGCGTCGCCGACCACGACGGGGTCGACGGTGAGCGCGTGGTCCGCCTCCACCTCGGCGACCATGCCCGCCACCAGCCCGGCCCACGTGCCGCCCTCGCGGACGGCCGCCGGGTCGTACAGCCAGGCCCGGAGCTCGCGCTCCTGGCTGCGGGCCAGCCGGCTCACCGCCTGCGGCTCGTCGGCGTTGCGCTGGATCAGGGCCAGGGTCTGCAGCACCGAGTCGTGCAGGTGCGCGGCGACGGCGGCTCGCTCCTCCGACCGGATCCGCGCGGCGCGCTCCTCGGCGCGGGAGTCGAGCAGCCGGCGCCACAGCGGTGCGGTCGCCAGGACGACGCCGGTGAGGATCAGCAGCGTCGCGGCGAAGCCGTTGCGGGCGTTGGCCAGCTGACCGGTGGTGGCCAGCAGGAGGAAGAGCCCGACACCCACGACGGCGACCCCGCCGGCCAGCACCCAGCGGGCCGCCGGCACGGCGAGCGTCCGGTCGGTGTCCAGCTGCCGCCAGATCACGGCCAGGCCGCCGACGAGCAGGACGAGCGGGAGGACGACGTCACTGCTGGTCCAGGCCGTGAGCTGACCGAGCAGGCTCGCCGCGGCGAGGCCGAGGACCGCCAGCAGGACCCACTGGCGGACGCCGGCGGGTCGCCAGCCCTGCGGCTCGGGCGCCGGAACCCCGGGCGCGCCGACCGGCATCGTCATCCAGAGCAGCCCGTACCCGATGATGCCCAGCCCGGTGGTGGCCAGCAGCACGAAGGCCACCCGCACCACCAGGGGGTCCTGGCGCAGGTGGGCCGCGGTTCCGGCCGCCACCCCGGCGACGACCCGGCCCTCGCGCGGGCGCACCAGCGGCGGGCGCGGCGGCAGGGTGGTGGTCACGCTACCGATCGTCGCACCGGGCGTGGCGCCGCCGACACCGGTGATCACCCCGGAAGAGGAACCAGGGTCGGTTCCGGGGATTCCCTGATGGTGTCCGCCTCGTCCGGTGGGCAGGCTCTGTGGCATGACCTCACCACCCCCTCCGGCTCCGCCCACGGTGGAGCCACCGGCCTGGTCCCCGCCGCCCGGCCCACCGGCCCGCCCCCCGCTGCGCCGCAGCCGCACCGACAAGGTCATCGGCGGGGTGAACGGCGGCCTGGCCGAGTACACCGGCATCGACGCACTCCTGTGGCGGGTCGGCTTCGTCGCCCTCGCGCTCGCCGGCGGCACCGGCCTGCTGGTCTACCTCCTGCTCTGGCTGCTCATGCCGGCCGGCCCGGAAGGGACGGCCGAGCCGTCGCCCGGGCAGCCCGCCACACCGCGCGTCCGGGAACCGGCCGGCCCCCGCTCGCCGGTCCCCGGCTTCACGATCGCCTGCCTGCTGATCGTCGTCGGGGCGCTCGCGCTGATCGCCCAGCTCACCGGCTGGGACGTCGGCGCCGTCGGCTACCTCGGGACCGCCCTGCTCGTGGTCGGCGCCGGGCTCGTCGTCGCCGCGTTCAGCCAGGGCCGCACCGCGCGCGGCAGCCTGCTCACCCTCGGCATCATCCTGGCGGTGGCGCTGGCGATCGCCGACGCGGCGCCGAACGACGCCGGGGTGGGCGACCGCACGTACCGGCCGCAGTCCGTCGCCGACGTGCGCGAGCTCTACGAGGGCGGTGTCGGCACCCTCACCGTGGACCTCTCCGAGGTGCCCGTGGCCGATCTGGCCGACGCCCTCGAGATCCGCGTGGAGCACGGCGTCGGCGACGTCGAGGTCGTCCTGCCCTCCTCCGCGGACGCGAGCGTCCGCGTGGACCAGGGGCTGGGTGAGGCCGACGTCCTCGGTTCCCTCGGGTCCGGCGGTGGCTTCTACCCCGGGACGGGCGCGGCCGAGTGGACCGACGATGGCGAGGCCGAGATCGTGCTCGAGATCGACTCCGGTATCGGACAGGTGGAGGTGTCCCGTGGCTGACTACAGCGAGTTCCCGACCACGCCGACGGCGTGGCAGGAGCAGCAGTGGCAGATGGTGGCGCCGCTGGCGACCGAGGACCACCCGCAGCCGCCACAGCGGCGGAAGCCGGATCTCGTCGCGCTGGTGCCCGGCCTGGTCTTCGTGCTCCTGGCGATCACGACGATGGCCGGCGTGGACCTCGCCCTGGGCCTGCTGGACGACGGTGGCCTGCTCTGGCTGGTCCTGATCGGTGCCGGGATCGCGTTGCTGGTGAAGGAGCTGCGGAAGGCGCGGGGCCGCCGCTGACCGACGGGAGGGGTGGACGCCGGGGGCCCGGGAGCGATGACGCTCCCGGGCCC
>NZ_JBJHAT010000017.1:0-84565 GCF_054051175.1 Blastococcus sp. SYSU DS0753 | reverse complement strand
GGCATGCGCCGCGGCAACCCCCGAGCGGCCGAGCGACCCAGCGGACGGGCCGCCGCGCCGGCGTGGCTCAGCGCGCGGGGTCGTGGCTCAGCGTCGACGGTGAGCCAGGACCCCTGACGATCAGGTGACCTGATCATCAGCGGCCTCAGACGAGCAGCTGGGCGGCGGCGAGCTCCCGGTAGAGCGGGCTCGTGCCGACCAGCTCGTCGTGGGTGCCGCGGGCGACCACCCGGCCCTCGTCGAGCACCACGATCTGGTCGCTGTCGAGGACGGTGGACAGCCGGTGGGCGACGACGAGCAGCGCCCGGCCCGCCGACGCCGCCGCCAGCGTCGTGCGCAGCAGGCCCTCGTTCCGCGCGTCCAGGCTCGCCGTCGGCTCGTCGAGCAGCAGCAGCTCCGGCCGGGCGAGCAGGGAGCGGGCGATGGCCAGGCGCTGCCGCTCACCCCCGGAGAGCAGCACGCCCTCGTCGCCGACCAGCACGTCCAGGCCGCGCGGGGACCGGCGCACCACCTCGGTCAGGCCCACGTCGGCGAGCACCGCCCACAGCTCGGGATCGGTCGCGTCGGGCCGGGTGAGCAGCAGGTTGTCGCGCACCGACCCCGCCAGGACCGGCGCCTCCTGCTCCACGTAGCCGAGCCGGGCGCGCAGGGCCGCCCGGGGCAGGTCCCGGACGTCGGTGCCCGCCCACCGGATCGCCCCGCCGGAGAGCGGGTAGAAGCCCTCGATCAGCGCCAGGACCGTCGACTTGCCCGCACCCGACGGGCCGACCAGCGCGACCCGGCTGCCGGCGGGGACCTGGAGGGACACCCCGTGCAGCACGGGGGTGCCGTCGGGGTAGGCGAACGAGACGCCGTCGAGCTCCAGCAGCGGTGCGCCGGCGACCGGCGCCACTGATCCCGACCCGGTGCGCTGCGGGCGCTCGTCGTCCTCCGGCGCGAGGGCGAGCACCTCCTGGATCCGGGCGAGCGCGCCCAGGCCGGTCTGCAGCTGTGTCCACGCGCTGATCGCCTGACCCAGGGGCATGACCAGCAGGAACAGGTACAGGATGAAGGCGACCAAGGACGCCACGGTGATCGAACCGCTCGCCACCCGGTAGCCGCCGACGCCGAGCACCGCCAGGAAGGCCCCCTGGACGGCGATCGAGCCGGCCGGCGAGACCAGCGCCTCCAGCCGGGCCACCTGCACGCCGGCCGCGTAGGCGCGGCGGGCACTGGCGCCCACGGCCGCGACCTCCCGCGTCGTGGCCCCGCTGGCCCGGATGGTGCGGACCGCCGACAGCGCCCGCTCGACCGCCGCCGTCATCGCCCCGACCTCCTCCTGGGCGCGCTGCGACAGCCGGCGCACGCCGCGGGAGGCGAGGACGGCGGCGACCGCACCGACGGCGACGGCCAGCACCGTGACGAGCAGCAGCCAGACGTCGACCACGGCCATGGCCACCAGGGCGCCCACCCCGACGACCACCGAGCCGGCGACCTCGACCACGCCGGCGGTCACGGTGGCGCGCAGCAGCGTGGTGTCCGAGCCCACCCGGGACATCAGGTCGCCGGTGCGGCGGCGGTCGTACTCCGCCACGGGGAGCCGCAGCAACCGGTCGACCAGGGTCAGCCGGGTGGTGAGCACGAACCCCTCGGCCGTGCGCTGCAGGACGAACTGCTGCACCGCCGAGAGGGCCGACGCGGCCACCAGCACGACCACGAGCAGCCCGACCGCGGGGAGCAGCGGGTCGCCGGCACCCACCACGTCGATGACCCGCGCCACGAGAGCCGGCTGGGCGAGCGCAGCGGCCGCGCCGACCAGCGACAGCCCGGCGGCCAGCAGGAGCTGGCGGCGGTGCGGGCGCAGGAGCGGCAGCAGGTCGGCCAGCCGCGCGGCCGGGGCAGGGCCGTCCGCCGGAGCTGTCACCGCGGGCGACGCCGTCAGGCGCCGGCGGTGAGGCCGGCGGTGATCGCCGTCAGCAGCCGCGTGTGGTGCTCCAGCAACTGCGGCCGGTGCCCGTCGGGCCGGACCGCCGCCACGTGCCCCGCAGCCGACCAGAACTCGTCGCCGTCGTCGCTGCCGAGCAGCAGCGCGTGCACGGCCGGGTCCTGGGCCAGGCGGCGCAGCCGCGGGTCGTCCTCGGCGGCCAGCAGCAGCCAGCGGGCGTCGAAGGCCTCGTCGCCGCTGGGCATCGGCACGAGGCCGCCGGTCCGGTGCCGCCAGAAGCGGGCCGGGCTCAGCCGGAAGCCCGGCACGCTGCCCAGCATCGGGACGGCGGTGACCGCGTACTCCGGCACGAGGTAGCGGCCCGACGCGTAGACGACGTCGAACGCGACCAGCTCGAGCGTGCCCGCCCGGCCGCGCAGCACGTTCCCCGCCCGGTGGTCCTTGGTGGCGCGCACTGGAGCGCTGGCGATCAGGTCGTCGAGGGGGGCGTCCTCCGGAGCGGTGCCGTCGGACACCGTCCAGCCGTTCTGCAGCGCCCATCCCTGGGCGCCCACCAGGTCGCCCTCGTAGCGGAACACCTGCTCGACGGCGCCCGGCGTGCGCCGGCGGCGGCCGAACAGCCCCCGTCGCGCCGGCTGCTCCGGTGGCGGGAACTCCTGGGGCGGGAACTGCTGCTGGGGGTGCTGCTCCTGCGGGGGCTGCGCCTGCGGGTACTGCGGGCCCTGCGGTGGCGGGTAGCCCGCCGGCGGCACGTCCTCCCGGGACGGAGCCGGACGCTCGGGCTCCGCGGCGGGCAGGTCCCACCCCGGGGGCTGCCAGGGCTGGTTGGCCGGCGGCTCGTCGCGGGGCGTCCTCCGCCGGTCGGCGAAGTTGGGGCGGTCCTCGTCCCCGGCCCCGCCGCCGCCGAGGTGCGGCGGCTCGCGCCAGCCGCGGCCGTCGCCGTCGTCGAAGCCGTCCCGGTCACCGTCGCGGGGGGTGCTCATACCTGCATCGTCCTCCCCGGCGCCGGCCCGCCGGGCGGGCGCCTCATCCGTAGGTGTCGCGCGGCCCCCGGCCGCGCACCGAGCGCGGACCCTTCTTCCAGCTGGGAGCCGTCGGTCCGACAACGCGCAACCGGGTCACGACGTCCCCGCCCACCTGCGCGCGCAGCTTGCCGAGGATGGACGGCGCCAGCAGCCGCAGCTGCGTGGCCCACGCCGTGGACTCGGCGACGACCAGCAGCTCGCCCTCGCTGAGGGTCTGCGGCCGGCAGTGCGCGGCGATGTCGGGGCCGACGATCGCGTCCCACCGGCCGAACACCGAGCCCACCTTCGTCCGGGCCGACCAGTCCTGCTGGTTGACCAGGGCGTCGACCAGGTTGCCGAGCGGCTGGGGGTCGTCGGCGCCCGGGCGCGGCCCGGTCCAGGTGCGGCGCGGGCCGGCGATCCGGCGACGGGTGGGCCGCGGCCGGGCCGCCGAGGCGGCCCGCGCCGCCTCGAGCGCGGCTCGCGCGATGTCGCTGGGCCGCGCCGGCCGGTCCTCGCTCACCGGGCTCCTCCCTCACCGGCCGGGACGGCGTCCTTCACCACGAGCGCCAGGCCACCGCCCACCTCGACCCGGGTGCCGCGCAGCTCCGTGGGCACGTCGTCGACGACGGCCGCGGTGATCAGCGTCTGCTCGGCCGACCGTGCGACCTGGGCGAGGGCCGCCCGCCGCTCGGCGTCGAGCGTGGCGAACACGTCGTCGAGGATCAGGATGGGGTCCTCGCCCTCGCTCCGGAGCAGGGCGAAGGTGGCCAGCTTGAGCGCCAGGGCCAGCGACCAGCTCTCCCCGTGGCTGGCGAAGCCCTTCGCGGGGGCGGGGCCGAGGTGGATCACCAGGTCATCGCGGTGCGGCCCCACCAGCGTCATGCCGCGGTCGAGCTCGTCGCCGCGGCGCTCGGCGACCCGCGCCCGCATCGCCTCGGTGAGCTCCGCCCCGGAGGGCAGCTCGTCGTCGGCCCGCAGGGCGGCGCCGTCCCCGGCCAGCGGCACCGTCGAGCTGTAGCCCAGGCCCGCGGTCGCGGCGCCGTCCCCGGCGACGCCGGCGTAGGACTCGGCGACGTGCGGCGCCAGGTCGGCGACCAGCCGTAGGCGGGCGGCCAGCAGCTGACCGCCGAGGTCGCTGAGGTGCCCGTCCCAGACGTCGAGGGTCTCCATCGCCTTGCCGCGCGCCAGGCGGGCGGTCTTCAGCAGTGCGTTGCGCTGCTTGAGCACGCGCTCGTAGTCGCTGCGCACGCCGGCCAGGCGGGGCGTCCGGGTGGCGAGCAGCTCGTCGAGGAAGCGACGCCGCTCGGTGGGGTCGCCACGGATCAGCAACAGGTCCTCGGGCGCGAACAGCACCGTGCGCACCAGGCCCAGCACCTCGCGGGGGCGGGGCAGGGCGGCCCGGTTCACCCGCACCCGGTTGGCCTTGCCGGGGTTGATCTCGATCTCGACGAGCAGCTCCCGGTCACCGCGGCGCAGCGCCGCGCGGACCACCGCCTGGGCCGCTCCGTGACGGACCAGCGGAGCGTCACCGGAGACCCGGTGGCTGCTCATGGTCGCCAGGTAGCCGACCGCCTCGACGAGGTTGGTCTTGCCCTCGCCGTTGCGCCCGACGAACACGGTCGGCCCCGGCCCCAGGGCCAGGTCCACCCGGTCCCAGCTGCGGAAGGAGCCGACCTGCAGGTGCCTCAGGTACACCTCAGGCCCTCCCCGGTCACGCGGGCCGCTCGGCCTCCTGCGCCTGGACGGCGCGCACCGAGTGCCCGCCGAACTGGTTGCGCAGCGCGGCGACCGCCTTCATGGTCGGCGAGTCGTCCTGCCGGGAGGAGAAGCGGGCGAACAGCGAGGCCGCGATCGTCGGCACGGGGACGGCGTTCTCGATCGCCTGCTCGACGGTCCAGCGACCCTCGCCGGAGTCCTCGGCGTAGCCGCTGATCTCCTCGAGCGCCGGGTCCTCCTCCAGCGCGCGGACCAGCAGGTCCAGCAGCCAGGAGCGGATGACGGTGCCCTGCGTCCAGGACGCGATGACGCCCGGGACGTCCTCGACGAGGTCGACGGCGGCCAGCAGCTCGTAGCCCTCGCCGTAGGCCTGCATCAGCGCGTACTCGATGCCGTTGTGGACCATCTTGCTGAAGTGGCCGGCGCCCACCGGGCCGGCGTGCACGAACCCGGCGCCGGGCATTTCCTGCCCGGACTCGTCGTGCGGTGCCGGCGGCTTGAGCGCGTCGAAGATCGGCTGCGCCTTGGCGACGTCCTCCTTGGTGCCACCGACCATCAGCGCGTAGCCGTTCTCCAGGCCCCAGACGCCACCGGAGACGCCGGCGTCGATGTAGCCGATGCCCTTCTCGCGCATCATGACGTCGTGCACCTGGTCGTCGGTGTACTTCGAGTTTCCGCCGTCGATCACGACGTCGCCGGGGCTGAGCAGCTCGCTCAGCTCCTTGATCGTCGCCTTCGTCGGCTCACCCGCGGGCACCATCACCCACACCACGCGAGGCGTTGTGAGCGCCTCCACCAGTGCGGGCAGGCTGTCGACGTCGCGCTTGCCGGGAGCACGGTCGTATCCCACGACCTCGTGCCCGGCGCGGCGCAGCCGCTCGGCCATGTTGCCGCCCATCTTGCCCAGCCCGATCAGCCCCAGCTGCACGGTCCCGCCTCTCTTCGCCGTCGTGGTCGCGATCCATCGTGCTCGTGCCGGGCGGCTCCCGCCCGGCGGCCGACCCCGGGCCCGCGCAGGGGCCCTGGGGCGGAAGTGGCTCAGCCCGGCAGCCGCACCGGCATGATCAGGTACCGGTAGCTCCCGGGACGCTCGACCGGCGCCGGCTTGTCGTCGTCGGCCGCCGGCTCCTCGACGCCGGACAGCACGGCCGGCTTCAGCGGGCTGGTGAAGTCCATCCGCGCGCGCTCGGTGTGCACGGCGGCCAGCCCGTCGAGCAGGAACGTCGGGTTGAACCCGATGGTCAGCGGCTCGCCGTCGAACTCGACGTCGCAGCGCTCCTCCGCCTGCCCCTCGTCGTCGCTGCCCCCGGCCCGCAGGGTGACCTGCCCCGGCGTGAACTCGCAGCGCAGCGGCGTCCCCCGCTCGGCGACCAGGGCCACCCGCTTCGCTGCGTCGGTGAACAGGCCCACCGGCAGGGTGGCGTTGGCCAGCGACTCGTTGGGCATGATCGCGCGGTACTTCACGAACTCGGCGTCGAGCAGCCGGGTGGTGGTCTGCCGGTCCTTGCCCGAGAGGCCGAGGATGCCCTCGCCCGAGCTGCCCGAGGACAGCGAGAGCGTGATCTCCGGGCCGCTGGTCAGCGTCTTGGCCGCCTCGGCGAGCGTGCGCGCCGGGACCAGCACCGCGGCCGAGAGCCCGGAGGTCTGCGGGCGCCAGGCGAACTCGCGCACGGCGAGGCGGTAGCGGTCGGTGGCGGCGAGGGTGATCTGGTCGTCGTCGATCTCCAGCCGGACACCGGTGAGCATCGGCAGCGTGTCGTCCCGCCCGGCTGCGACCGCGACCTGGGCGACGGCCTCGGCGAAGACGTCGCTGTCGACGTTCCCGGCGGCCGAGGGCATGGAGGGCAGGGACGGGTAGTCCTCGACCGGCAGCGTCGGCAGGCTGAACCGAGCGTTGCTGCAGGTGATCGCCAGGCGCGGGCCCTCGGCGCTGATCTCGACCGGGTGCGGGGGCAGCGCGCGGGTGATCTCGGCGAGCAGCCGCCCCGGGACGAGGACGCGGCCGCTCTCACTGGTCTGCACGTCGACCTCGGAGCGGGCCGACACCTCGTAGTCGAAGCCGGAGACCGACAGCTGGTTCCCGTCGGCCTCGAGCAGGATGCCCGCCAGCACCGGTACCGACGGCCGCGGCGGCAGGCTGCGCGCCGTCCAGGCGACGGCGTCGGCGAGCACCTCACGTGCCACCCGGAACTTCATCTCTCGACCCACCCATGTTCGGTCCGGCCCTGCGGCCACCGGGAGGGCGGACGGCGCGGGCACGGAGCTCGTCGTTCGTACTGCTGCGAGGCCAGGGCTCCGCTGCGGTGCTCATCGTGCCTGTTGCAGCCCCCGGTGGGGAAACCCCGGTCCCTCGATGGGCTGCTGATCCGGATCCTGCCGCTGCGCTCCGGGGAGCCTCGCAGCGCAGCGTCCCCACCCAGAGTGTGGTTCGAGAATTTTCCGGGATAACTCCTTCATCCTCGTCATCACTGGTGTGGAAGCTGGGGATCGAGGCCCTTCCCGCAGGTCAGCGGCCGATCGGGGGTGTTGGCCGACTGTGGGTGGTCGGCGTCCTCCTGTTGTCGACACGTGGACAGATCGACGGTTGTGCACCGTGACCCGCGGCGGTCCACCTGCTGTCCCCTGCGTCTCCCCGGTCCGTCCCCAGGTCCTGTGCGTGGCGTGCGGTGGGCGTCCCTGGCGGAGTGAGCCCGGCGTCGCCCGGCACGGTGTTCTCCCAGGTCAGGCGCTCGCTGAGCGGGCGGAGCCGGCGGGACCGGGTGCCGGCGGCGGCGTCCCGTGACGGCGGGGAACGACGTCGTCGCGGTTTCCCCCAGTCTGTGCACATTCCTGGGGACAACTTCTCGACGAGTCGACGTCCTCCGGCGCCCTTGCGCGGGTCATCGCGCCCAGAACCTGCGGATCCGTCGTCCCCAGGGATCCACACAGGTGTGGACAACCACTTGTCGACCACCACGGGACGGTGGCCGGTAGCTGTCCGGACGGTGACCGTTCCGGCCGCGCGCCGTCACCGCCGGCGTCCCCGGACCAGGCCTCCGCGATGTTGATCAGGTGACCTGATCGTCCTGGGTCCTGGCTCACGATCGGTGGTGAGCCAGGACCCCACCAGGTGAGCCAGGACCCCCGCCAGGTGAGCCGGGGAAGGCCACGAGCGGGCGCGTGAGGGGCCCCCGAGGTGGACGGACCGCGCGCAACCGGCGAGCGGCTGGCGGGCGCGGAGTGCTCCGGGGAGCCGGTTGTGGGCGCGGTGCGGTCCGCCGGCCCCTCCCAAGGCTCGCCACGAGCGAGCGAGTGGGGAGAGGGAGGGGTCCTCTTACTGCCGGGCGCGGCTCTTGATGCGGGCGGTGAGCTCGGTGACCTGGGTGTAGGTGGCCCGCCGCTCGCTCATCAGGTTGGTGATCTTCTTGACGGCGTGCATGACCGTGGTGTGGTCCTTGCCGCCGAACGAGGCACCGATGCGCGGCAGGGACAGCTCGGTCAGCTCGCGGCAGAGGTACATCGCGATCTGCCGGGCGTTGACCAGCGTGCGGCTGCGGTTGGTGCCCTGCAGCTCCTCCATCGTCACGGAGAAGTACTCCGCCGTGGCGGCCATGATGATCGCCGCGGTGATCTGCGGGCCCTGCTCGTCGCTGATCAGGTCCTTGAGCACAAGCTCGGCCAGCGGCAGGTCGACCTGCTGCTTGTTCAGCGAGGCGAACGCGGTGACCCGGATGAGCGCGCCCTCGAGCTCGCGGATGTTGGTCTGCACCTTGCTGGCGATGAACTCCAGCACCTGGTCGGGCACCTGGAGCCGCTCGCCCCACGCCTTCTTGCGGAGGATCGCGATACGGGTCTCGAGGTCCGGCGCCTGGACGTCGGTGATCAGCCCCCACTCGAAGCGGGTGCGCAGCCGGTCCTCCAGCGTGGTCAGCTTCTTCGGCGGCCGGTCGGAGGTGATCACGATCTGCTTGCTGGCGTTGTGCAGCGTGTTGAAGGTGTGGAAGAACTCCTCCTGCGTGCGCTCGGCCCGCTCGAGGAACTGGATGTCGTCGATCAGCAGGAAGTCGATGTCCCGGAAGCGGCGCCGGAACTCCTCGGCCCGGCCGGAGTGCACCAGGTTGATGAACTCGTTGGTGAACTCCTCGGTGCTCACGTACCGGACGCGGACGTTGGGGAACATCCGGGCGGCGTAGTGGCCGATGGCGTGCAGCAGGTGGGTCTTGCCCAGCCCCGACTCGCCGTAGATGAACAGCGGGTTGTACGCCCGGGCGGGGGCCTCGGCGACGGCGACCGCGGCGGCGTGCGCGAAGCGGTTGCTGTTCCCGATGACGAAGGAGTCGAAGACGTACTTCGGGTTGAGGCCGGGATCCAGCCCGCCCGGTCGGCCCGACTCGGCGCGCCGGGGGCGGGCTGCCGAGCCGCCACCGGAACGGCGGGGCTCCCCCGCTGGTGCGTCGACGTCGAAGGGGAGCACGTCGGCGGTCCGCTCGTCCTCGCCGCCCCAGTCCCGGCTGCCGGAGTCGGGGGCGGGCCCGGTCGGGCCCCACGTCGTGGTGCTCCAGTCCTCCGGAGCGCCACGGTCGGCCGGCGGACGCTGCGGGCCGTCGGCCGGGTGGAGCTCGCGGACCTCGGGGAACTCGGGGGTGGCCGACCGGTCGGCGGATGCGGACCGGTCCCAGGGGGCGGCGGTGCCGACGACGTCGGTCCGCACGCCGAACGCGCTGCGCCCGTCGTCGGCACGGTCGCGGGTCGCCTGGTCCTCCTCGGCCCGTTGCGCCTCCACGGCCGACCACGGTCGCCGGGTCGGCTCGGGCTCGGCGGGCGGCGGAGGAGGAGCCGGGGAGTCCTCCACCTGGACGGCGACGCGGATGTCGCGGCCGTAGGTCTGGGACAGCGCCTCGGCGAGCACCCGGCGCATGCGGGACTCGAGCACCGTCTGGGTGAATTCGTTCGGGGCCTCCAGGACGGCGGTGTCCTCGAACAGCCCGACGGGTCGCGTCAGGTTCAGCATCGCGTTCTGCTGCGGGGAGAGGCTGGTCGCCAGTCGCTCCCGGATCTGGTCCCAGACCGTCGCCAGGTCCAGCGTGGCATCGGCCATGCCGTCTCGTCCTCCCCTGCTGTCCACCCCGCGGCCGTCCCCGGTTGCGTCCGTCCCGGCCGCACCTGGCCTCCGCGAACCGCGGACCGTCCACCGGTGGGGTGCCCCGGTTGTGGACATCCGAACGCTTGTGGTCCACATCGGTGTCCACAGGCTGTGCACGGCCGGCAGAGGTGCTGCGCCGGCTCCGCACGGGACGACGGCCGGTGCAGCATATTCGCTGGTCACGGCCCGGATCGGGCGGCTGGAGGAGTGGCTCGGCGGTCGGTCGACCGACGGGGTCGGCCCGCGCGTCGTGACCCTGACGCCCGACGCGGAGCGACGGCGACGCTAACAGCCCCGTCCACAGCCCGGCAACGCTGCGGGGCCGGAACCGCCGGTTCCCCGCGGCGCGAGCGTGTCGGGCCCGGGGGGAGCTCCCCGGCGCGCCGCGGACCTCCGCCCGGGCCGCTCGGGCCACCATGGGCGGTCGGTCACCGGCACCCGCCGGTCCTCGGCTATGCTGGCCGGAGTCTGTGGACGGGTCTGCCCGTGTCCCGGCCACGCCAGTCTGCGCGGTCGGGCCTGGGTGCGCCGGTCCGCAGTGCCAGCTTCCAGGGCTCCGGGGACGGTCACCGTGCCGCTCCGACGCCCTGCGCGCGTCCGTCCACCGACGGGAGCGCACCGCCGATGTCGTGTAGTGGGAGTACCTCGTGAGCAAGCGCACCTTCCAGCCGAACAACCGCCGCCGGTCCAAGACCCACGGCTTCCGGCTGCGGATGCGGACCCGCGCGGGCCGGGCGATCCTCGCCACCCGTCGGCGCAAGGGCCGCGAGAAGCTCTCCGCCTGACGTGCTGCCTGCGCAGGCACGCCTGCGCCGGCGCCCGGAGTTCAGCGCGGTCGTCCGATCCGGCCGGCGCGCCGGGCGGCCGACCATGGTGCTGCACTACCTCCCCGAACGGCCCGAGCAGCCGGCCGGCGACCCCGCGTCGCCGCCGGCCGCGCGGGCCGGTTTCGTGGTGGGGAAGAGCGTGGGCAACTCGGTGGTCCGACACCGGGTGACCCGTCGCCTGCGTGCGGTCGTGCGAGCCGAGCTCGACCGCCTGCCCGCCGGTGCGGACCTGGTGGTCCGCGCCCGCCCCGAAGCAGCCGACGCCGACTCGGCGGTGCTGCACCGGGACCTGGCCTCGGGCCTGGACCGCCTCCTCGGCGACCGGGCCTCCCGGCGATGAGCGCGCCGGCCGGGGCGAGCCCGCGGCGCTCCGCCGTCGCGCGGCTGCTGCTGCGTGCCGTCGGCTTCTACTCCCGGGCGATCAGCCCGGCGCTGCCGCCGCGCTGCCGGTTCCACCCGACCTGCAGCGCGTACGCCGCCGAGGCGGTCGGCACGCACGGAGCGGCTCGCGGCAGCTGGCTGGCGCTGGTCCGGCTGGCCAAGTGCGCGCCGTGGCACCCGGGCGGCGTGGATCTCGTCCCGCCGGCGCGTGGAACCGGGACGGGTGCCCGCTCGTCCAGCACAGCGGCACGTCCTCCCGGCGCGCCGTCCGATGACCCCGGCCGCGAGGCCACCCCGCCGGCCGCGTGCCGGACCCCGCAGGAGGAGTCCTCCGTTGCTTGACTGGCTGTACACCGCCATCTCCTGGGTCATGGCCCGGTGGCACTCGCTCTGGAACTGGATCTTCGGCGACCCGCCCGCCGAGTCCGGTCTCTCCGGGCTCAGCTGGGTCCTGGCGATCGTCTTCCTGGTCGTCACCATCCGGCTGATCCTCTTCCCGCTGTTCGTCAAGCAGGTGAAGTCGCAGCGGGCGATGCAGGAGCTGCAGCCGGAGATGGCGAAGCTGCGCAAGCAGTACGGCAGCGACCGCCAGGGCATGGCCCAGGCGCAGCAGAAGCTGTTCAAGGAGCGCGGGGTCAACCCGCTGGCCGGGTGCCTGCCGATCCTGCCGCAGATCCCGGTCTTCCTGTCGCTGTTCCACGTCCTGCGCCGGCTGGCCCCGGACAAGCAGGGCCTCTACTCGTGGACCGACGAGCTCACCGACCAGGCGGCACGCGCCAAGCTCTTCGGTGCGCCGATCTCCGCGTCGTTCAACATGAGCGGCGCCAAGGAGCAGGCGATCCTGGACATCGCCAGCTACACCACCATCCGGATCGTCGCCTTCGCGCTGATCGTCGTGATGTGCTTCACGACGTACTTCACGCAGAAGCAGATCATGGCGCGCTCGGGCCCCGTCGAGGGTCAGGCAGCGATGGTGCAGAAGCTGATGCTCTACGGCGTGCCGCTGAGCCTCTTCGTCTCCGGCTTCATCTTCCCCATCGGTGTCCTCATCTACTGGATGACGAACAACCTGTGGACGATGGGCCAGCAGTTCTTCATCCTCCGCAAGCTGCCGCCGCCCGGCTCCGACGCCGGGAAGGCGAAGGCGGATGCGGACAAGCCGGCCGTCGACCCGAAGACGCTCGCCCCGAAGCCGGGCGCGAAGCCGGTGCGACCCAAGCAGGGGCGCCCCGCCTCCACCACGGCCGCGCCGTCGAGCACCGTGGACGGCGACGGTCGCGTCGGCGACGACCCGACGTCCGACGGGTCCACGGGGAACGGGTCCACGGGGAACGGGTCCACGGCCACCGGGTCCACGGCCACCGGGTCCACCGGCTCGCGCAGCGCGGGGTCCGGCGCCGGCCGGAACTCCCGCTCCGGAGCGGGCCAGGGGCCGGCCAACCGCGGGAAGCGGAAGCGTCGCTGACCCTCGCCCGACCGCTTTCCAGCCGGCCCGCCCGGCACACAGTCCACCGGGGCCACCCGGCCGCCGCACCGAACTGGGAGGAACACCCGTGAGTGCTCCGCAGCAGCCCGTGACAGACAACCCGCCCGCTCTGCCCGACGCGGACGCCGCCAGCGACGACGCCGTCGTGGAGCCCGTCGACGTCGAGACCGCCGAGACGGGTGGGGCCGGTGGGACCGCTGACGACCTGCTGGTCCGTGAGGGCGACGTCGCCGGGGACTACCTCGAGCGGCTCCTCGACATCCTCGACGTGGACGGCGACATCGACCTCGACGTGGAAGGGGACCGGGCGTCGGTCGCGATCGTCGGCGGCCGGCTGGACGACCTCATCGGTCCCGACGGCGCCACGCTGGAGGCGCTCCAGGAGCTCACCCGCCTCGCCGTCGCCCAGTCCACGGGTGTGCGCAGCCGGCTGATGCTCGACGTGGGTGGCTACCGGGCCAAGCGCCGTGCGGACCTCACCTCGCTGGCCGGCGAGACCGCGCGCCGGGTCTCCGCCAGCGGCCAGCCGGAGCGGCTCAGCCCGATGAACCCCTTCGAGCGCAAGGTCGTGCACGACGTCATCGCCTCGGTGGCCGGCGTGCACAGCGAGTCGGAGGGCGAGGAGCCCCGCCGCCGCGTCGTGGTCCTGCCCGACAGGTGAGCGACGGAGGTCCCGGGCCCGACGCCCCGGCCGCCCCCGAGGTGCCCGCGCCGCCGGCGGCCGTCGCCGTCTTCGGCGACGCCCTGCCCGCGGCGCAGCGGTACGTGGCCAAGCTGGCCTCCGATGGGGTGACGCGCGGCCTGATCGGCCCCCGCGAGGTACCGCGGCTGTGGGAGCGGCACGTCCTCAACAGCGCGGCAGTGGCCGAGGCCGTCCCCCGGGACGCCCGGGTGGTCGACGTCGGCAGCGGCGCGGGCCTCCCCGGCATCCCGCTCGGGCTGGCCCGCCCGGACATCGCCCTCACCCTGGTCGAGCCGATGGCCCGGCGGGTCGAGTTCCTGGAGGAGGCGGTCGCCGACCTCGCGGGTCCGTCCGCCACCTGGCGCGTGGTGCGCGGACGGGCCGAGGACCGGTCGGTGGTGACCGCCGTCGGCCGGGTCGACGTGGTCACCGCACGGGCGGTCGCCCCACTCCCCCGGCTCGTCGGCTGGTGCCGCGGCCTGCTCCGGCCAGGCACCCAGCTGGTGGCCCTGGTCGGCGCCCGCGCGCTGGCCGAGCTGCCGGCCTTCCTGCCCGAACTCCACGCCGCCGGCATGCGCGACATCGAACCGCGTGCCGTCGGTGCATCCCTGGGAGACGCTGCCACTACCGTGGTGGTCATGACGCGGGGAGACCGGTGAGGCTGCCGGACGGCGCTCCCGCGTCCTGTTCCACGTGGAACAGGCACTGCTACCCCGATCCGTTCCACGTGAAACGGCGCCAGAGGAAGGACCTGCGATGACCGACCCGGGCGAGCGGCTGCGCAGCAGCCTCGCCGCTGACCAGTCGTCGACCGCGTCGTCCTCCGGTGGGCTCGCGGACTTCGACAGCCCCATCGCCATGGAGGCCCTGCGTGCCACGCGTGTCCTGCACGCCGCCGAGCAGGAGCCCTTCCCGGCGCCCGGGCGCATCCGGGTCATCACGATCGCGAACCAGAAGGGTGGGGTCGGGAAGACGACGTCGACGGTGAACCTCGGCGTCGCGCTCGCCCTCTACGGGCTGCGCACCCTGGTGATCGACCTCGACCCGCAGGGCAACGCGAGCACGGCCCTCGGCGTCGAGCACACGGTCGGCACGCCGTCGATCTACGACGCCCTCGTCGGTGACAGCACCCTCTCCGAGGTGGTGCACCCGACGACCGCCAGCCCGAACCTGCTCTGCGTCCCGGCGACCATCGACCTGGCCGGCGCCGAGATCGAGCTGGTCTCCGTCGTCGCCCGGGAGCACCGGCTGCGCCGGGCCATCGAGGCGTACGTGGCGGCGCTGCCGCGGGAACGGCGCCCGCACTACGTGCTCATCGACTGCCCGCCCTCGCTCGGCCTGCTGACGTTGAACGCGCTGGTGGCCGGCGACGAGGTGCTCATCCCCATCCAGTGCGAGTACTACGCGCTGGAGGGGTTGGGGCAGCTGCTCAACAACATCGACCTGGTCCGCCAGCACCTCAACCCGGGGATCGCGGTGCGGACCATCCTGCTCACCATGTACGACGGGCGGACGAAGCTCGCCGACCAGGTCGCCGACGAGGTCCGCAACCACTTCGGGGACCTCGTGCTGAACGCCGTGATCCCCCGCAACGTGCGGGTCTCCGAGGCGCCGGGCTACGGGCAGTCGGTGCTGACCTACGACCCGGGCTCGCGCGGCTCGACCAGCTACGTGGAGGCCGCCCGCGAGCTGGCCCAGCGCGGGGTGGCCCTCGAGCCCCTCGATGCGTCCACCGGAAGCAACGGGGCCACCCCGGTCGGCGCGCTCGCCTTCGGGGAGACGTCGGTGCCGTTCGGCGGCCAGGAGTCCCAGTGACCACCCCTGCCAGCGAGGAGCTGTCATGACGAAGCGAGGCGGCCTCGGACGCGGGCTGGCGGCGCTCATCCCGACCGGGCCGGCGCCCACGCCTCCCCCGGTCGCGCCCACCACCCCGGCGCCGGGCACGGAGCGGGACGAGCAGTCGGCTCCGCGCTCCGGGACCGGGCCGGACGGCGCCTCGCCGGTCGCGGAGGCGACCGAGCCGTCGCGTGCGCCGGTCAGCCTGGTGCCCTCCCCGGCGCCGTCCCCGGCCGCGGAGACCGACGCGGTGGGCGTCCCGGGTGCGCAGCTGCGCGAGGTCGGGGTCGAGGACGTCGTGCCGAACCCGAAGCAGCCGCGGCAGGTCTTCGACGACGAGGCCCTGGAGGAGCTGACCCACAGCGTCAGGGAGTTCGGGCTCCTCCAGCCGATCGTCGTGCGCGAGTCCGACGGTGGGCGCTACGAGCTCATCATGGGCGAGCGGCGGCTGCGCGCCGCGCGGGCGGCCGGTCTCGGCACCGTGCCGGCGATCGTGCGCGACACCACCGACGATGCGATGCTGCGCGACGCGCTGCTCGAGAACATCCACCGGGTCCAGCTGAACCCGCTGGAGGAGGCCGCCGCCTACCAGCAGCTGCTGGAGGAGTTCGGGGCCACGCACGAGGAGCTCGCGCAGCGGATCGGGCGCAGCCGCTCGCAGGTCACCAACACCATCCGGCTGATGAAGCTGCCGGTGAAGGTGCAGACCCGGGTCGCCGCCGGCGTCATCTCCGCCGGGCACGCCCGCGCGCTGCTCGGACTGCAGGATCCGGTGGCCCAGGACGCGCTGGCCACCCGGATCGTCGCCGAGGGCCTCTCGGTGCGGGCCACCGAGGAGGCCGTCGCGCTGGCGGCCGCCGAGGAGCCCGCGGCCAAGCGACGCACCCGGCGGATCTCCGCACCCGGGGTGGAGGAGCTGGGCTCCCGGCTGTCGGACATGTTCGAGACCAAGGTGAAGATCCAGATCGGCCGGTCGAAGGGCAAGATCGTCGTCGAGTTCGGTTCGGTGGACGACCTGCAGCGGATCATCGGCGTCATGGCGCCGGACATCACCGGGCGTCGTCCCGACGCCTGATCCACCACCGGTAACGACAGAGGCCGCCTTCCGTCACTGACGGAAGGCGGCCTCTGTCGGCTGCGCCACGTTCAGCGCGGGTTCTCCGCGCACCGGGCGAGCAGGCGGGCCAGCACCGCGCCCAGGTCGTAGCCGGCCGCCTCGACCGCCATGGGGAACATGGAGGTCTCGGTCAGCCCCGGGGAGACGTTCACCTCGAGGAAGTGCACCTCGCCGTCGGGGGTCACGATCGCGTCGGTCCGGGAGAGGTCGGCCAGCCCCAGCACCTCGTGCACCCGGACGGCGACCTCGGCGGCGCGGGCCGCCGCCTCCTCCGGGATGCGGGCGGGCGCGTGGTACTCGGTGAGCCCCGGTGAGTAGCGGGACGCGTAGTCGAAGACCCCGGATTCGGGCTCGATCTCGACGGCCGGCAGCGCGACCGGCCCGTCGCCCAGGTCGACGACGGCGAGCGCGACCTCGACCCCCTCGACGTAGCGCTCCACCATCACGGTGTCGCCGTAGGCGAAGCAGCTGACCATCGCGGCCGGGAGGTCCTCGACCCGGCTGATCTTCTGCACGCCCAGGGCCGAGCCGCCCGACGCCGGCTTGACCATCAGGGGCAGCCCCAGCCGGGCCACCATCAGGTCCAGCACCGCACCGGCACCCAGTTCGCGGAAGGTGCTGTGCGGGAGCGCCACCCAGTCCGGCGTGGTCAGCCCGGCGGTGCGGACCACGGACTTCGCGGCCGGCTTGTCCCAGGCCAGCCGGCACGCGGCCGCGGGCGACCCCACGTACGGCACCCCGGCCAGGTCGAGGACCGCACGGAGGGCACCGTCCTCGCCGGTGGCGCCGTGCAGCGCGATGAAGACCGCGTCGGCCGGGGCCGCGGCCAGGCCGGGCAGCAGCTCGGCATCGGCGTCGCGCAGCTCGGCGTCCAGGCCGGCGCGGGTGAGCTCCTCGACCACCTGGGTGCCGGAGGAGAGGCTGACCTCGCGTTCGAAGGTGAGCCCGCCGGCGAGGACGACGGCCCGCAGCGGGTGTCGCTCCTCGGGCGCGGCGGGCACTGCGGCGGGCGCGGTCTCGCTCATCGGCCGTCCTCGTACGTGTCGCTGTTCGCCGGCCCCACCATCGACTCGGCGTCGTGGCCGGAGCCCGGCCGGATCGCCCGGAAGGTACCGGTGTCGACCTTGTCGAAGGTGGAGTGCAGGTCCAGTTCCGCCTCGACGACGCGGGACAGCCGGCGGACCCCCTCCCGGATCTGATCCGGCTCGGGGTAGCAGTACGACAGGCGCATGTACTCCTGGCCGCTGCCGTCGGCGTAGAAGCCGATGCCCGGGACGTAGGCGACGTGCGCGCCGACGGCGCGGGGCTGCATGAGCTTCGCGTCCAGCCCGGCGGGCAGCTTGAGCCACACGTAGAAGCCGCCGTCGGGGCGGGTCCAGGTGGTGCCCGCCGGCATGAGCGCCTGCAGGGACTCCAGCGTGGCGTCGCGGCGCTCCCGGTAGAGCTCGGTGAACAGCTTGATCTGCTCGCGCCAGGGCTGGGTGTCCAGGTACCGGGCGACGGCGTACTGGGTGAGCGACGGCGGGCAGAGCACCTGCGCCTCGGTGGCCAGCACGAGCTTCTCCCGGACGGCCAGCGGCGCGAGCACCCAGCCCACCCGCAGGCCCGGGGAGAACGTCTTGGAGAAGGAGCCCAGGTAGATCACCCGGTGGGCGTCCCGGGCGCGCAGTGCCCGCATCGGCTCGCGGTCGAAGCCCAGCAGGCCGTAGGGGTTGTCCTCGATGATCAGCAGGTCCCAGCGCTCGGCGATCGCCATGATCTCCTCGCGGCGCGGCTCGGAGAGGGTCACGCCGGCCGGGTTGTGGAAGTTCGGCACGGTGTAGAGGAACTTCACCCGGTCGCCGTCGGCGCGGCACGCGGCCAGGGCCTGCTCCAGCGCCTCCGGGATCAGCCCGTCGTCGTCCATGGCGACGTGCCGCACCCGGGCCTGGGCGGACTGGAAGACGCCGAGCGCGCCGACGTAGGACGGCGCCTCGGCGAGGATCACGTCACCGGGGTCGACGAAGACGCGGGTGACCAGGTCCAGCCCCTGCTGCGAGCCGACCGTGACCACGACCTCGCTCGGCGAGGCGTCGGTGATGCCCTCGAGCGCCATGACGTCGCAGATCCGCTCCCGCAGCCGCGGGTCGCCCTGACCCGAGCCGTACTGGAGCGTCTGCGCGCCCATGCCCGAGACCAGGTCACCGATCATCGAGCCCACCGCGTCCAGCGGGAGCGCGGTGACGGCAGGCATGCCACCGGCCAGGGAGACCACCTCGGGCCGGCTGACCACGGAGAAGAGCGCCCGGATCTCCGAGCTCTTCATCCCGTGGGTGCGGGCTGCGTAGCGGTCGGCCAGCGGGTCGAGCCGCGGATGACGCGGCGCGGGATGGGGGTGCGCACCCAGGTGCGCCCCCTGCTGTCCGGAACCGGCAGGCGTGCCGGGCGGGATGGTGGCCACCTCAGGAGTGTAGGCGCGGGCGGATGGACGCCTGGTGGGACCACCGGTGCCAGGTGGACCGTTCGGGCCCGGCCGGGGCCTGGGGGCGAGTGGCCGGCTACGCCTTCTCGGGGAGGACGAAGGTGCCGGTCGGTGGATCGGACTCGGCCGGGAGGTAGAGCCGCTGCACAGCGGCCAGGACGCCGTGGGCGATGGAGCTGCGCACCCGCGCGTCGAGCAGCAGCTGCCGGTCGACCGGGTGGGAGAGGTAGCCGCAGTCCAGCCGGACCGCCGGCATGCGCGTCATGCGCAGCAGCTCCCACGTCTTGGGGTGCGAGCCGAGGTCGAGCATCCCGGTGCGGGCGACGACCTCGCGGCGGGCCAGGTTGGCGAACTGCTCCCCCACCGTGGACGAGGCACCCGATCCGGTGCCGTAGTAGTAGGCGGCGACCCCCCGGGCGTGCTCGGACGGGTGTGCATCCAGGTGCAGGGCGATGAAGAGGTCGGCCCGGGCGTCGTTGGCGAAGGCGGTGCGTTCGGCGGGCGTCGGGTTCTGCTCGCGGCCGCGGGTGAGGTACACGGTGGCGCCGGCGGCGGCCAGCCCGCCCTCGATCCGGGACGCCAGGTCGAAGGCCAGGTCCGCCTCGGTCGTCTCGCCCACGGTGAAGCCGGTGTCCGGACCGCCGTGGCCGGCGTCGACGACGATCCGGCGTCCGATCAGGTGCGGGCCGCTCTCCACGAAGGAGGCGCTCTGCCGCAGCAGCTGGGGACGGCCACCGGTCACCTTGCGTCCCAGCTGGCGCAGGGCGCGCAGCGTCGCCGGGCCGCAGGTGCCGTCCGAGGTCAGCCCGTAGTCGCGCTGGAAGGCGCGCAGGCCGACCTCGGTCTCCGGGCCGAGGATGCCGTCGGCCCGGCCGGCGTCGTAGCCGAGCTCCAGCAGGCGTTCCTGCAGGTTCGTCACGTCGTCGCCGCGCATCGGCCGTTCCGGGTCGTAGCGCAGCAGCCGGTCACCCAGCGACCAGCGGGCCTCGGTGAGGGCCCGGTAGGTCTCCTCCCCGACCCGCCCGTCGACCGAGAGGCCGCGGACCTGCTGGAAGTGGCGGACGGCCAGCTCGGTGCCGGCGTCGTACTCCGCCGACTCCAGACCCGGTTCGTTCCCGTTCTCGGCAGCGGGGAGGAGGCCCAGGCTGCGGAGGGCGGCGTGCACGTCGGCGACGGCCGGCCCGCGGTCCCCCCGCCCCAGAGGCTGCATGCGGCTGTCGGTTCCCATGGTGTGACCGATTGTGGTCCCTCCCGCCGGGGACGGCGCACCGGGGGCGGACCAGCCTCCCCCCCGTACGACGCAGGCCCACCCGTCCGGAGGGACGGGTGGGCCCGGTGACGTGCTGGAACGGCCGCCCTTCAGGGTCCCGCGCCGAGCGTGCGAGGCGTGGGGGGAAGGGTGGCCCTTCTACAGGTAGTCGGCGAGGTCGCTCAGGATGGCGCCCTTGGGCTTGGCGCCGATGATGCTCTTGACCGGCTTGCCGCCCTGGAAGACCGTCATGGTCGGGATCGACATGACCTGGTAGTCGCGGGCGATCTGCGGGTTCTCGTCGATGTTCAGCTTCGCGATGGTGAGCTTGTCGCCGTGTTCGGCGGCGATCTCCTCCAGCACGGGGGCGACCATCTTGCACGGGCCGCACCACTCCGCCCAGAAGTCGACGAGCACGGGCTTGTCGCTGCCCAGCACATCGGTGGCGAAGCTGGAGTCGGTCACCGTCACGGTGTTGCCTGCCATGGTCGTTCTCCCTCTCGGTCGACTGGCTCGTTGCATGCGCTGACGAGGTGTGCCTGCCCGGACAACCGGCCGGACGGGTCGGTTATGCCCGGATCCGGCCGTTGCCCGGCAGGCCCGCGGTCAGCGCTCGTCGAAGGTCTCGGCGAGCCACCGCTCGGCGTCGATGGCGGCGGCGGCACCCGTGCCGGCCGACGTGATCGCCTGGCGGTAGATGTGGTCGACGACGTCGCCGCAGGCGAAGACGCCGTCGATGTTGGTGCGGGTGGTCGGGTGGTCCACCTGGATGTAGCCCTCGTCGTCGAGCTTCAGCTGGCCGACGAACAGCTCGCTGCGCGGGTCGTGCCCGATGGCGAGGAACATGCCGGTCACCGGCATCGTCTCGGTGTCCCCGGTGGCGAGGTCGGTCAGCTGGACGGCGGAGACGGTGCTCTCGCCCAGGACGTCGGTGACCTGCTTGCCGAGGGCCCAGCGGATCTTCTCGTTGTCCTGCGCCCGCTTCTGCATGATCTTCGAGGCGCGCAGCTCCTCGCGGCGGTGGACCACGGTGACGCTCTTGGCGAACCGGGTGAGGAAGGTGGCCTCCTCCATCGCCGAGTCGCCGCCGCCGACGACCACGATGTCCTGGTCGCGGAAGAAGAACCCGTCGCAGGTGGCGCAGGCCGAGACGCCGCGGCCGAGCAGCCGCTGCTCGTTGTCCAGGCCCAGGTACCGGTACTTCGACCCGGTGGCCACGATGACCGCGTGGGCCCGGTGCACCTGGTCGCCGACCTTCACGATCTTCGGCTCGGCGGTGAGGTCGACCTCGGTCACGTCCGACGGCACGAGCTCCGCGCCGAAGCGCTCGGCCTGGGTGCGCATGTCGTCCATCAGCTGGGGGCCCTGGATGCCCTCGGGGAAGCCGGGGAAGTTCTCGACCTCGGTGGTGGTCATGAGGGCGCCGCCGAACTGCGAGCCCTCGAACACCAGAGGGTGCAGGTTCGCCCGGGCGGCGTAGGTGGCCGCGGTGTAGCCGGCGGGCCCGGACCCGATGATGATCAGGTCGCGGATGCCGTCGTGCTCGGCCGGGGGGATGACCGGCTGCTCGATCTCGCCGGTGGTCACGGCGGGGCCCGGCGTCGGCTGGTTCTCGGTGCTCGCGCTCACGGTCGCCACAACGACGATCCTAGGGGGGCCATTCCCGGGCGGGCCCGTCCCGTGCCCCGGTGGGGTGGGGGACGGCGTCCGTCCTCAGCCGGCGGTGCGGATCTCCACCTCGGCCAGCTGTGCGGAGAAGCCGTCCGGGCTGTCGACCAGGCCGGTGAGCCACACGAGCACGTAGCGGGCGGTCACCGGGTCGTCGAACGCGAGGTCGGTGGTCTGCTCCAGGGTGCCGTTCGCAGCCACGGCGAAGTCGTCGAGAGCGGCCCCGGCCGTCTCCGCGGTGCGGACCTCGACGGTGGCACCGGGCAGTGCCGTCTGGATGGTGACGCCGGAGAGGTCCTCGGCGCCCCCGAGGTCGTAGAGGACGCCGACGCCGGGCTTGAGGTTCCCGAACGCCGGGGAGCCGCGGTAGTTGAGGGTGGACCAGGTGGTGGCGGGGTCGTCGTCGTACGACAGCGGGACCGCGCGGTCGTTCTCCGGCTCGCCGTCGCCGAAGGGGTCGAACACCTGGGCGGCGGCGATGGTGGCCACCGGGCCGGGTGCGCTCCCCGGGTCGTCGCCCTCCGCACCGCCGTCCGCGACAGGGGCGCTGCTGGCCGGGGGCGTGGTCCCGTCGATCTCGGACTCCACCGAGTCGGTCACCGACAGGACGCTCGACCCGAACCACCACGCCAGGGCGATGACCACCAGCAGGGCGAGCAGCGGCAGGCCCACGACGACCAGCCGGTGCTTGCGGGCGTCGTCCTCGTCGTCGTCGAGGTCGACCGGGTCGGCGTACGGGTCCTGGTCCGACATCACGTCCGGCTCCAGCACCCCGAAGGGCTCGTCGTCACCGGCCGACGGGGCGGGAGGCAGTGCTCGGCCGGCCACGATGGTGTCCCGGCTCGGGTTGACCGCCGGCACCGGCTCGTCCTCGCCGGTCGGGCGCACCGGGGGCACGGGGGGCAGGGTGCCGGGCTCCAGCCGCACCGGCGCCGCGTTGTCGCCGCGGCGGTCCCGCGAGCGGCGGCGCCGTCCGCCGTCGGCGTCCTCGCCGCGGTACGACGCCAGCGCCTGGTTGGGTCCGGTGCGGGGCCGCTCGGCGAGCAGCGCGGCCATGGCGGCGACGCTGGACATCCCCTGGCCCGGCTCGGTCGAGCGCGCCCGGCGGGCGAGCGCCACCAGGTCGGACGGGCCGGACGCCGGCCGAGCGCCGGGGCCGATGCCGGTGAGGCAGGCCTCCAGCAGCTCGCCGAGCGCGGTGATGTCGCCCTGGACGGTGCCCGAGGCCGCCGGCACGGCCCGCAGCCCGACCAGCCCGTTGGGCCGGAGGACGACGTTCTCCAGCGTCAGGCCGCCGACCGCCAGCCCGACCCGGTGCGCCTCGGCCACGCCCTCGGCGAGCCGGCGGAGGACCAGCCGCACCTCCCGCTCCGGCATCGGCCCCGAGCGCAACCGGTCGGCGAGGGTCTCGCCGTCGATCCACTCGTTGACGACGTACGCCGCGCCCCCCGGTGCCTGCGGGTCGCCGCTGCCCTCGGAAGCGTCGTAGACCATCGCCAGCGCCGGGGTGGCCAGCCCACCCGCGGTGAGCGCGCGGGTGATCCAGGCGTGGGCGGCGGGGCCGGCCGGCACGTGCACCCGGACGGCGACGTCGCGGTTGAGGACCCGGTCCTTGGCGCGCCAGCTCTGGATGACGCCGGTGGGGGTGGTCTCGTCCGGACCGATCTGGTCGAGGGGCCGGTAACGCTCGGGCAGGCCGGTGGTCGTGGACGCCATCGACACTGTCGACTCCCTGTGCTGCTCCGGCCGCCGAGGCGGACGCTCCGGCACGGTCGGCCCCAGCGGCCGGCCCTCGGTCACCTGCGTCCCAGCCGGGCCCTGACCGCAGCCAGGGGCTCCCGGAGCTCCGGAACGCGGGCCACCACCAGACCGACCAGTGCGACGCCGCCGACGACCACGGTACCGAGGACGACTTCGACGAGCGAGCCTGCCATGGAGCGTTCGCCCAGGTCGCCGGTCACGATCCGGACAAGACCGCCGACGAGACCGGCCACGAGCGAGACGGCGGCGATCCGGGCGAGGGGGGTGAAGGTCTCGCGGGTGCGCAGCCCGCCGAACCGGCGGCGCAGCGCGAGGTCGCCGATGACCCACCCGGCGACGTAGGTGAGGCTCGTGACGAGCATCAGCCCGGCCACGACGAGCTCCGGCTCGACCACCACGGGAACCAGCACGAGCAGCGGCACCCGGACGGCCACCATGCCGATCTGGATGAGCGTGGGGGTGCGGGCGTCCTTCATGGCGTAGAAGACCCGCAGCTGCAGGAGCGTGACCGCCATCGGCAGCAGCCCGAAGGCGCCGACGGCGAGCGCGGTGCCGATGGCCTGCGCCTCGTCCACCGACGTGTTGCCGCGGGCGAAGGCGAGCACGCCCAGCGGCGGGCCGAGCACGGTGAGGACGGCGGTGACCGGCAGGAGCCCCAGGGCCGAGAGGCGGGTGCCGAGCGAGAGGTCCTCGACCACACCCGGCACGTCCCGACGCGCGGCGGCCCGGCTCATCCGGGGCACCAGCGCGGTGAGCAGCGCGACACCGATGATCCCGTAGGGCATCTGGAAGAGGAGGCTGGCGTACTGGAACGCGGTGGAGCCCAGCCCGCCCGCGCGCTGCGCCGCGTTGGCGATCCGCAGCGCCACCACGACGCCGATCTGGCTCACGGCCACGTAGCCGATGACCCACAGGCCCAGGGTCCCGGCCTCGCGCAGGCCCGTCTCCCGCAGCCCCCACCGGGGCCGGAGCGGGATGCCGGCCTTGCGCAGCAGCGGGACGAGCACGACGGCCTGCACCGCGATGCCGAGCACCGTGCCGATGCCGAGGAGCCACACCAGCCCGGGGGCGATGGTGGCCGGCTCGAGCTCGCCGGGGCCGGCCGCCGCGAGGAACACCAGACCCGTGGCGATCACCACGAGGTTGTTGAGCACCGGCGCCCAGGCGGGTGGCCCGAAGACGCCCCGCGAGTTGAGGATCGCCTGGGCGAACGCGCCGAGCCCGTAGAAGACGATCTCGATCAGCAGCATCCGGGCCAGCCAGTTGGCCACGCGGTACTGCGCCGGGTTCTCGTCGAGGCCCAGCAACGAGGTCAGCAGCGGTGCGGCGAGCATGGCGAGCGCGGTCATGACCAGCAGGCCGGTCAGGGCGATGGTGGCCAGTCGCTGCGCGTAGGCGACACCGTCGTCCCGGTCGCGTTCCTGCGCGTGCACCAGCAGCGGGACGATCACCGAGGTGAGGACGCCGCCGAGGAGCAGCTCGTAGACGATGTTGGGCAGCGTGTTGACGGTGTTGTAGGCGTCGGCGAACAACCCGACGCCCAGGGCGGCGGCAAGCACCATCGTGCGCAGCAGACCGGTGATCCGGGAGACCAGCGTCGCGACCGCCATCGTGCCGGCCGCCCGCAGGATGCCGCCGCTGGCGCCGGGCGCGCCCTCGCGCCGCTCGACGTCCTCGTCGGTCTCCTGCTCGGCGCGCGGTACCGGCGGCAGCACCGGCATGGGGAAGACCTGGGTGTCGTCCGCTGCCGGCACCCAGCGGTGCCGCAGCGGCGGCAGCGGCGGCACGGGCGTGGCCGGTCGTCCCGGCCGGGCGGGCGGGACGGGTGGCAACCGGGGTGGCGACGGCGGCCGGGCCGCGCCGTCCACGACGGCCTCCGCGGGGCCGCCGTCGGTGGTGGGCGGCGCGGCGAAGACCGCGTCGCTCGGCGGGGTCGCCAGGTAGGGGGCCGGTGGCAGCGGTGCGGGAGAGCCCCAGCTGCGGCGGCCCGGTGCCGGCCGGGCGGGTGCCGACGGCGGGGGCAGCGGGAGCGCGCGGGGGCGGTCGCCGCCCTGCGCGCCGTCCACGGCGTCGGGGGGGTTCCCCGGGGAGCCGGGTCGCTCGCTCACACCGGGCTCCGCGTGGGGGCGGCGGACAGCCCCGGGGACCCGGGTCCGGCGCCGCCGTCACCCGGAACGGCGCCCCGGCGCCGCCGGAGCACGAAGCGCACGAGGCGCCGCAGGAACAGCAGGCCGAGGAGTGCGGCGGCACCGATGGTGATGGACAGGGAGATCGGGCCGTAGGCGGTGCTCTTGACCTGCATCTCCACCGGGTCGCCCAACGGGCTCCCGGACGGCGTCGTCACCTGCGCGGTGACGGTGAAGCCGCCGGACCGGCGCAGCTCGGTGGGCACCTGCAGGGTCGTGCGCTGCTCGGGCGCCAGGGTCTGCACGCCGATGTCCCCGATGGCCAGACCGCCGCTGGCCGGCGGCTCCACGTGCAGCCTGACGTCGACCGGGAAGGGCAGTGGGTTGTCCACGGTCAGGACCAGCGGCGCGTCGCTGGAGGCGAGGCTGTAGGTGCCGTCGGCCGGGGCGACGACGGTGACGCGCTCCATCACGCCGCCGAGCGTGCCTCGCGCGTCGGCGGCGGCGGCCACGAACTCCTCGGGGTCGTCGCGGCGGAGCACCGAGGCGGCACGAGCGATGCCGGCGTCGTAGGACCGCAGGGCCAGGTCGGCGTTCCCGGGGATCGCCTCGGCGAGTTCCTCCCGGGCGGCCACGGCCTCGGCGAGGACCGCCATCCCGGCCGGGTCGAGGGCGGTGTCCGTGCTCGGTGCGGTGAGCGTGCCGGCGTCGGCTGCCGGTGCGTCGCCGATCGCGGCCACGCTGCCCGCCTGCAGCCAGGGCAGGCCGGCGGTGTCGGAGATCATCGCGCCGGCACCCTCGACACCGGCATCGAGATCGCGCGGCGGGGCGACGAGCACCGTCTGCTCGCTCCCCGGTGGGGCCTGCAGGTTGAGCGCGGCCAGCTCCGCCAGGTAGCGCTGCTCGGCGATGCGGGGACCGCCCTGCGTCACCTCGGCGGTGCCGACCACGGCGCTCAGCGTGGGGTCGGCGACCAGCACGTCCAGCGCCCCCGCGCCGAACGGCACCGAGCTGCGGGCGATCGCGTCCGATCCGTCCAGACCGACCGCCGAGTCCCCGTCGGTGAGCGCGCCGCTGCCCAGCACCACCTGGTCGATCCCGCCGGCGCGCAGCGTGTCCAGCGTGGCGGGGGCGTAGGACCCGTCGGGGGCCCAGGCCAGGTCGGTGATCGGCGTGACGTCCAGGACGTCGGTGAGGATCGCCGTCCCCGCGCCGGTGTCGGATGCCTCGGCCGGCTCCGCGGGCGGCGCGCCCCCGTCGACGGCGGGGTTCTCGGACACCGGCGGTGGGCCGGGAGGGTCCTGCGCGGTGCCCTCCGAGGTGCCCGGCAGGCTGCGGGTGACGACCATCGGGAGCCCGGCGGCCTGCAGCCCGTCGGCGTCGACGTCGCCGTAGGGCAGCGCCACGACCGGGCGGGTGGCCACCACCGCGCGCAGCCGTTCGAGGAACGACCGGGCCGCGTCGGTGCCGGTGCCGGCCACTCCGTCGACGGCGTAGGGACCGTCGGCCATGAGCGCCAGCTCCTCCACGAGGGCGGGGTCGAGCGCGAGGGTGACCGGCAGGGGCGCGGCGGGCTCGGTGGCGGGCGGGCCGCCGGGCAGCCGCTCGATCACGGTCAGGGCGCGGTCCAGCCGACCGCCGGTGCCCACGGCCTCGGCGAGCCCGTCGTCGACGAAGTCCCCGGAGGCGTCGCGGTGGCTGGGCTCGGACAGGGGCCACAGCCAGGCCACCGTGGTCCGCGAGGAGGGCACGACGGGCTGCTGGACGAGGAAGGTCGACAGCTCGCCGACCCGGCGCTCCTGGTCGTCGTCGACGGTGCCGTTGACGTTGAACAGGACGGGGTAGACGCCGTCCTGGTCCAGCCGGAGCTCGGCGGAGTCGAGCGTGTAGCTGAACTCCACGCTGCTCCCGGGGGCGAGCTCGCCCGGCAGCGGGGTGAACGCCGGCTGCACGGTGGTCGCAGGGTCGGGATCGTTGACCGCTTCCGAGAGCTCGGGCCGGTCGGTGCGGACGTCGCCGCGCTGCAGTCGCGCGGTCAGCCCGGTGATCGGTTCCGCCCCGGTGTTGGTCAACGTGCCGCTGAGGGTGATCAGCGCGCCCGGGGTCACCGTGCGGGGCTCGAAGCGGGCGACGTCGATGCGGACGGGCCGGTCGGCGGACGCGGCCTCGTCCGGGGCGCTGGGGGCCGGTGCTGCCACTGCCGGGGGCAGGCCGGTCGCCGGCGCGAGGAGGGGGGCGCCGAGCACGAGCGCGCCCGACAGCAGCGGGGCGAGCGCGGCCGCACGCCGGACGGCACCCGGCCGGGCGGGAGCGACGGCGGGGCGGCCACCGGCGCGGGTGGCAGCCGGCCGGGTCACGCGCTGTCGGCCAGGAGTCCGGGGGCGCGCTCGACCAGGGCACGCTCGTCGGCGTAGGCCAGCCGGGTGCTGAGCTCCTCCAACGGGACCCAGGCGACCTCAGTGACCTCGACGTCGGCGTCGGAGAGGGCGCCGCCGACCGCGCGCAGGAGGAAGTGGTGCACCGTCTTGTGCACCCGGCGGCCCTCGGCGACGAACCAGAAGTCGATGATCCCCAGCGGCGCGACGACCTCGCCGATGATGCCGGTCTCCTCGGCGACCTCGCGGACGGCGGTGTCCTCGGGGGTCTCCCCTGCCTCGATGTGCCCCTTGGGCAGCGACCAGAGGAGGCGGCCACGGCGGTCGGTGCGGCCGATCAGGGCGGCACGGGGCCCGGTCACGCCGTCGTCGGCCACCACCAGGCCCCCGGCGGAGGTCTCGTCGACCCGGCGCAGCCGGCGGCCCGGGCGTCCTCGCCCGCCCGTCCCAGCCATGTCAGGAGGGTAGCGCGCGTCCGGCGACAGCTCCGGGAGCATCGCAGCGAGCAGAAGGACCACGCTGCCCCCCACCGCTCGCGAGCTCGCGGCGGGACCCTGCAGCGGGGCCACGATCATCGGTCGACCGCGCGGAGCCGGACCGGTGCTCTCGTCGGCGACAGCTCCGGGAGCATCGCAGCGAGCAGAAGGACCACGCTGCCCCCCACCGCTCGCGAGCTCGCGGCGGGACCCTGCAGCGGGGCCACGATCATCGGTCGACCGCGCGGAGCCGGACCGGTGCTCTCGTCGGCGACAGCTCCGGGAGCATCGCAGCGAGCAGAAGGACCACGCTGCCCCCCACCGCTCGCGAGCTCGCGGCGGGACCCTGCAGCGGGGCCACGATCATCGGTCGACCGCGCGGAGCCGGCTGGGGCGTTTCCGGGCCCGCACTACGCTGGCTCGTCGTGTCCGCCACCCCGCCGAGCCGCCCCGAGCCCGAACCGGTGCCCCCGGCCGTCCAGGAGACCGTCCGCACCCTCGTGGACCTCTCCCCCGTACTCATCGAGCTCGGGCAGCGCTTCGCCGCCGCCGGCTTCGAGGCGCACCTGGTCGGCGGCTCGGTGCGCGACGCCCTGCTGGCCGCTGGTACCGGCGGCGCCGGTGAGGTCGGTGCGGGCCAGGGTGATCTCGACGTCACCACCGACGCGCGTCCGGAACAGATCCTCGAGCTGCTGCGCGGGTGGGCCCGTTCCACGTGGAACACCGGCATCGCCTTCGGGACCGTGGGCGCCGACATCGGCGGGGTCCGGGTGGAGATCACCACCTACCGCGCGGACCGGTACGACCGGACGTCACGCAACCCGGAGGTCGCCTGGGGGAACTCGCTCACCGACGACCTGGCGCGGCGGGACTTCACGGTGAACGCGATGGCCGTCTCGCTCGGCCCGGACCGGACGGTGACCGATCCCTTCGGCGGCCTGGGTGACCTGCTGGCGAAGCGGCTGCGCACGCCCGGCGCCGCCACCGAGTCGTTCGCCGACGACCCGTTGCGCATGCTGCGGGCCGTCCGGTTCGTGGCCCAGCTGGGGCTGGCCCCCGATGAGGACGTCGTCGCGGCGATGACCTCGCTGGCCGGCGAGCTCGCCCGGATCACCCCCGAGCGCGTGCAGGCCGAGCTCTCCAAGACGCTGCTCCAGGACGCCCCGCGCGCCGCCCTGGAGCTGTTCGTCGCCGCGGGCCTGGCCGACGTCGTCCTGCCGGAGCTCTCCGCCCTGCGGATGGAGATCGACGAGCACCACCAGCACAAGGACGTCTACACCCACTCGCTGACCGTCCTGGACCAGGCGATCGCCCTGGAGCTCGCCGACGAGGCGCACGAGTCCCCCGACCTGGTGCTGCGGCTGGCTGCCCTGCTGCACGACATCGGCAAGCCGGCCACCCGCCGGCACGAGGACCGCGGCCGGGTCTCCTTCCACCACCACGAAGTGGTCGGCGCCAAGCTGGTCCGCAAGCGGCTGACCGCGCTCCGCTACCCCAAGGACGTCGTCGAGGCCGTCGCCCGGCTCACCTTCCTGCACCTGCGCTTCCACGGGTACGGCGACGGCCAGTGGACCGACTCGGCCGTCCGCCGGTACGTCACCGACGCCGGAGAGCTCCTGCCCCGGCTGCACAAGCTCGTGCGGTCGGACTCGACCACCCGCAACAAGCGGCGGGCCGCGGCGCTGTCGGCGACCTACGACTCGCTGGAGCAGCGGATCGCCGAACTGGCCGCGCAGGAGGACCTGGCGCGGGTACGTCCCGACCTCGACGGCAACGCCATCATGGAGCTCCTCGGCCTGGGGCCGGGTCCCGAGGTGGGGGCGGCCTGGCGCTTCCTCAAGGACCTGCGGCTCGAGCGGGGACCGTTGGACCGCGAGGAGGCCGAGGAGGCCCTCCGGGCGTGGTGGGCCGCACGCCAGCGCTGACCCCCCGGACTGGGCGGCCCGGCTCCAGGAGGGTCGCGACGGTGCCGACATGAGCGGTGTGCACCCCGAGCACCCCGACGACGACGCCCGGCTGCCGGCCTCCGCGACCGGCCGGACGCCGCAGTGGGTCCTCGACGAGCTGGCCGGCCCGGCCCCCGCGCCCCCTCCGGCGCCCCGCCGGAGACGCCGGGGCCGGTGGGCCGTGCCGGTCGTCGCCGTCGCAGTGGCGACGGGGATCGCCCTGACCGATCCTCCGGCGTGGCCCTGGGCGGCGGACGGCCTCCCCGCGCCGGGGACGGCCGCCCCCGCCGTCCCCGCGCGGCCGACCGACCGCCCTACGCCGTCCGGGGCCACGACGCCGTTGGGGAGTCCGCCGGCACCGCCGGCAGCGGGCGGGGCGCACGCCTACGGGGCGCTGCAGGAGGACGGGGTGACGCCGGTCGCCTACGACCCCTGCCGCGAGATCCACTACGTCCTGCGCCCGGCCGCGGCGCCGCCGGGCACCGAGGAGCTGGTGCACGACGCCGTCACCGGGATCAGCGAGGTCACCGGCCTGCGGTTCGTCTTCGACGGGTACACCGACGAGCCGATGGGCGGGCAGCGGGCGCCCTTCCAGCCCGACCGCTATGGGGACCGCTGGGCGCCGGTGCTGATCGGCTGGCAGACCGAGGCGGAGGACCCCACCCTCGCCGGCGACGTGGTCGGAGCCGCCGGGAGCACCGCGGTCTCCCTCGGCGACGGACTCCGGGTGTACGTCACCGGCGCCGTGAGCCTGGACGCCGGCCAGGCACCGCGCCTGCTGGCCGAACCGGGGGGCGCCGCCGCCGTCCGGTCGGTGGTGCTGCACGAGCTGGGGCACCTGGTGGGGCTCTCCCACGTGGACGACGACCGGGAACTCATGTACCCCGAGGCCCGGCGCGCGGTGGCCGAGTTCGCCGACGGGGACCGCACGGGCCTGGCCGCGCTCGGCCGGGGACCGTGCGTGCCCGAGCTCTGAGCGACGGGCGGGTCAGCGCCGGACCATGCGCGCGTGCAGCAGGGCGGTGGCGACGTAGCCCGCGCCGATGACGCCGAGCAGCGGAGGCGAGACGCCGGACGCCGGGAGGGTGAACGCCCCCGCCAGCAGCGCGGCGACGTAGCTGACGTTGAACACGGTGTCGTAGACGGAGAAGACCCGTCCCCGGTGGTCGTCGTCGATCGACTCCTGCAGCGTCGTGTCGACGCAGATCTTCACCCCCTGACCCAGGAGGCCCAGGACGAACCCGGCCGCCACGGCGGCCGGGGGCTGCACCAGCAGGCCCAGGCCGACCTGGAGTGCTCCGCCGACGGTCAGCAGGAGCCCGATCCACCGGTGCTTGCCGATGCGCCGCACGGCGGACGGCGTCACGGCTGCGGCGGTGAGCGTGCCCACGGCGATCGCGGCGACGACTTGCCCGAGCCCCACCAGGCCGCCGGGGAAGGCGCCGGCCTCGCCGACGAAGGTGTTCCGGTAGAGCAGCAGGGCCATCAGCGTCAGCAGGCCGAACCAGACGCGGTGCAGGCCGATCGCGGTGAGCGCGGCGGCGGCCGGGCGGTGCCGCCAGGCGTGCCGGGCGCCGGCGACCATGCCGGCCAGCACCTGTGCCGCGGACAACCGGGCCGAACGCGCCATGTGGTCGGGCCCCAGGTACCCCCGCCGGAAGCCGGCGACGACGGTCGCTGCCGCGAGGTAGGGCAGGGCCGCCGACAGGGCCACCGTGGCGTACCCGGCGTCGTCGGAGCCGGTCAGCTGGAGGAGGACAAGGGCCGCCCCGCCCCCGGCGACCGTGGCCACGGCGCCCGACGTCGTCGAGAGGGCGTTGGCCGGGACCAGGGCCGTGTCGTCGACCGTGTGCGGGAGCCCGGCCGAGAGCGCCGCGAGCACGAACCGGTTGACCGAGAAGACGGCGAGCCCGGCCACGTAGAAGCCCGTTCCCTGGACGCCGGCGACCACCAGCGCGGCCACCACCGAAACGAGGCCCGCCCGCAGCACGTTGGCGAGGAGGAGGACCTGGCGCCGGCTCCAGCGGTCCAGCCAGACGCCGGCGAACGGCCCGACGAAGGAGTACGGCAGCAGGAGGACGGCGAAGCCGGCGGCGATGTCGACCGGGTCGGCGGCGCGCTGGGGGTTGAACAGCACCGTGCCGGCGAGGGCGGCCTGGAAGACGCCGTCCCCGAACTGCGAGAGCAACCGTGTGCCCAGGAGTCTCCGGAAGTCCCGGCGCGCCAGGACGCCCCGCACGGTCGTCCCCGCCTCCGTCACCCGGCCACCCTAGTGAAAGGACCCCCTGCCCCCCGCCCCTCGCAGGCTCGCGGCGGGACCCTGCAGGGGGCCGCCGTCCCCCTCCCCGCTCGCAGGCTCGCGGCGAGCCTCTGGACGGGGCCGCCTGCCCCCCGCCCCTCGCAGGCTCGCGGCGGGACCCTGCAGGGGGCCGCCGTCCCCCTCCCCGCTCGCAGGCTCGCGGCGAGCCTCTGGACGGGGCCGCCTGCTCCCCGCCCCTCGGAGGCTCGCGGCGGGACCCTGCAGGGGGCCGCCGTCCTCCTCCCTGCTCGCAGCTCGCGGCGAGCCTCTGGACGGGGCCGCCTGCTCCCCGCCCCTCGCAGGCAAGCGGGGGCCGGCCGGTCCCCTGCCATCCGCGCGGCCGGGAAGCGACCGTCGGCGTCGAGGTGGGGCACACTGGGGAGGATGTCGCCGGTGCCTCCCCCGCCCGAGCCCGAGTCCGGTCCGCCCTCGCGGCCCGCGACCGGTCGCCGTCGTGCCGCTGCGGTCCCCCAGCTGTCGGTCGGCTGCCTGGACGACGTCCGGGCGGGCGCCCTCCTGGTGGCGATGCCGGCGTTGACCGAACCCACGTTCGCCGGCTCGGTCGTCTACGTCCTCGACCACTCCGACACCGGCACGCTCGGTGTCGTCCTGGGGCAGCCCAGCCAGGTGGAGATCCGCGACGTGCTGCCGGGCTGGTGCGATCTCGCCGTCGCCCCCGGGGTCTTCCACGTGGGCGGGCCGTGCGAGACCGACACGGCGCTGTGCCTGGCGACCGCGGCCGCCGACGTGGTGGCGCCCGCCCTGCGTCCCGTGGCGGGTGACGTGCACCTCGTCGACCTCGACACCGACCCCGAGGAGCTCGTCGGCCGGCTGCGCGGGCTGCGGGTCTTCGCCGGCTATGCGGGCTGGTCACCCGGTCAGCTGGCCGACGAGATCGCCGAGGGAGCGTGGGCCTGCGTCCCGAGCCGGCCCGGTGACGTGCTCAGCGACCTCTCGGGCCCGCAGCTCTGGCGCCGGGTGGTGGGACGGCAGACCGGTCGCCTCGCGGTGCTCTCGTCGGCGACGCCGGATCCCACCGTCAACTGACGCCTCACCTGCCACGCACCGGCAGCGCGATCAGCCGCCGTCTGGTAGGAAGGGACCCGGGAAGGGGCGGTCTGGGGAAGAGGCCGCCCCTTCCCGCTGTCTTCCGGCGGTGACGATCCCCGCCCCGGCCGGCCCGGTCAGATGCCGAACGCCTCGGCGATCTCCGGGTGGTCCGCCGCGGCTGCCGTCTCCCCCGCCGTGGGCAGCGCCAGCCGGCGGGTCCCGTGCTCCGCGAGCGTGACGGTCACCTCCATGCTGCCGTCGGCCAGCGGCGTCCGGTACTGAACGAGCGTCCGGTCGGAGTCGTCGACCGCGACGGTGCGCTCGTCCCGGAGCCGGTACATCGTGGTCGGCCGGCCGTCGATCGCCTGCTCCCCGTGCCACTGGTACGGGCCGGTCAGGAAGTCCTCGGGCTCGTCGGGGCGCTCCGCGGAGAGGTTCTGCAGCACCCGGATGACCACGTCGAGCAGCGGCGGTTCCGCCTGCTCCGTCGACAGGGGCCGGCGCAGGTAGGTCGCGGCCGGCGCGCCGTCGGCGGCGAGCGCCTCGGTCAGCCCCGGCACGTCACCGGACCAGAGGTGGTCGCGGTCGAAGAAGAGGGTGCGGGTGTCCCGGTCCTCGCTGTCGACCTCGGTCACCGCCTGCACCTGGCCGACCGCGCGCTGGAAGTCGATCTGGCCGGTCAGCGTGAGCACCGCGTCATCGGAGAACGGCACCGTCACGACGAAATCCGCGCCGCCCTCCTCGTGGTTGCGGTGCAGCAGCTCCGCCAGCACGGCGGCGTCCTCCTCGGTGACCGGCTCACCGTCCTGCCGCGGCTCGGTCGTGCACCCGGCGAGGATCAGGAGTGCCAGCCCCGCCGCGCTCGCTCGGGGGACGAGGCGGGGGCGGGCAGGCATGACGGAAGCGTAGTGAAGGGACCGCCCCGCCCCCGCCACTCGCAGGCTCGCGGCGGGTCCCTGCAGGGGGGCCACCCATCCCCCGGCAGGAAACGCGACAGGGCCCGCATCCCCGGAGGGATGCGGGCCCGGTGACCGTATGGAACGGCCTCCCTGCAGGGCCCCGCCGTGAGCGGAGCGAGCGGTGGGGGGCAGGGAGGTCCTTACGCGACGTCGCCGCGGATGAAGGCCTCGACGGCGTCCCGGGCCTCGCTGTCGCTGTACTGCACCGGCGGGCTCTTCATGAAGTAGGAGGACGCCGACAGGATCGGGCCGCCGATGCCGCGGTCCTTGGCGATCTTCGCGGCGCGGACGGCGTCGATGATGATGCCGGCCGAGTTCGGGGAGTCCCAGACCTCGAGCTTGTACTCCAGGTTCAGCGGGACGTCGCCGAACGCGCGGCCCTCGAGGCGGACGTAGGCCCACTTGCGGTCGCTCAGCCACGGCACGTGGTCCGACGGGCCGATGTGCACGTTGCCCACGCCCATGTCCCGGTCGACCTGGCTGGTGACGGCCTGGGTCTTGGAGATCTTCTTGGACTCCAGTCGCTCGCGCTCGAGCATGTTCTTGAAGTCCATGTTGCCGCCGACGTTGAGCTGCATCGTGCGGTCCAGCTGCACGCCGCGGTCCTCGAAGAGCTTGGCGAGCACCCGGTGGGTGATGGTGGCGCCGACCTGGCTCTTGATGTCGTCGCCGACGATCGGCACACCGGCGGCGGTGAACTTGTCCGCCCACTCCTTCGTGCCGGCGATGAACACCGGCAGGGCGTTGACGAACGCGACGCCGGCGTCGAGCGCGGCCTGCGCGTAGAACTCGGCGGCCTGCTGCGACCCGACGGGGAGGTAGCAGACGAGCACGTCCGCGCCGGACTCGCGCAGGGCGGCGACGACGTCGACCGGCTGCTCGTCGGACTCCTCGACCATCTCGCGGTAGTACTTGCCGAGCCCGTCGAGGGTGGTCCCGCGCTGCACGGTCACGCCCAGCGGCGGGACGTCGCAGATCTTGATCGTGTTGTTCTCGCTGGCGACGATGGCCTCGGAGAGGTCGCGGCCGACCTTCTTGGCGTCGACGTCGAACGCGGCCACGAACTCGATGTCGGAGACGTGGTACTCACCGAAACGGACGTGCATCAGGCCCGGGACGGACGTGGTCTCGTCGGCGTCGCGGTAGTAGTGCACGCCCTGCACCAGCGAGGCGGCGCAGTTACCGACGCCGACGATGGCGACCTTGACTGACCCCATGACTCTCCTTACTCCTGGACCGTGGTGGTCCCCTGGGCGCGGACCAGGTGTGGTCCGTTGCTGTCTAGGCGGGCTGGCCCGCCGATAGGTGCTGGGTGGTGCAGTGACCGTTGCTAGGTCGGGACGTGCTCCGCAGCGGCCGGCCCGTCGTCCTCGCCCGAGTGGTGACCCGGCCGGTCGCCGGATTCCGCCCGTTCGCTGTCGATGAGCTCGGAGAGCCAGCGGACCTCTCTGTCCACCGACTCCAGACCGTGGCGCTGCAGTTCGAGCGTGTAGCGGTCGAGCCGTTCGCGGGTCCGGGCCAACGAGGCCCGCAACCCTTCCCGCTGCCGCTCCACGGTGCGCCGGCGGCCTTCGAGGATCCGCAGCCGGACGTCGCGCGCCGTGTGGCGGAAGAAGGCCAGGCGGACGCCGAAGAGACCACCGTCGTCGTAGGCCTCCGGGCCGGTCTGGCTGACCAGCTCGTGGAAGCGCTCCTTGCCTTCCGCGGTGATCGTGTAGACCACCTTCCCGCGCCGGCCGGTCAGCGGCGGTGCGTCGGCCGGCAGCAGGGCACGCGGCGTGGGCTCGTCGGTGGAGATCAGCCCGGCCGCCTGCATCCGCCGCAGCGCGGGGTACAGCGAGCCGTAGGAGATGCTGCGCAGCCCGCCGAGCACCGCGGCGAGCTGCTTGCGCAGCTCGTACCCGTGCATCGGGGCCTGGTGCAGCAGGCCGAGGATGGCGAACTCGAGCACGTCGCCCTCCCCGGTCGCGCCTTCAGTCGATGTATCGGCACGATACATCGGGCGTTCCTGCTGCTCCACCCCGGAGCCGTGGGGCGCGTGTGTCACCCGAGGTGAGACCCGAGGTGAGACCCGTGTTCGGCAGTCCCACGGACGCGGGGCCGGTGCGTACATTGGCCGCCGTGCCCGGACGTCGTTCCGTCGTGGACTACTCGCTGCAGCGGCGAGCCGTCCTCGCGGGAGTACATGCGGGCCGTACCGGGTTGTTCGAGGTGTGCGACGCCAGTCCGTACCTCTCGCGGGCGGCCAAGTACCACGGAGAGCCGACCGACACCGCCTGCCCGGTGTGCCGACGGGAACGTCTCACCCTGGTGAACTACGTGTACGGCGAGCACCTCGGGCCGGTGGCCGGCCAGGCCAAGACCGAGGTCGAGCTCGCCCGCATGGACGCCGCCCAGGACGAGTTCTCGGTGTACCGGGTCGAGGTGTGCCGCGGCTGCGGCTGGAACCACCTGGACTGCTCGTACGTCCTCGGAGCTGAGCCCGAGCCGGGCCGACGGCCCCGCCGCGGCCGGCGCCGGGCGGCACCCGAGCAGTGACGGGCCGGTCGGCAGGACCCCCGTCCCACGTGCTCCACCTGGCCCGCAACGCGGCGGGCCTGCTCCGCTGCCACAGCTGAAGACGAACCGCTGCGTCCGGGCAGGTGCCCGGCGTCGCCCACCACAGTCCAGGAAGGGGTGCGCTCGTGCCCAGCCACGACGAGACCTCGCCCGTCGCACCGCGGGCCGGCTCGGTGCGCCGGCCGCCGGCCGCCCGTACCCGCAGCACCGGCGGGGGTGGCGGTTCCGGCCGACCGCCCGCGGGAAGACGTCCTCCCGCGTCGCGGGGCGGCACCGGCTCCTCGCGCGGCGGGGCCGGCTCCTCGCGCGGCGCGACCGGGGCCTCGCGCGGTGGCTCGGGACGCCCCCCGGGCCGCCCGGCCGCCAAGGGCAAGGCGTCCCGAAGCACGAAGCAGCGCCGCAATCGCCGGCTGAAGATCACCGCCGCGGTGATGGGTGGGCTGCTCGCGCTGCTCTGCGTCTTCGTCGGTGTGGTCTATGCCAGCACCGAGGTGCCGAGCCCCGACTCGGTCTCCACCAAGCAGACCACGGTCATCCACTACGCCGACGGTGTCACGGAGATGGCGCGGCTGGGTGACGAGAACCGCACCAACGTGCCGCTGGACCAGATCTCCGAGCCCGCTCAGCGCGCCGTGCTCGCCGCGGAGAACCGGAGCTTCTACACCGACCCGGGTATCTCCTTCACCGGCATCGTCCGCGCGGCGTGGAACAACCTCACCGGGGGCTCCACGCAGGGTGGCTCGACGATCACCCAGCAGTACGTGAAGAACGCCTTCCTGACGTCCGACCAGACGTTCAGCCGCAAGTTCCAGGAGCTGTTCCTGGCGATCAAGCTGGACAACAACTTCTCGAAGGAGCAGATCCTCGAGAACTACCTCAACACCATCTACTACGGCCGCGGCGCCTACGGCATCGAGGCCGCGGCGAACACCTACTTCGGCGTCTCGGCGGCCGAGCTGACCCCGCAGCAGGGCGCCGTGCTCGCCGTCCTGATCCGCAGCCCCTCCGGCAACGACCCCGAGACGAACCCCGAGGGCGCGCAGAAGCGCTGGGGCCTGGTGCTCGACGCGATGGTCGAGGAGGGCTGGCTGACGGCCGAGGAGCGGGCGGCCTCGGTCTACCCCGAGGTGCTGCCCCGGGGCGACTCCCCGCTCGGCACCCCGGAGGGCCCGGAGGGCCACATCGTCAAGGAGGTGCGGCGGGAGCTCCAGGCGCGCGGTTACGACGAGCAGGAGATCAACGCCGGCGGTCTGCAGATCACGACCACGATCAGCAAGCCGGCGCAGGATGCCGCCGTCGCGAGTGCGCGGGCGGCGCTGGACGGTCAGCCGGACAACCTCCGGTCGGCCCTGGTGTCCATCGATCCCCGCACCGGTGGGGTGATCGCCTACTACGGCGGCGAGAACGGCGTCGGGACCGACTTCGCGCAGGCCGTGCGGCAGCCCGGTTCGTCGGTGAAGCCCTACGTCCTGGCCACGGCGCTGGAGCAGGGCATCGGCATCCGGGCGCGACGCGACGGCAGCTCGCCGCAGACCTTCCCCGACCGCCCGGGCCAGCCGGTCACCAACTCCGGCGGCACCAGCTGCGCGGCCTGCACGCTCACCGAGGCGATCACCCGGTCGCTGAACACCACGTTCTACGGCCTGGCGTACGAGGTCGGCCCGGAGAACGTTCGGGAGACGATCCGCGCGGCCACGGGCCTCCCCGAGACCTGGGAGAGCGGCAACCTCGAGGGCTACACGACGCTGGCCAACGCCGACGGGCTGACCGGCTCCTCTATCGGCATCGGCGAGTACGAGATGCGCCCGATCGACCAGGCCCAGGGCTTCGCCACGCTGGCGGCGGGTGGCGTCTTCCGGGACGCGCACTTCGTCTCCCGGGTCACCGACAGCGAGGGGACCGTGCTCCTGGAGAACGCCCCACCGCCCGGCGAGCAGGTGCTGCCGGCCGACGTCGTCAACGACGTGACCGTCGCGCTGGAGGACGTCGCCTCCTACTCCCGCCGGTCGCTCGACGGTGGCCGGGAGGTGGCCAGCAAGACCGGTACGCAGGGGCTGAACCGCGAGGACAACTCCGACGCCTGGATGGTCGGCTACACCCCCTCGGTCTCCACCGCGGTCTGGATGGGCACCGAGTACCGCGAGCCGATCCGGACGACCCAGGGCCAGATCATCTACGGCGCGGGGCTGCCCGGTGCCATCTGGCAGGACTACATGAACGCGGTGCACGCCGGCACCCCGGAGGAGGACCTGCCCGACCGGCCGCTCATCACCGGCGACACCGGTCAGGGCGTTCCCGAGCCGACGACCGAGGCGCCCGCGCCGGTGGACACCCCTGCGGCCCCGCCGTCCACGTCGACCCCGAGCGCACCGACCTCGAGCGCCCCGGCCACCGCGACGCCGAGTACCGGCGGCACCGGTGGCACGGACGGCACCGGTGGCACGGACGGCACCGGTGGCACGGACGGCACCGGTGGCACGGACGGCACCGGTGACACGGACGGCACCGGGGGAACCGGCGGCACGGGCGGGACCGGCGGGACCGGGGGCACCGGGGGAACCGGGGGAACGGGCGGCACCGGGGGAACGGGCGGCACCGGGGGAACCGGCGGCACCGGGGAAGGCACGCCCGGCCCCGTCGTCCCGCCGCCGGTCGACTGATCGATCACGCACACTGCTGCCATGCGCAGCACGCCCACGGGCCCGTCCGCCACCGCGGACGGGCCCGTGCTCGTTCCACGTGGAACTCCGCGCGGGTCAGCGCCGGATCGCGTGGTGCCCTCCTGGACCGATCCAGTGGTCCGGCAGGCCAGCGAAGCCGTCGGGGGCCCGTGGGGCCGCTTCGCCCTCACCGGCCGTGCGCTCTTCTGGACGCCGCTGCGCGTGTGCCTGCTGTTCGCCACGCTCGCGCTGGCCGTGGCCTGGGTGAAGCAGGCACCGTGCGCCGACGGCGACTGGTCGGGCTCCGTCCAGTACACGCACTTCTGCTACTCGGACACGGTGCCGCTGTTCGGGCTGCACGGGCTCGGCGACGGCGCCCTGCCCTACCTGGACTCCGCCGTCGAGTACCCCGTGCTCACCGGTGGGTTCATGGCGCTGGCCGCCACCGTCGCCGCCGGCTACGACCGGGCCGCGGCGGCGTCCGGGCTGCTGCCCGCCGTCCCCCCGGTGCAGAGCTACTACGTGGTCACCTGTCTGCTGCTGACCGCGTGTGCCCTGCTCGTGGTGCGGGCCACTCTGGCGCTGGCCGGCCGCCGGCCGTGGGATGCGGCGATGATCGGGCTGTCCCCGCTGCTGGTGGTGCATGCCTTCACCAACTGGGACCTGTTCGCGGTGGCGCTGGCCACTCTGGGGATGTGGGCCTGGGCCCGGCGCCGCCCGGTGCTCGCCGGCGTCCTCCTCGGCCTGGGTGCCGCCGCCAAGCTCTACCCGGCCTTCCCGTTGGCAGTCCTCTTCCTGCTCTGCCTGCGGTCGGGGCGGCTGCGGGTATGGCTGCGCACCGCGGTGGCTGCCGTGCTCGCCTGGGCGGTGGTCAACGTGCCGATCGCGGTGCTGGCGCCGGAGAACTGGTCGCGCTTCTTCCGGCTGAACAGCGCGCGGCCGGCCGATCCCGACTCCCTGTGGAACCTGGCGCTGCACGTCGCCGGCGACCAGCTGCTCGACGGCCCGCTGGCCGAGGGGCAGACCCCGACGGTGCTCAACGCTGCCGTCGCGGTGGCGCTGCTGGCCGGGCTCGCGGCCGTCGCATGGCTGACCTTGGCCGCGCCAGTGCGACCGCGGGTCGCCCAGATCGCCTTCCTGCTGGTCGCGGTCTTCCTGCTCACCAACAAGGTGTGGAGCCCGCAGTACTCCCTGTGGCTGCTCCCCCTGGCCGTGCTCGCCCGGCCCCGATGGCGCTCGCTGCTGGCCTGGCAGGCCACCGAGGCGCTGCTCTGGGTGCCCCGGCTGCTCTGGTACCTGGGCACGGAGAACCGGGGGATCGACGTCGAGTGGTTCCTCCTCGCGGTGACCGTCCGCGACGCGGCCGTCGTCGTCCTCATGGCGCTGGTCGTGCGGGACGTGCTGGATCCGGACCGGGACGTCGTGCGCACCAGCTGGCCCGGAGTGGACGACCCGGCCGGTGGGCCGCTGGAGCACGCTCCCGACCGGTTCGTGCTGCGCCGGTCAGCCCAGCGCGTCGCGTAGCAGCCCGATTTCGGCCGCGTGCGCCGCAGCGTCGCCCGGGGTCTCCAGGATCACCGGGCAGTCGGCAGCGCGCGCCACCTCCACCAGCACTTCGCGGGAGATCTCCCCGCCGTCGAGCGGCGCGTGGCGGTCGCGTCCGGAGCCCGCGGCGTCCCGGCTGTTGTTCAGGTGGACCAGGTCGATCCGGCCCGTCACCGCGCGGACGGCGTCGACGGCCGCGCCGAGGTCCCAGCCGGCGGCCCAGCCGTGGCAGGTGTCCAGGACGAAGCCGGCCCCGTACTCGCCGACGGCCTCCCACAGCCGGCCGAGCGCGTCCAGGTCGCGGGCCATCGCGTTGCCGCCCCCGGCGGTGTTCTCGATCAGCACGGGCACGGGGAAGCCGCCCTGCTCGGCCTGACGGGCGAACGTCTTGCGCCAGTTGTCGACGCCCACAGCCGGGTCGTCGCCGGCCAGCACGTGCCCGCCGTGGACCACGAGGCCGCGCGCGCCCACCTCCGCCGCGGCCTGGGCGTGCTTGCCCAGCAGCGTCCGGCTGGGGATGCGGATGCGGTTGTTCGTCGTCGCCACGTTGAGCACGTAGGGGGCGTGGACGAACAGCGCGAGGCCGGACTCGCGCAGCTGCGCGGCATCGGGGCGGGGAGGTGGCGCCTTCCACCCCTGGGGATCGGCGAGGAAGACCTGCACCGCGTCGGCGCCGACCTCCGCCGCCCGGGCCAGCGGGCCGGGGACGGGTGCGTCGTCCGCTCCGGTGCCCACGTGTACGCCGATGGGGTGCACGGCCATGCTGATCTCCGGTTTCTCGACGGGATGCGGGTTCACCCGTATCGCGCACGTCACGTCATCGTCGAGGCCGTGACCGGGGTGATCCGCCGGTCGTGGTGTCGCCTCGACGTGGAGCTAGCAGAACATGGCAACGGGTCGCCTTCGTCGCTCGGCCCGCCGGGGCCGCCCCGAGCTCGCGAGGGGGTGGGGAGGGACGGGGTCCCCCACGCCTGTGGACAGCGCCTGGCCCGCCCTGCTCCGCCGCTGGTAGCCTGGGTGCGCGCGTTCCGGCTCCTGCCGGGGCGCGCGACGCGTGTACGACCCTCCTGCTGCAGATTTCCTGCAGCCGCGAAGACCAGAGGAGGTGGGGTTCTCCGTGCGTCACTACGAACTGATGGTCATTCTCGACCCCGACCTGGAGGAGCGCACGATCGCTCCCTCGCTCGACCGGTTCCTGACCGTCGTCACCAACTCCGGTGGCACCGTCAAGACCGAGATCTGGGGCCGTCGCCGCATGGCCTACGAGATCAAGAAGCACGTCGAGGGCATCTACGCGGTCGTGGACATCCAGGCCGAGCCGGCCGCGGTGGCCGAGCTCGACCGGCAGCTGAACCTCAACGAGTCGGTCCTGCGCACGAAGCTGATGCGGCCCGAGGTCCACTGACCATGGCCGGCGAGACCGTCATCACCGTCATCGGCAACCTCACCGCCGATCCGGAGCTGCGCTTCACGCCGTCGGGCGCTGCCGTCGCCAACTTCACCGTGGCCTCGACGCCGCGGACCTTCGACCGCCAGTCGCAGGAGTGGAAGGACGGCGAGGCGCTGTTCCTCCGCTGCAACGTGTGGCGGCAGGCCGCGGAGAACGTGGCCGAGTCGCTGACCCGTGGATCGCGGGTCATCGTCAGCGGTCGCCTCAAGCAGCGCTCGTTCGAGACGAAGGAAGGCGAGAAGCGCACCGTCGTCGAACTCGAGGTCGACGAGATCGGCCCCTCCCTGCGCTACGCCACCGCCAAGGTCACCCGCGCCTCGCGCGGTGAGGGCGGCGGCGGCTTCAGCGGCGGCGGCGGTGGCGGCGGTGGTGGTTTCGGCGGTGGCGGCGGGGCGAGCGACCCGTGGTCGACGCCCGCCGGGCCGTCGGACGAGCCGCCCTTCTAAGAGGACCCTCCTGCCCCCCACGCCTCGCTCCGCTCGGCGTGGGCCCCTGCAGGAGGGCCACCCCAGGTCACCCACGCACTTCCCTCACTGGAGATATCAGTGCCCAAGCCCCCTGTTCGCAAGCCCAAGAAGAAGGTCTGCCAGTTCTGCAAGGACAAGGCGACCTACATCGACTACAAGGACACGACCCTGCTGCGGAAGTTCATCTCCGACCGCGGCAAGATCCGTGCCCGCCGCGTCAGCGGCAACTGCAGCCAGCACCAGCGGGACGTCGCCACGGCCGTGAAGAACAGCCGTGAGATGGCCCTGCTGCCCTACACCTCGACGGCGCGCTGATCATGAGCACGATGAAGCTGATCCTCACGCAGGAGGTCACCGGTCTCGGGTCCTCCGGCGACACCGTCGAGGTCAAGGGCGGCTACGGCCGCAACTACCTCCTGCCCCGCGGGCTGGCCATCGTCGCCACCCGGGGTGCGGAGAAGCAGGTCGAGTCGCTGCGCCGGGCGCGTGCCACCCGCGACGTCCGGTCGCTCGAGGAGGCGCAGGCCGTGGCCGGTCGCCTGTCCGGGCTGACCGTCCAGGTGCCGGCGCGCGCCGGTGACGGTGGCCGGCTGTTCGGCCGGGTCACCACCGCCGACGTCGCCGCTGCCGTGACCGCCGCCGGTGGCCCGGAGCTCGACCGTCGCCGGATCGAGCTGCCCAGCAGCATCAAGACCACGGGCCAGCACACCGTCACCGTGCGGGTGCACCCGGAGGTCAACGCTCAGCTGACCATCGAGGTCGTCGCCAGCTGATCGAGGCCCCTCTGCCGCCCGCCGCTCGCGACGGGACCGGGCAGAGGGGCGCCCCGTCCGCGCTCTCCCCGTGCTCGCTCGGGGTGAGCCATCGGACGAAGGCACCGCCCACGAGGGGCGTCGGACGCAGGTCCGGCGCCCCTCGTGGCGTCTGCGGGGCCTGGTCCCCTGACGCCTCCGCCGTGCCCCTGCCGGACCCCCCTGCTCGGCGTGGCCGGCCCGCCGGGTGCCCTGAGGACCGCTCTCGCGCCGTCCGACCGGGGCAGGGTGCCCGGGAGGGCGGGGATCAGCCGGAGCCCGCCACGGGGGCGCTGGGGCGGTCATCGCGCGCCGTCCACGAGGTGGCCGGCCGGTCACGACGCCACGTCCGGAAGGTGGCCGGCCGACCTCGCGGAGGGGACCGGTGCACCGGTGTGGCTCCTGGTACGACACCTCGGATTTTCTTCCTGGGTTTTCTCCGTCCACACCCGGTGGGCAGCGTCCCTGCAGGTCAACTGGCGGATGACCGCCGGCGCGGAGCGGCTGTCCCCGTACTCCTCCACATGTCGACATGCGTCCGTCCACCGACTTGTCCACAAGTTGTGCAGATCGGTGTGCACACCGGTGGTGGACGTGGCCCGCGCTGCTTCCTAACGTCCTCTCCGGCCACCGAGCGGACGTGACTGTCAGTCCCCTCCGGTAGGCAGGAGCCGAACACGTGTTCGGCATGGCGCCGTCCGCCGAGCTCGCGTACTTCCCCTGCGCGTGGTGGTGATGCGGGCGCGCCCGCAAGGAGATGGAGGTACCCCCGTGGCGGTGGCCGACGAGTTCAGCCGACCGTCCGCGACAGCGCCGGCGTACGACCGGCAGCCGCCGCAGGACGTCGCGGCGGAGCAGTCGGTGCTCGGCGGCATGCTGCTGAGCAAGGACGCGATCGCAGACGTCGTGGAGGTGCTGCACGGCAACGACTTCTACCGGCCGGCGCACCAGGTGATCTTCGACTGCATCCTCGACCTGTACGGGCGGGGTGAGCCGGCCGACGCGATCACCGTGGCCGCGGAGCTCAACCGCACCGACCAGCTGTCGAAGATGGGCGGCGCGGTCTACCTGCACACGCTCATCCAGTCCACGCCGACGGCGGCCAACGCCGGCTACTACGCCGCGATCGTCGCCGAGCAGGCGGTGCTGCGACGGCTGGTGGAGGCCGGTACCCGGGTCGTCCAGCTGGGCTACGGCGCAGCCGGTGGGAAGGGCGACGTCGACGACATCGTCGACCGGGCCCAGCAGGAGATCTACGACGTCACCGAGAAACGCATGAGCGAGGACTACTCGCGCCTCGAGGACGTCCTCCAGCCGACGATGGACGAGCTGGACGCCATCGCCTCCCGCGGCGGCACGGCCCGCGGTGTGCCCACGGGCATCCGCGACCTCGACGAGCTGACCAACGGCCTGCAGGCGGGCCAGATGGTCGTCATCGCGGCCCGTCCCGGCGTGGGCAAGTCGACCCTGGGGCTGGACATCGCCCGGTCGGCGACGGTGAAGCACGGGCTGCCCGCGGTCATCTTCTCGCTGGAGATGAGCAAGCACGAGATCACCATGCGTCTGCTGTCGGCGGAGGCGAAGGTGCCGCTGCACCACATGCGCGCCGGCTCCCTCTCCGACGAGGACTGGGCCAAGCTCGCGCGCCGGATGGGGGAGGTCGCCGACGCCCCGCTCTACATCGACGACTCGCCGAACATGACGATGATGGAGATCCGGGCGAAGGCGCGGCGGCTCAAGCAGCGCAACGACCTCAAGCTCGTGGTCATCGACTACCTGCAGCTGATGACGTCGGGCAAGCGCGTCGAGAGCCGCCAGCAGGAGGTCTCGGAGTTCTCCCGTGCGCTCAAGCTGCTGGCCAAGGAGCTCGAGGTCCCGGTGATCGCGATGTCGCAGCTGAACCGTGGGTCGGAGCAGCGCCAGGACAAGAAGCCGATGCTCTCGGACCTCCGCGAGTCCGGCTCGATCGAGCAGGACGCCGACATGGTGATGATGATCCACCGCGAGGACATGTACGAGAAGGAGTCCCCGCGGGCCGGCGAGGCCGACATCATGCTCGTCAAGCACCGCAACGGCCCGACCGCCAACGTCACGGTCGCCTTCCAGGGCCACTACAGCCGCTTCGTGGACATGGCGAACTGAGCCGCCCGGCTGTACGGCTGGGCGGGGCCCGGGACCGGTCGGTCCCGGGCCCCGCGGCATCTGGGGGGCACGGGGTCCGGTCGTGCTCGGCAATCCGTGCTGGTAGCCCCCGTGATGGGCTGCGAGCACCGTGCACGAACCCATCCGCGCAGCGCAGCGCCACGGTCTGCACCGATGCAGCCGGCAACCATTGTGGCCCGTGTCACCAGTGGGTTAGGAAGAGGTCCCCTCAGGCATAGGAGACCCGTTGTCCTCACATCCCTGGCGCCGGACGACCGCGTCGGTCATCAGCGCCCTGGCTGCGGCGGTGACCGTCACGGCCACCGCCTCCCCCGCGCTCGCCGCCCCCGCACCGGCCCAGCCGGTATCGGTCTTCCCCACGAACGACCTGACCGTTCCCGACCGGCAGCAGCTCACCGGCCTGCGGGTCGCCCTGCCGACGGAGAACTGCGGCACCGTCGTCACCTGCGGTCTCGTCGAGCGGCTCAACCAGCTCGACGGCTTCGACCTCGACCCGCGCATCGCCGTCCGCTTCAGCGCCCCGGTCGACCCGGCCCAGGTCGCCGAGCGGATCACCGTGCGGCAGGAGCGCGGCGGGTGGCGCACCGGCGTCGACCGCGTCGTCTGGGACCTGGCCACCAACACGCTGTACGCCCACCCCGTGGAGCAGCTCGCACCGGGCACCACGTACCGCATCGACGTGCAGGCCGGGCCGGCGAACTCGGCCACCACCGAGACCTTCACGACGCTGAGCGCCACCGACGGCCTGCTCGACCTGAACCGGCAGATCCAGTCGAACCGCGCGCTGCGCGAGCTCGGGATCGCGCGCCCCGGGCTGGAGATCGACGGCGTCGTCCCGGTGACGGGCTCGACGGTCACCTTCGTCCCCGACCGGCCGGCTCCCGGCACGCCGGGGGGCACCCCGGCCGGGCCGAGCGTCCAGCCGATCAACCTCCTGCCCGCCGGCAGCACGCTGGTGTTCGGTTCCTACCAGGCACCGTCCTGGCTCACCCCCGACGGCACCATCACCCAGACGCCGACCCGGGACGACGGTCCGGCGCCGGTCGAGGCCGACCGCCTGCCCTTCGTCGCCGTCCTCCCGCCCGGCCCCGCGCCGGACGGCGGCTGGCCTACCGCAGTCTTCGGGCACGGCTTCACCGGCTCGACGACCAGCGTGTTCCTCGCCGCCCTCACCAACGCCCGCAGCGGCATCGCGACCATCGGGACCAACGTGGTCGGGCACGGGTACGGCCCGGAGAGCACCTGGCAGATCACCACGGCAGCGGGCGAGACCCGGACGTTCCCGAGCTACGGCCGGGGCGTCGACCAGGACGGTGACGGGCTCTTCGGCAGCACCGAGGGCTCCTCGGCCACGGGCGCGGCCGGTGCGGTCTCGTCCCGGGACGCGCTCCGCCAGACCGCGGCCGACATCATGACGCTGGTCCGCTCGCTGGGCGGAACGGACGTCGACGGCGACCGGCGCGGCGACCTGTCCGGCGCGCGGGTCACCTACTTCGGGCAGAGCTTCGGTGGCATCTACGGCACCATGCTCGCCGGCGCCGACCGGGCGATTGCCCGCTCGGTGCTCAACGTGCCCGGGGGCCCGATCAGCGAGATCTCGCGCCTCTCGCCGGCCTTCCGGCCGCTCACCTTCCAGGCGCTCCAGGCCGCGGGTCTGGCGCCCAACAGCCCCGACGCCAGCCGCTGGTTCTTCGAGGAGCAGCTGCCGCTGCGCGGTGAGGGCCCGGTGACCGCGACCGCGCCCGGTGCCCTGGCCATCCAGGACTACCTGGCCAAGGCGACGTGGCTGACCCGACCCGGCAGCCCGGAGACGTTCGCGCCGCTGATCCGGCACGACCGGGTGCTGGTCCAGGTCGCGTTCGGTGACCAGACGGTGCCGAACCCGACGTCCTACACGCTGGTCGACGCCGGTGACCTGTGGTCGCGGACGAGCCTCTTCCGCAACGACGAGGCCACCACCGCCGCGCTCAACCCGCACGGCTTCCTGCTGGACGTCGCGCGGTTCCCGGTGGCCGCGATGCAGGCCCAGGGGCAGGTCGCGGCATTCCTCGGCCGCGGGGAGGTCGTCGACCCCGATCTCGACGGCCCGGTGTGGGAGGTGCCGATCAGCGACCCGACGTTGCTGTGGTCGCTGAACTTCCCCGGCCAGGGCTGATGCCCTGAGCGCCGGGGGGCGTTGCACGCGAGAGGCCCAGGACCACGACGGTCCTGGGCCTCTCCCGTTCACGGCCCTGCCCCGAGGCTCACCCTGAGCGAGCGAAGGGTGAGGTGGGCGGGGTCCTTTCTCAGGCGGCGGCGCGCATCAGCTCGCGGCGGACCTTGGGCCCGCCGGTGGTCATCTTGTACAGCTTGGCCAGCTGCGCCGGGGCGTTCTTCGGCGTCGTCTCGGCGAGCCAGCCGTTGGGCAGCGAGAGCCGGATGACCTTGTGCCACGCGCTCGCGACCTGCTTGTACAGCGGGGCGGAGTGGTAGGTCAGGTCGTAGCGGTCGAAGATCTCCTTCACCCGCGGGGCGATCTCGGCGTACCGGTTGCTCGGGAGGTCGGGGAACAGGTGGTGCTCCACCTGGTGCGACAGGTTCCCGGTCATGATGTGCATGGCCTTGCTGCCGGAGATGTTCGCCGAGCCCAGCATCTGGCGGAGGTACCACTCGCCGCGGGTCTCCCCCTCGATCGAGGTCTTCTCGAAGGTCTCCACGCCCTCGGGGAAGTGGCCGCACATGATGACCGAGTGCGACCACAGGTTCCGCACGACGTTGGCGGTGAAGTTCGCGGCCAGCGTCGGCAGGAACGACGGGCCCGACAGCAGCGGGTGGACGACGTAGTCCTTGGCGGCCTGGTTGCGGATCTTCTTCAGCACCTGCTTGGCGGCAGCCCGGAACTTCGGGTCGTTGCGCCGCTTCTTGGTTGCCAGGTTCTTGCCCAGCTCCAGGTCGTACGCGGCGATCCCGTACTCGAAGAAGCAGGCGTTGATGAAGTTCCACAGCGGCTGCGCCAGGTACAACGGGTGCCACTTCTGGTCCTCGTCGACGCGCATGATGCCGTAGCCGAGGTCGTTGTCCTTGCCGACGACGTTCGTGTACGTGTGGTGCAGCTCGTTGTGCGAGTGCTTCCACTGCGCGGCCGGGCTGGCCATGTCCCACTCCCACGTCGTGGAGTGGATCTTCGGGTCGCGCATCCAGTCCCACTGGCCGTGCAGGATGTTGTGCCCGATCTCCATGTTCTCGAGGATCTTGGCGATCGAGAGGCCGGCGGTGCCGAGCACCCACGCCGGGGGGAACTTGGAGAACAGCAGGACGGCGCGGCTGCCCAGCTCGAGCTTGCGCTGCACGTCGATGACCGTGCGGATGTACTTCGCGTCGTCCTCACCGAGGCTGTCGCGCACCTCCTGCCGGATGGTGTCGAGCTCCTTGCCGATGAGCTCGATGTCCTCGGCGGTCAGGTGGGCGATCGGGTTCTCGGGCTTCTTCTGCAGAACGGTCATGTGTCCGGCTCCTCGGTTCGGCTGGATCAGTGGTCGATGGCGCAGGCGCCGGCGGGGGCGCTGATGCAGGTCTGGACGAGAACGCCGTCGCCGACGTCCTCCGCGGTGGTGATCTCCCCGTTGCGCAGGTCGCGGACCGCGCCCTCGCGCAGGGGAAGCACGCAGCCGTAGCAGATGCCCATCCGGCAGCCGCTCGGCATGAGGACGCCGGCCTCCTCGGCGGCGTCGAGGATGGGGGTCGCGCCGTCCGCCTCGACGCTCGCGCCGTTCCTGGTGAAGGTGACGGTGCCGCCCTCGCCGGTGACGGCGATCCGCGGGCGGAAGCGCTCGGTGTAGAGCCGGTCGGCGATGCCGACCGAGGCCCAGTGCTCCTCCAGCGCCTCCAGCATGCCGACGGGGCCGCAGGCCCAGGTGGCGCGCTCGTGCAGGTCGGGCACCAGTTCGGCGATCGACCGCGCGTCGAGCATGCCGGCGCTGTCGGTGTGCTGCTCGATGAGCCGGATCCGGCCCTCGGCGGCCATCTGCCGCAGCTCGTCGCCGAAGACGACGTCGTCGGCGGTGGGCGCCGAGTGGACCAGCACGGTGTCGGCCAGGGAGTCGGCGTGGTTGCGCAGGATGCCCATGACCGGCGTGATGCCGGACCCGGCGGTGACGAACAGCGCCTTGGCCGGCACCTGCTCGGGCAGGCAGAACTCCCCGGTGGCCTGGTCGAGCTGGACGATCGTGCCCGGCTGCACGCGGTGCACCAGGTAGTTGCTGACCTTGCCGTCGGGGATGGCCTTCACCGTGATGGTGAAGCAGCCGTCGGCCCGGCCGAGGACCGAGGTGATCGAGTAGGCGCGCCACTGGCGGACCCCGTCGATGTCGACGCCGATGCGGACGTACTGGCCGGGCGTGTGCGGCAGCCAGTCGCGGCCGGGGCGGATCACGATGCTCGCCGCGTCCCGGGTCTCCCGCTGCACGGCCTCGATCCGACCGCGCAGAGCCGCACCCGAGCGGAGGGGGTCGAACAGGTCGAGGTAGTCGACCGGCAGCAGCGGGGTGGTCACCAGCTCGGCGAGCCTGAACACCCGGTCGCGCAGCGCGCTCCGCGTCGGCGGGCGAGCCGCAGCGGGGCGAGGGGCGGTTGCTGTCATGTACTCAGCTTTCCCAGTCCGAGCACCAGATACCTGTGCTCCGGATGTGAATCCAGCGGTAGCTTCTGTTCCGGCTGAACAAAGGAGACCCGATGTCCCCGGACCCGGCACCGTTCCCGGAGACCGTCGCGGAGGCGATGCGCGCCGAGCTGACGGCTGTCGCCGAGCGGGCGGTGGAGGAGATCATCGTGGGCGTCCCCAGCTACGCGGACGCGTTCGCCGGCCCGATGGGTCGCAAGATCTCCGCCGCCGTCGAGATGGCGTTGCGGGGCTTCCTGCAGGTCGCCGCCGCCGGGGGCAACGTGGACGCCGGCACCCCCGGGGGCCCGGTCGTCGAGGCCGCGTACGCCCTGGGCCGCGGTGAGGCGCGCAGCGGCCGCTCGATGGACGCGCTGCTGGCCGCCTACCGGGTGGGTGCGCGGGTGTCATGGCGGGACATGAGCGCCACCGCCGTCCGCACGGGAATGGACCCCGAGTCGCTCGCCCGGTTCGCCGAGCTGGTGTTCGCCTACATCGACCGGCTCTCCGCGGCGAGCGTCGCCGGGCACGCCGACGAGCTGGCCTCCAGCGGGCGCGCGCGCCAGCGCCTGCTCGAGCGGCTGGCGCGCGGGCTGCTGACCGGCAGTCCGCACACGGAGCTCACCGAGCTGGCGCAGCGGGCCGACTGGACGCCGCCGCGCACGCTGACCGTCGCGCTGCTCCCCGAGGGGCGGGTCCGCGGCGCGATGGTCTCCCTCGATCCGCGCACCCTCGTCGCGGCCGAGGACCTGCCCGGGCTGGACCCGGCCGGGGAGACCGCGGTGCTGCTCGTGCCGGACGCCGACGGCGCCCGACGCGGCGCCCTGCTGCGCGGCCTGGCGGGCCGCCGGGCCGTGGTCGGGCCGGCGCGCCCGTGGTGGAGCGCGCAGGCGTCCTACGGCCGCGCGGTGCGTGCCCTGCGGCTGGGCATGGCCGGGGCGGAGGATGGACCCCTGGACACCGATGCCCGGCTGGCCGAGCTGCTGCTGCGCGCCGACGAGGAGGCGCTGGCGGATCTGCGGGCCCGGGTCCTGGCCCCGCTGGAGGCGGTGGGCGAGGCCGCCCGGGAGAAGCTCACCGAGACGCTGCGCTGCTGGCTGCTGCACCACGGCCGGCGCGACCAGGTCGCCGCGGCGCTGTTCGTGCACCCGCAGACGGTCCGCTACCGGATGACGCAGCTACGTCAGCTCTACGGGCGCGGCCTGGAGGACCCGCAGACGGTGCTGGAGCTGACGATCGCGCTCGGTATCCCGCTGGCACCACCAGCGGGTGGGGCGCCGTCCCGCGGGCCCGGTGGGCCCGGGTGACCCTCCCGCCGGGCGCGGCCCGGCTGGTCGACGAGGTGGGGACGGCGATCGGCGCCGCATGGGATGTCGGCGTTCCACTGGTGCGCGCACGCACGGGGCTGGCCGGCCGCCTGGACGTCCCGGGGCTCGCGATCGGTGCGGTCGCCGCGCAGCTGCTCGCCGCCCGTGACGTCGGCGAGGTGGCGGAACGACCGCTCCACCTCGACGCGGGGCACGTGGCCGCATCCTTCGCCGGCGAACGGCACGTGAGGTTTCACGGGAAACCAGCCGGCGGCGGGTTCGCCCCGCTGTCCCGCTTCTGGCGGACCGCCGACGGCTGGGTCCGGCTCCACGGCAACTACCCGCAGCACCGCGCTGCCGCGACGGCGGTGCTGGGTGAGGACGTGGCGTCCGCCGCGCTCCGGTGGCGTGCCGAGGAGCTGGAGACGGCGGTGGTCGAGGCAGGTGGGGCGGCGGCGGCCGTCCGCAGCGAAGCCGTCTGGGCGGCGCACCCCCAGGCGGCGGCGGTGCGCGAGCAGCCCCTCGTCGCGGTGACCCACGTCGCCGAGCATCCGGGGCGCTGCGTCGCGCTGCGCGGGATGCGCGTGCTCGACCTGACGCGGGTCATCGCCGGCCCGGTGGCCACCCGGGCGCTCGCGGCGCACGGAGCCGACGTCCTGCGGGTCGACTCCCCGCAGGCGCCCGACGACCTCGGTCTGCTGCGCGACACCGGCGCGGGGAAGCGGCACGTGCTGCTCGACCTGGCCGACCGGCACGACCGCACCCGGGTGGAGGAACTGGTCGCCGGAGCCGACGTCGTCGTCCAGGGCTACCGGCCGGGGGCGCTCGACGGCCACGGCCTCGATCCCGGGTCACTGGCCGAGCGGCACCCGCACCTCGTCGTGGCCCGGCTGTCGGCGTGGGGCACGCGCGGCCCGTGGGGGAGCCGCCGGGGCTTCGACTCGCTGGTCCAGGCGGCGACCGGCATCGCGACGGCATACGGCGAGGGCGACGTGCCGGGCGCGCTGCCGGTGCAGGCGCTCGACCACGCGACCGGCCACCTGGCCGCAGCCGCCGTCCTGGGGCTGCTCGGCCGCCAGCGCACCGAGGGCGGCGGCTGGTGCGCGGACCTCTCGCTCGCCGCGACGGCCCACTGGCTGCTGGACGCCCGCCCCGGGGACGAGCGGCCGGGACCCCCGATCGATCCCGGGCCATGGTTGGTCGAGCTGCCGTCGCCGGCCGGGCCCGTCACGGTCGTCGCCCCGCCGGGGCGTCCTCCGTGGACGGCGGGAGCGCTGCTGCCGCCGAGCACCCGGCCGCGGTGGCTGCCCCGCTGACACCGTCCGACCCGTGGGACGAGCGGCACGACGGCGCCCGGGCGGCTGCTCAGGCGGGGCGCAGCACCGCCACCAGGAAGTCGGAGTCGGGGGTGAACGGCCGCAGGTCCCACGTGGAGAGCAGCAGGTCCGGCTCCCAACCCGCCGCACGGGCGTCGGCGAGGAAGTCGTCGAACGCGTAGCCGCGGCCCGCGCCGAAGCCGATGACGGCCCGGCCGTCCGGCGCGATGTGGGCGCGCAGCCGGCGCAGCACCGCGCCGCGGGTGGACGGCGCGAGGAACGCCATCACGTTCCCGGCGCTCACGATGGCGTCGAAGGGCTCGTCGATGCCCTGCTGCGCGGGGAGGTCCAGCTCGGCGAGGTCGCCGACCAGCCACCGCGGACCCGGGTGGTCCTCCTCGGCCGCGGCGATCAGCACCGGGTCGACGTCGACGCCCACCACCTGGTGTCCAACCTCGTGCAGGTGGGCGCCGACCCGTCCGGGGCCGCAGCCTGCGTCCAGGACCCGCGATCCGCGCGGCAGCATCGCGTCCACGAGCCGCGCCTCCCCCACCAGGTCCATCCCCTGCTCCGCGAGGGTGCGGAACCGCTGGACGTACGCGGCGGAGTGCTCGGGGTCCTCCTGGGTCATGCGGGTCCAGGCGCTGGGTTCGGGACGACCGGTCATGGAGCCGTTCTACACGGGCGCCGGCCGCACCCGGAGCGCGCCGCCCGTCGCGGTCAGCCGGGTGCCCTCCAGTCGGGTGGCTCGGCGGGGTGCAGTGCCGGGTCGTCGGCGGCCAGCGTGCGCACCGGGCCCGGCGGCGTCAACGGGCCCTCGAACCGCACCGTCACCCGGCCCAGCCCGCGGCCCCACACCCAGCCGGCCCCCAGCTCCTCGTGCCGCACGTCCTGCCCCGGCCACCAGCGCTTCTCGACCGGCAGCTCCGGCTCCGCGGCCGCCTCCGGCTCGGGCGCCGCGGCCTCGTCGGGCGCGTCGTCCTCGGTCGCGAACAGGTCGCCCTGCGCGTAGAGGGACAGCCCCGACACACCCACCCCGAGCAGGCGCAGGCCCCCACCGGTCCCCGCCTCGGTGAGCAGGCGGCGGGCCGTGGCGGCGATCAGCCGGGCGTCGTCGGTGGGCTGGGCCAGGGTCTGGGACCGGGTGGTCGTGGTGAAATCGTACCGGCGCAGCTTGAGGGTCACGGTGCGGCCGGAGTGCGCCGAGGCGCGCAACCGGCTGCCGACCCGCGCCGCCATCGAGTCGATCTCCCGATTCAGCACGGCGAGGTCGGTGAGGTCGCGCTCGAACGTCTCCTCGTGCGACACCGATTTCACCCCCCGGTCGGGGACGACGGCGCGGTCGTCCTCGGCGCGGGCCAGGGCGTGCAAGCCGGCGCCGTGGGCGCGGCCGGCGAGCGCCACGAGGTCGGGCAGCGACTTGGCGGCCAGGTCGCCGACCGTGCGCACGCCGACCTGGTGCAGCCGCTCCGCCGTCGCCGGGCCGACGCCACCGAGCCGCGTGACCGGCAGCGGGTGCAGGAGGTCGAGCTCGCGGCCCGGCGGGACGACGACGAGGCCGTCGGGCTTCTGCAGGTCCGAGCCGATCTTCGCCATCAGCTTCGAGCTGCCCACGCCGACCGACCCGGTGACGCCCCCCGTGGCAACGGCGATGCGCTCCTTGAGCCCCATGGCTAGTTCCGTCACACCGGAAACGGAGAGGTCGTGCCCGGGCCCGGCGGCGAGGTCGACGTACGCCTCGTCGATCGAGACGGGTTCCACCAACGGGGAGAGCTCGCGGAGCAGGTCCATGACGACGTCGGAGGTGCGGCGGTAGGCGGGGAACCGGCCACCGAGGAACGCCGTCCCCGGAGGGCACCGCCGGCGCGCCTCCGCGGTGGACATCGCCGACCGCGCCCCGTACGCCCGGGCCTCGTAGGAGGCGGTGGCGACGACGCCGCGACCGCCGACGCCACCGACCACGACCGGCCGGCCGCGCAGCGAGGGCTTGTCGCGCTGTTCGACGGCGGCGAAGAAGGCGTCCAGGTCCAGGTGCAGGATGCTCGCCTCCCGCCTCATGCCCCCGATGATCGCCCGCCCCGCGCAGGCGGGGGTCGCCGGGCTCCCCCGGGCGAGCGACTTCCTTGCCCGGGCGGTCACGGAACTGCCAGGCTCCCCGACGACGACACGCGGAGGGAGCTGGGTGGACACGACGACGGTGGCGTTCCTCGTCGTCGGCGCGCTCGGCCTCGTCGTGCTGCTGCTGGCGACGGTCGTGGGGGAGATCGGCGACCTCGGCGGCGACGTCGACGGTCCCTTCTCGGTCCCGGCCATCGCCGCACTGCTGGGCGGCATCGGTTTCGGCGGCGCCGCCGCGACCGCGCTGCTGCCCGCCGGGCTCCCGACCGGCGTCACCGCCCTGCTCGCCGCCGTGGCCGGGCTGGTGGTCGCCCTGCCCCTGGCCTGGGGCGCGGTGCGCCTGTCCCGGGCGCTGCGCGACATGCCGACGCAGGAGACGCTGACCCGCCACCACCTCGCCGGGGCGCAGGGCGTCGTCGTCTCGGCCGTCCCCGCCGGCGGCTTCGGCGAGGTCCGGCTGGCGCTGGCCGGCCAGCCCCTCAAGTTCTCTGCCCGCAGCGACACCTCGCTGCCGACCGGCACCCCCGTCTACGTCGTCGAGGCACTCAGCGAGACCGCCGTCCAGGTCGTCTCCACCGCGACGGATCCCCTCACCGAGCCCGGAGGCACCCACCCGTGACGCTGCTCTACGCGATCGGCGGCATCGTCGCCCTGATCATCCTGCTCGTCCTGCTGGTGCTGTCCCGGATCAAGGTGGCCGGCCCCAACCAGGCGTTCATCGTCACCGGGCGCCAGGGTCGCCAGGTCACCGACACCAGCGGCGTCGTCTCCCGCGACCAGTCCGGCCAGAAGGTCGTGATGGGCGCGAGCGTCTTCGTGCTCCCGGTCGTGCAGAAGCTGCACACGATGGACCTCTCCAGCCGCCGGATCCCGGTCGGTATCCGCGGTGCGGTCAGCAAGCAGGGCGTGAAGTGCGACCTCGAGGGCGTCGCCATCGTGAAGGTCGGCGGCACCGAGAGCTCGATCCGCGCGGCCGCCCAGCGCTTCCTCAACCAGCAGGAGGGCATCGACACCTTCACGTCGGAGGTGCTCGCCGGTGCGCTGCGCTCGATCGTCGGCCGGCTGACCATCGAGGAGATCATCCGCGACCGGGCCGCCTTCGCCTCCGCCGTCGCCGAGGAGGCCGAGTCCTCGCTCACCGGCCAGGGTCTCGTGCTGGACACCTTCCAGCTGCAGGACATCCAGGCGGAGGGGTCCTACCTGGCCGACCTGGGCCGCCCGGAGGCCGCCCGGGTGCTCAAGGAGGCGAGCATCGCCGAGGCGCGCGCCCGGCAGGCCGCGCAGCAGGAGCAGTTGCTGGCCGACGAGGCGATCGCGATCGCCCAGCGCCAGCTGGCGCTCAAGCAGGCGGAGATCACCGCCGAGACCGACGCCGCGAAGGCCCGCGCGGCGGCCGCCGGGCCGCTGGCGCAGGCCGCGCAGGACCAGGCGGTCCTCATGGAGCAGGAGAAGGTCGCCGAGCGGACGGCGGCGCTGACCGAGCGCCAGCTCGACACCCAGGTCCGCCGCCCGGCCGACGCCGAGCGCTACCGGGTCGAGCAGGAGGCCGAGGGGCGCAAGAACTCCGCCATCCTCACCGCCGAGGCGGAGCGCCAGGCCACCATCGCCGCCGCCCAGGCCGCCGCCGAGCAGGCCCGGCTCTCCGGGGAGGGCGAGCGGGCGCGGCGCTCGGCGCTCGCCGAGGCGGAAGCGATCGAGGGCGCCAAGCGCGGTGAGGCCGAGAAGCAGCGCCGCCAGGCGATCGCCGACGCGGTCGAGCGCGAGGGCGCCGCCGAGGCGGCCGCGATCCTCGCCCGCGGTCAGGCCGAGGCCGAGGCGCTCGATGCGCGCTCCGACGCCTTCGCCAAGTACGGCGAGGCGGCCATCCTGGAGATGCTGGTCAAGGTGCTGCCCGAGGTCGTGGGTGCGGCGGCCGCCCCGCTGTCCAGCGTGGACAAGATGACCGTCATCTCCTCCGACGGGGCGGGCTCGCTGGGGAAGTCGGTCGCGGCGAACGTCGCCCAGGGGCTGCAGCTGTCCGGTGACCTCACCGGCATCGACGTGGCAGCGCTGCTGCGCCGGCTCAGCGGCTCGGCGGCGCAGGGCGTGACCACCGTGCCGATCTCGTCGGACGGGGACGGCGCCTCCCGGGGCTGACGCCGGTCAGATCGCGACGGCCCACGCCTCGCCGGCGTGGGCCGCGCGCCAGAACTCCAGCTCGTACCGGGTGGCGATGGCGAACGCGGTGAGCATGGCGGCCTCCTGGTCGGGCGCGGTGCGCGCCGCGGCGTCGGTCAGCCGTCGGGCGGCGGCCGCGGCCTCCTGGAACGGGGCGGCGTCGTAGGTGGCCACCCACCGGCGGTACGGGTGGTCGGCGGCGGCCCGCGCGGCGGGGGCCAGCCGGGCGCCGACGTCGGCGTACACCCAGTAGCAGGGCAGGACGGCCGCGGCGGCGACCGGGTACGGCGCGGTCGCCGCCGTCGCCACGAGGTAGGAGGTGTACGCCAGGCAGGTCGGCGACGGCTCCGGCGGGGCGCCGGCCTCCCCCAGCAGCTCCGAGCCGAGCAGGTCGGCGTGCAGCTGCGTCTCCACGACCGCGCAGTTCTGCGCCGAGCCGGCCCAGAACGCGGCCGCCTCCGGGTCCGGGGCGCGGGCCGCCAGCAGCGCCAGCGCGCGGGCGTAGCCGCCCAGGTACAGGGTGTCCTGCTCCAGGTAGTGGCGGAACGCCTCGGGTGCCAGGGTGCCGGCGGCCAGCTCGGCGAGGAAGGGCAGCTCGTCGATCGCCCGGCGGAGGTCGGCGGTCGCCGCCCAGGCCCGGTCGCCGAACCCCCTCACGCGGGCCAGATCCCGGCGAAGTGGTGCACCGGGCCGTGGCCGGACCCGATCCCCAGCGCGCCGCCCCCGGCCAGGGCCCGCTGCAGGTAGTCGCGGGCGGGCTCCACCAGGGCTGCCCAGTCCGGGGGCGCACCGGCGCGGGCCGCCAGCGCGGTCAACGCCGACGAGAGGGTGCAGCCGGTCCCGTGCGTCGCCGTCGTGGTCATCCGGGGGCGGCGGGTCTCCGTCGTCCCGGCGGACGTGGCCAGCACGTCGACGCTGTCGGGGCCGCCGAGGTGGCCGCCCTTCAGCAGCACCGCGCCGGGCCCGAGGTCGAGCAGTGCCCGCGCCTGCTCGTGCAGCCCGTCCACGTCGGTGGCCGGCTCGCCGTCGAGCAGCGCGGCGGCTTCGGGCACGTTCGGGGTGATCAGGTCCGCGAGCGGCAGCAGCTCGGTGCGGACGGCGGCCACCGCGTCGTCGTCGATGAGCCGGTGCCCGCTGGTCGCCACCATCACCGGGTCGCAGACGACCGGGCCGGGGCGCCGCTCGGCCAGCACGCCCGCCACCGCCCGCACCACGTCGGCGCTGCCCAGCATGCCGAGCTTGGTGGCGTGCACGTCGACGTCGTCGAGCAGGGTGTGCAGCTGCTGGGCCACGAAGTCGGCTGGCACCGGGTGGACCCCGGTGACTCCCCGGGTGTTCTGCGCCGTGAGCGCGGTGAGCACCGCCGTGCCGTACGCGCCGAGCGCGCTGAAGGTCTTCAGGTCGGCCTGGATGCCCGCTCCGCCGCTGGGGTCGCTGCCAGCCACGGTGAGCGCCGTGGGCGTCATCGCGCACCCACCGGGGCGAGCTCGGCACGGAGCGCCGCGGCCGCAGCGCGTGGGTCGGGGGCGGCGCAGACCGCGGAGACCACGCAGACGCCGTCCACCCCGGTGGCGGCCACGGCGGCGGCCCGGGCGGCGTCGATGCCGCCGATCGCCACGGCCGGCAACCCGCCCGCGTGCGCCGCGCCCGTCAGCTCCCGCACCGCGTCGAGGCCCAGCCCGGGGCCCGCCTCCGGCTTCGTCGGCGTCGCCCACACCGGGCTCAGGCCCACGTGGTCGACGGTGCCCGGCGGCAGCCGCAGGGCGGCGGTCAGGTCGGCGGTGCTCTCCACGGAGAGGCCGAGCAACCGGTCGGGTCCGAGCGCCGCCCGCACCTCGGCCGCCGGCAGGTCCTCCTGCCCGATGTGCACGCCGGAGGCGCCGGCCAGCAGGGCGACGTCGAGGGCGTCGTTCACCAGCACGGCCACGTCCGGCCGGTCGGCGAGCGCGGCCTGCACCGAGCGGGTCAGCGCCAGCAGGTCCCGGCGGGAGGCGTGCTTGTCGCGCACCTGGACGGCGGTGACCCCACCGGCCACCGCCGCGCGGACCACGTCGGCCACCGACCGTGGCCGGCACAGCTCCGTGTCGGTGACCAGGTAGAGCGTCGGGTCGAACGGCGGTCGCATCAGTCGCTCCGCACGTCCGCGCCCGCGAGGTCGTCGGGGCCGACGGCGTCCAGGGCGTCGAGCCAGGCGGGCGCGAACGTGCCGGGCCCCGTGGCGGTCTCGGCGGCCCGCTCCGCGGCGAGCGCGACGTGCGCGTGCCCTGCCACCGCACCGGTCAGGGCGTCGCCGGTCGCGGCGACGTAGGCCGCCACCAGGGCGCCGAGCGCGCACCCGGCACCCGTGGTGCGGGTCAGCAGCGGTGAGCCGCCGCCCACCCGGATGGTCCGCGCGCCGTCGGTGATCAGGTCCACCGCGCCGCTGACGGCCACCACACCCCCGGTGCGTGCCGCGAGCTGTGCGGCGGCGGTCGCCGCGTCATCGGCGCCGGCGGTGCTGTCGACCCCGCGGCCGCCGGCGCCGGCGCCGGCCAGCGCCATGACCTCCGAGGCGTTGCCGCGCACCACGGCCGGCGAGAGCTCGACCAGCTCGCCGGCGAGCGCCGTGCGGTAGGCCAGCGGACCCACGGCCACCGGGTCGAGCACCCAGGGGGTGCCCGCCGCGCCGGCCGAGCGGGCGGCCAGCCGCATCGCCGCGGCGGTGCGCTGGTGCACGGTGCCCACGTTGACCAGGACGGCGGAGGCGACGGCGGCGAAGTCCTCGGCCTCCTCCGGGGCGTCGACCATCGCCGGCGCCGCGCCGACGGCCAGCAGGGCATTGGCGGTGAGCGTCTGCACCACCGTGTTGGTCAGGCAGTGGACGAGCGGTGCGTTCTCGCGCAGCGCCGCGCGGGCGGCGCGCAGGTCGACGACTTCCACAGCATCGGACATGCCGGTGACATCCCTTCGCCAGTGCGAACTGGAGCAGGTTCGACGGGTGTGTTCTCAGTCCCGGGCGGGACACCCCGTGCCACGTACGGGCTCGAACCTAGCGCAGCGGGCCGGGGGCCGTCACCACCGACCTCGTCGACGGACGGGCGGGTGCCCTACGGTCGGCCCGTGGACCACCACCTCGCCCAGGTCAACGTCTCCCGCCTGCTCGCCCCGCTCGACAGCCCCGTGCTGGCCGATTTCATGGCCGCCCTGGACGAGGTCAACGCCGAGGCCGACCGGGCGCCCGGCTTCGTCTGGCGGCTGCAGACCGAGGACGGCAACGCCACCTCGGTGCAGGCGTTCGGCTGGGACGCCGCCGGCAGCCACGGCGTGATCGTGAACCTCACCGTCTGGCGGGACGTCGAGTCGCTGGCCGCCTACGTCTTCGGCGGGCGGCACGTGCAGATCATGCGGCGGCGCCGGGAGTGGTTCTCCCGCGCCGCCGAGGCGACGACCGCGCTGTGGTGGATCCCGGCGGGCACCCTGCCGACCACCGACGACGCGGAGGCGCGCATCCGGCACCTGCGAGCGCACGGCCCGACCCCCGAGGCGTTCACCTTCCGCACGCACTTCCCGCCGCTGGAGGGAGCCGTGGCGCCGTCGTCGGACGACTGGCTCTGCCCGGCATGAGGCTGCTGCTCACCTCCGCCGGCCTCTGCGACCCGACGCTGGTCGCGGCGACGGAGGAGCTGGCCGGACGCCCGCTGAGCGGGCTGCGGGCCGCCGTCGTCCCCACGGCGGCCAACGTCATCGCGGGCGACAAGGGCTGGCTGATCGCCGACTTCGTGAACTTGCAGCGCGCCGGGTTCGCCGAGGTCGACATCGTCGACGTCTCGGCGCTGGAGGCCGAGGTGTGGGAGCCGCGACTGGAGGCGGCCGACGTCCTGGTGCTCACCGGTGGGGACACCACGCACCTGCTGCGGTGGCTGCGCCGCTCGGGCCTGGCCGACCGGCTGCCCGATCTGCTCGGTGAGCGGCTGCTGATCGGGATCAGCGCCGGCAGCATGGTGCTCGGGCCGCACCTCGCGCTGAGCCAGTCGGAGCAGCCGCGACCGGAGGACACCGTGGGCCTCGGCCTGGTCGACGTCCTGGTCGTGCCGCACCTGGGCTCGCCGTACTTCCCGAACGCGTCGGAGGAGGCCCTCCGGGAAGCGGCGCGCGACCTGGGGCACCGCGTGTTCGGGCTGGCGGACGGCACCGCGGCGGCCGTGGACGGCGACCGGGTGACGGTCGTCGGCGCGGGCCCGCACCTGGAGCTGGAGCCGGCCGCGCCGCGATGAGCGCAGCCGCCACGGAGCCCGCCCGCGCGGTGCGTCGCGGTCTGCCGGATCGGGTCGGTGGTGGTCCCTTGCCCGCTCGTCGGTCGCCCGCCACGCTGGGCGGATGGTGCAGAGCGGAACGAGCGTGGGCACGGTCGTCCGGTGGGACGGCGACGAGGGGGGCGGCCTCGTCGAGTCGCCGGACCTCCCCGGCCACTGCTGGGTCGAGGTGGGAGCGCTGCATCCCAGCGCCCGTGGCTCCCTTCGCGCGGGGCAGGTCGTGGAGGTCTCCTGGACCGAGACGGGCGTCGGCGACCATCCCGTCCGGGCCGACCTGGTGACGCCTCGCGACGACCTGCAGGCCACGCCGGGAGCCTGAGCCCGGTGGAGCTCAGGCCTCGGTGAGGGCGGTGCTGGGCAGCCAGTCGGCGTCGAGCAGCTCGGCGATCTCCCGCAGCGCCGAGGTGTCCGCCCCGGCCGTGGAGCCGCTGACCGCCAGCCGCTCGACCATCACCCGGGCCACTTGCTCCTCGACCGTGTCGGCCGCGAACGCCACCCGCCACGGAGAGGCCTTCCCGTCGCGGTGGGTGCGCCCGGTGACCTGCCGGGCCTGGATGCCGGAGAACCGCGGCTGGTGGAACAACCCCACGCGGGGCGCCTCCGACGCCGTCGACCCGTCGGGCAGCAGCTCACCGGCGTGCAGGCTGATCGACGCGGTCACCGTGAAGACGCACACCGCCGCGTCGCCGCGCTGGAACCGCAGCCGCTCGGCCTCGACGTCGAAGCGGTCGCGCCCGTAGATGCCGGCCACCGGGATGCCGGCGTCCAGCAGCGCCTCGCGGATCGGATCAGCCGCCGTCTCCACGAACTCGACCGAGACCGCGACCTGCCGCTCCGCCTCCACCTGCGCCTTGATCCAGTCGACCGTCGCCTGCACGCGGATCAGCCCGGCCTTCTGCCGGAACCGCAGCAGGGCCGCGCGACCGCGGGCGGACTGCCGGCCGCGCCGGGCCAGTTGCATCTCTGCGCGGAACTCCGACCACTCGGCCTCGTACTGCGCCCGCTCGGCCGGGCTGAGCAGCACCGGCGTCCCCGTCACCGACACCGGTCCCCAGGGGGCCGGGCGATGCAGCGTCGCCGGTGGATCGGCGTCGGCGAGCCAGGACTGCAACCGGGCGAGGTCGGCCCGGCGCTCGTCGGCGTCCTCGGTCCACTGCCAGCCGTAGCGGCCACGTTCCACGTGGAACGTGTGCCGCTCGAGCGCCTTCGGTAGGTCGGCCCAGTCCTTGATCGACTCCTCGTGCCGGGCGGCGAACTCCGGCGCCAGGTAGGGCAGCTCCAGGGGGGTGTGCGCCGGCGTCGCGGTCGCGGCCAGGACGTACGGGGTGTCCTTGACCCGCGCGGCGCCGGAGACGGCCTTCCAGTGCTTCCACCGCTGCGTCGTCGTGTGCCGCACCATGTGCGCCTCGTCGGCGACGACGACGTCGAAGCGCAGCTTCGCCACCTTGCCCAGCCGGTCCCAGGTGGTCACGCACCAGCGCAGGCCACCGTCGCCGAAGCCGGCGATCGAGCGCGCCCAGTGCGGGATGGTGATGGCGGCCGGCCGGTCGGCGATGACCAGCGCGGTGCGGACGTCGCGCTGCTCGGCGATCGCCTTGACCGCCAGGATCGCGGTTCCGGTCTTGCCGACGCCGGGATCGTCACCGAGGAGGAAGACCCTGCCCCCGGCGGCCGCATGGGCCGCCACCACGTCGGCGCCGTCGCACTGCTGGTCCCGTGGCGTGAGCGGCCGGGCCTCGGGAAGGGGGCGGGGCGCCTCGTTGAGCTCGTCCTCGAGGAAGCGCTCGAGGCTGTAGGGCGGCGGGTCGTAGGGCGCGAGCTCGGGCGGCAGGGACCGGCCCACCCACACGTGGGCCTGCAGGCCCGGGTGCCAGACCGCTCCCGGCGCGGGCGCGCGGAACGGCACGGCCAGCACCCACACCCTCTCCCCCGGGCCCGCGCTGGGCAGCTCGGGCGCGGCCTTCTTCGGCGTGGGCTTCCGCGCTGCCGGCTTCCGTGGCGCGGCCTTCCTCGTGGTCCCCGTCGACCGTCGAGTGCTGGTCGCGCTCCGGCGTCGTCCTGGCATCTGCTCCCCCTCGTGGACCTCCCGGCACGGTAGAGGCGGGAAGCGACGCCGCCCCGCAGGAGCCGAGCGCGCCGCCGCCGGATCGTCGTGAACGTGTCGTCCCCGGATGGCGACCCCGCCACGTCGACGGCGGGTGCCTCGCGCTGGACGGCGACACCGGCGAGACGGAGGTGGTGCTGGACTGAGCGGGGCGCGGCGCCGGGCGTCTGGTGGAATCGCCGGGTGACGTTGAACCCCGAGGAGGCCCTCGCCGCCCGGACGCTGGGCGAGGCCGGACCGCGCGTCGTCTTCGTGCACGGGCTCTTCGGCCAGGGGAAGAACTGGACGACGATCGCCAGGGGGCTGGCCGACGACCACCGGGTGACCCTGCTCGACCTGCCCAACCACGGTCACTCGCCGTGGACCGAGCGGGTCGACTACGTGGACATGGCCGAGATGGTCGCCGCCGAGCTGGAGTCCTTCGGCGAGCCGGCCACCCTCGTCGGTCACTCCATGGGCGGCAAGGTCGCGATGCAGCTGGCGCTGCGCCGGCCGGAGCTGCTGCGTGCACTCGTCGTCGTCGACATCGCCCCGGTCGAGTACCCGCTGCAGGGCGGGCGGACCGAGGACCCTGACGAGGAGGCCTCGCCGTTCGCCGCCTTCATCGCCGCGATGCGGGCGATCGACCTGGGTGCGCTGGAGTCCCGTTCCGACGCCGACGCCGCCCTCCGCACCGCCGTGCCCAGCCGGATGGTGCGCAGCTTCCTGCTCCAGAGCCTCGGCCGGGAGGAGTCGGGGGACGGCTGGCAGTGGCGGCTGAACCTGGAGTTGCTCGAGCGAGACCTCGGCGAGCTGCGCGGCTTCCCCGATCCCCCGCCCGGTGCCGTGTTCGACGGGCCGGTGCTGTGGATCGCGGGGGCGAACTCCCACTACGTGCTCCCCGAGGACCGGCCGCACATGGACGCGCTCTTCCCGTCCACCCGGCTCGTGCGGATCAAGAACGCCGGCCACTGGGTGCACTCGGAGCAGCCCGAGGTGTTCCTCGAGACCCTCCGCCGGTTCCTGGCGGCCGTCGAGTGACCGTCGCCCGGTCCCTGGTCCTCTTCGCCCTCGCGGCCGTCGCCGAGATCGGCGGTGCCTGGTTGGTGTGGCAGGGGGTCCGGGAACACCGCGGCTGGGCCTGGATCGGCGCCGGCGTCATCGCGCTCGGGCTGTACGGGTTCGCCGCCACGCTCCAGCCGGACGCGAACTTCGGCCGGATCCTCGCCGCCTACGGCGGGGTCTTCGTGGCCGGCTCGCTGGCCTGGGGCATGGTCGTCGACGGCTTCCGGCCGGACCGGTACGACGTCGCCGGCGCACTGATCTGCCTCGTCGGCGTCGCGGTGATCATGTACGCCCCGCGCGGGGTGTGAGCCGAGCGGCGTCGCCGCAGCGGTCACGGGCCGGCGCGGCTCAGGATCTCCGTGCCGTCGGGCCGGTAGGTGCGCCAGCGGCCGGTGCCGGGGTCTCGGCGGATGGTGAATCCGCCTTCGTGGCAGCTGGTGTGGTGCCGCTCGCAGAGGAGTGCCCCGTTGTCGCAGCTCGTCGCCCCGCCGTGCGCCCAGTGCACGACGTGGTGGACGTCGCACCACTCCGGCGGTGCATCGCAGCCGGCGAAGACGCAGTGCGCGTCGCGAACCTCGATGGCCCGGCGGATCGCCGCGGATGAAGTCCGCTGCGCTCGGCCGACGTCCAGGGGCAGCCCGTCCGGGCCGGTGATGACGCGGGCGATACTGGCGTCGCAGGCCAGCCGGCGTGCCGTCTCGGGGTTGATGGGACCGGACCAGCCCAAGGAACCACCAGCGACACCGGGAGCGCCGCGCGCGGCGCACAGGGCGAACCAGTCGATCGTCACGCGCACGTGTGGCCGCTCCCCGCGGACGTCGGGGAGCGAGCCGCCGTCGAGAGCCCCGCGAGCCAGCGCGACCAGCGCGTCGGCCTGCCGCTCGGCGTGGGACCGGAGGTCACCGGCAGGGCGGTCGCCGTTCATGAGAGCGGCGAGCGCGGTGTGCAGGTACTCGCCGCCGACGGCATCGAGGTCACCGCGCAGGTGCACCCGGCCGTCGAGCCCGGACGCCATGGTGAACCGGCGGCGCACGTCGGCGGCGTCGTCCAAGGTCCCGTCGGGGTCCACTCCGGCGACCCACTCCTTCACGCCCCGCGCGGTCTCGTGCGGGGCTGTGGCCCGGGCCAGGTCGGCCAGGATGCCGTCGGTCTCGCCGAGGTCGATACCGATCTCGGCGGCCTTGGCGATCCGGCCGGGCGTCATGGCCTTCGTGATGACCCGAGCGTGCGCGGCACTGATCGCCCCGGCGGCGAAGGCCGCCGCTGTTTCCGGGAGCTGCTCGAGCCGCCGGCCGGTGGAGACCGTCGCCGTCGCCTGCTCCGGAGCCATCCGGCAGCTGCCGCGCAGCCACGCCTTCATCGACACCGCGCCGTCACGGCGGTAGGCCTCCCGGCGGTCGGCCGCACGGACCGCCGTGGTCAGCGCGGCCGCCATGCGGTTCGTCGCGGCCACCAGGCTGCCGACGAGGTCGAGCAGACCGTCGTCGGAGAACTCGGCGAGATCGGTGGCGGCCAGCTCGTCGAGGGCGGACAGCAGCTCGGACACCGTGCCCTCCTCCCGGTCCGCGACCTCGTCGTTGCACCCAGGCTAGGCCGGGGGTACGACAGAAAAGGCCAGCTCAGCGGCCGTATCGCGTCCTTGATGTGCACGGGCGCGGCGCTCGCCCGGCGACGACATGGCGGTGGCACGCCTCGCCCGTCCCTGCCTCATCGGGGTGGCCTGGACCGCGCGCCGCGTCGGCACCACCGCCGCGGCGCGTCAGGATGACGCCGACGCCTCGGGACCGGAGCCCCCGGCCGGCGCGCAGCCACCAGGAGTGAGTAGATGACGTACCCAGGTCCGCACCAGCCGGGCGCCGGCGACCCGTACGGCGCCCCCGGCCCCGCCACCTGGGGACAGGCGCAGGCCCCCTACGGCGGCTTTCCCCAGGCCGGCGTTTACCAGGGCCCGCCGCCACCGCACGGCCCCGGCTACCCGCCCTACAGTCCGCCGTACGGCTATCCCTACGCGCTGCCCCAGCGCACCAACGGCATGGCCATCGCCTCGATGGTGCTGGGGATCCTCTGGCTGTACTGGATCGGCAGCATCCTGGCACTGGTCTTCGGCTACACGGCCAAGCGGCAGATCCAGGAGCGCGGCGAGGCCGGTGGCGGCATGGCGACGGCCGGCATCGTGCTCGGCTGGATCGGGGTCGGGTTCTTCGCCCTGTTCGTCCTCTTCGGGATCGCCTCCACCGCCAGCTACTGAGGCCGCCTCGGCGCCCCGGACCGCCGCCCTGCGCGGGTTCGGCCTGCCGGTGTCCGCAACGCCCTGGAGCCACGCCCTCGTCGCTGCGATGCTGGTCGGGTGCGGCAGGAGTCGGTGGTGCACCGCCCGCACCCGGCGCTGCGCCGGTACGTCGCGGCGACCCTGGGCTACCGGCACGAGGGGTTCCCGCCCGGCGAGCACCTGGGCCTGCCCTCCCCCTGGCTGACCGTCGTCCTCACCCTGGACGACCCGCTGGAGATGGCCGCCCACCCCGACCCCGCCCAGTCCCCCGGCCGGTTCGACGCGCTCGTCGGCGGCCTGCACACCCGTCCGGCGCGGATCGTGCACCCCGGTCGGCAGGCCGGCATCCAGCTCTCGCTCACGCCGCTGGGGGCGCGCGCCCTGCTGGGCCTGCCCGCCGGCGAGCTGGCGTCGCTGGACGTGCCGCTGACCGACCTGCTGGGCCCGGCCGGCACCGAGCTGGTGGACGGGCTGCGGACCGCCGCGGGGTGGCCCGCACGGTTCGCCGCGCTGGACGCGGCGCTGCTGCGCCGACTCCGGGACGTCGACGGCGTCCCGGCGGAGGTCGCGGAGGCCTGGCGGCTGACGACGGCGGCCGGGGGGCGGCTGCGGGTGTCCCAGCTGGCCGCCCGGGTCGGCTGGTCCACCCGGCACCTCGAGCAGCGGTTCCGCGCCGAGACGGGTCTCGGGCCCAAGGAGGCCGCCCGGGTCGTGCGCTTCGACCGGGCCCGGCGGGCGCTGGCGGCGCGGGTGGCCACCGGTGGTGCGCCGGACCTCGCCGCCCTTGCCGCCGGCACCGGCTTCGCCGACCAGGCGCACCTCACGAGGGAGTGGCGGGCGTTCGCCGGACTGCCGCCCACCCGCTGGCTGGCGGCGGAGTTCGGATACGTTCAAGACACCGCCGCGCTCGCCACGGCACTGTCGTCGCCATGACGACGACGCAGCAGACCGACCAGCAGCAGACGGCGCCGGCCCCCGTGGTGTGGCCGGCCTTCCGGGCCCGGGACGCCCGCGGGCTCATCCGCTTCCTCGTGGACGTCCTCGGCTTCGAGGAAACCGTGGTGTACGGCGAGGGCGACCGGGTCGACCACGCCCAGCTCGACTGGCCCGAGGGCGGCGGGGTCATGCTCGGCTCCGTCCGGGACGACGGCGGCCAGTGGCCGGTGGAGGCGACCGGCTGCTACGTGGTCACCGCCGATCCGGACGCCGTGCACGCGCGGGCCGTCGCCGCCGGGGCGGAGATCGTGCGGGCCCCCTACACCACTGACTACGGCTCCCGGGACGTCACCATCCGCGACCCCGAGGGCAACGTCTGGCAGTTCGGCACCTACCGCGGCGAGCCGCGCCGGTCGAGCTGACCGGGGCAGGAACCGCGCACCGGCCCGGGTCGGAGCACCGGCCCGGGCCGGCGCGCACATCTCGCGCGGACCCGTCGCGCAGGCCAAGATCAACCACATGAGCGACGCCCGCGCCGGACAGCCCGCCCAGCCCGCCGACCTGATCGACGTCGCCTCGCTGGTCAGCGCGTACTACACCGTCGAGCCGGACCCGGCCGAGCCGACGCAGCAGGTCGCGTTCGGCACCTCGGGCCACCGCGGCTCGGCGTTCGACGCGGCGTTCAACGAGGCGCACATCCTCGCCACGACGCAGGCCATCTGCGAGTACCGCGCCGAACAGCGGTACGACGGGCCGCTCTTCCTCGGCCGGGACACCCACGCGCTCTCCGAGCCGGCCTGGGCGACGGCGCTGGAGGTGCTGGTGGCCAACGACGTCACCGTCCTGGTCGACGCCGGCGAGCGCTACACCCCCACCCCGGCGATCAGCCACGCGATCCTGCGGGCCAACCAGGGGAAGCGCACCGGGCTCGCGGACGGCATCGTCGTCACCCCGTCGCACAACCCGCCGCGCGACGGCGGCTTCAAGTACAACCCGCCCTCCGGCGGGCCCGCCGACACCGACGCCACGGGGTGGATCGCCGGGCGGGCCAACGACCTGCTGCGGGCCGGGCTCTCCGGCGTCCGCCGGGTACCGGTGGAGCAGGCGCGCGGGACGGCGCAGGCCTACGACTTCCTGGGCACCTACGTCGACGACCTGCCGCAGGTCATCGACCTCGACGCGATCCGCGACGCGGGCGTGCGCATCGGCGCCGACCCCCTCGGTGGTGCCAGCGTCGACTACTGGGCGGCCATCGCCGAGCGCCACCGGCTCGACCTCACCGTGGTCAACCCGCTGGTCGACCCGACGTGGCGGTTCATGACGCTGGACTGGGACGGCAAGATCCGGATGGACTGCTCCTCCCCCGCGGCGATGGCCTCGCTGGTCGACCGCCGGAACGAGTTCCAGATCGCCACCGGCAACGACGCCGACGCCGACCGGCACGGCATCGTCACCCCCGACGCCGGGCTGATGAACCCCAACCACTTCCTCGCCGTCGCGATCGCCTACCTGCTCAGCCACCGGCCCGGGTGGGCCAAGGACGTCGCCGTCGGCAAGACGCTGGTGTCCAGCTCGCTGATCGACCGGGTCGTCGCCGACCTGGACCGAAAGCTGGTCGAGGTCCCGGTCGGCTTCAAGTGGTTCGTGCCGGGGCTGCTGGACGGGTCGGTCGGCTTCGGTGGCGAGGAGTCCGCCGGCGCCTCGTTCCTGCGCCGGGACGGCGGTGTCTGGACGACGGACAAGGACGGCATCCTGCTCGCGCTGCTGGCCGCCGAGATCCAGGCCGTGACGGGCCGGTCCCCCTCGAAGCTGCACAAGCAGCTCACCGACCACTTCGGCGAGTCCGCCTACGCCCGGATCGACGCGCCGGCGACCCGCGCGGAGAAGGCGGCGCTGGGCAAGCTCTCCCCCGAGGACGTCGCCGCCACCGAGCTGGCCGGGGAGCCGATCACCGCGAAGCTCACCCGCGCCCCCGGCAACGACGCCCCGATCGGCGGGCTGAAGGTGACCACGGAGAACGCTTGGTTCGCCGCCCGCCCCTCGGGGACCGAGGACGTCTACAAGATCTACGCCGAGTCCTTCCGCGGGCCGGAGCACCTCGCGCAGGTGCAGGAGGAGGCGCGCGCCGTCGTGGCCACCGCGCTCGGCAGCTGACGCCTCCGCCGCGGTCAGCGGGCGAGCAACCCGCCCACGGCCATGGCGGCGAGCATCAGGAACGGGAGGCCGAACAGGACGACGCCCGCCCACCGCGGGAGCGGCACCATCTCGGCACCGGTCCGCGGGTCGACGACCTTGTCCCCGGAGGCGTCGTGCCGGACGGTGCGGACGATCCGGGCGACGCAGGCGGCGAGCACGAGCGCGGCGACCACGCACACGGCCCACGCGGGCAGGTCGAGCACGGAGGTCTCCCCGGCACCGAGGGCCCACAGGGAGTCGGCGAGGAGAAGCAGGCCAGCCCGATGGACGCCGCCGTTCCCAGGTCCCGCCAGGTCAGCCCCCGCAGCGTGTCCCGCCAGCCGCGGCTGGGGGCGGCCCCGAGCACGTCGGCGACCCGGTCGGCGTACTCCGTGGCCGGGCCGAACGCCTCCCGCGGGTGCTCCCCGGTCTCGGCGACGTGGCTCTGCACCTCCGCGAGCACCTCGCCGATCCGGGCACCGGGGACGTCGCGCATCCGCAGGCGCAGCAGGAGGGCGTCGTGCCAGGCCTGCTCGCTGCTGTTCAGGACCTTCCCCATGGTGAGCTCCTCAGGCGGGGACGGACGGGGACGAGAGCAGGCCGGCGGCCCGCTCGGTGAACGTGCGCCACTGGTCGGCGCGCTCGCGCAGCGCCTGCTCGCCGGCGGTGGTCAGGGTGAAGAACTTGCGGCCCGGCCCGCCGTCGCCGGCCTCCCAGGACGAGGAGACCAGCCCCTCGGTCTCCAGCCGGGTCAGGATCGGGTACAGCGTGCCGCCCTTCACCGAACCGAGGCCGGCCTCGGCCAGCCGGGCGGCGATCGCGTAGCCGTACGTCGGGCCGTCGGCCACCACGCGGAGCACGCACAGCGAGAGCACGCCGCGCATCCACTCCCCGGGCCAGCGGTCCTCCGTCACGTGCTAGACAGTACGGCCGACTAGTCAGGCGCACAACCTACTGAGAGGCCCGTCCCCCTCGGCCCCGTCCGGAGGCTCGCCCCGAGCCTGCGAGGGGTGAGGAGGACGGGGTCCTTCTTCAGCTGACGTCCTCGTCGACCCAGTCCAGCGACTTGGTCACCGCCTTCTGCCAGTTGCGGTAGTTGCGCTCCCGCTCCTCGGCAGGCATCTGCGGCTCCCAGCGCTTGTCCTCGGCCCACTTGGCGGTCAGCTCGTCGAGGTCGGACCAGAAGCCGACGGCCAGGCCGGCGGCGTAGGCGGCGCCCAGCGCGGTGGTCTCGGCGATCTTCGGCCGGATCACCGGGACGTCGAGCAGGTCGGCCTGGAACTGCATGAGCAGCTCGTTGCCGACCATGCCGCCGTCGACCCGCAGCTCGGTCAGGTCGACGCCGGAGTCGGCGTTCATCGCGTCCAGCACCTCGCGGGTCTGGTAGGCGGTCGCCTCCAGCACGGCCCGGGCCAGGTGCCCCTTGTTGACGTACCGGGTGAGCCCGACGACGGCGCCGCGGGCGTCGGCGCGCCAGTGCGGCGCGAACAGCCCGGAGAACGCCGGGACGAAGTACGCCCCGCCGTTGTCGTCGACCGAGCGGGCCAGGTCCTCGATCTCCGGGGCGCTCTTGATCATGCCCAGGTTGTCCCGGACCCACTGCACCAGCGAGCCGGTCACGGCGATCGACCCCTCCAGGGCGTACACCGGCTTGGCGTCGCCGAGCTGGTAGCACAGCGTGGTGAGCAGGCCGTTCTCCGAGGGGACGGCCTCCTCCCCGGTGTTGAGCAGCATGAAGTTGCCGGTGCCGTAGGTGTTCTTGGCCATCCCGCGCTCGAAGCAGACCTGGCCGAAGGTCGCCGCCTGCTGGTCGCCGAGCGAGCCGGCGATCGGCACGCCGCCCAGGAAGCCGGCCTTGCGGCCCCTGCCGTACTCCTCGGAGTTGGAGCGGATCTCCGGGAGCATGGACGTCGGGATGCCCATCTCCTCGGCGATGGACTCGTCCCAGGCGAGCGTCCGGTAGTCCATGAGCATCGTGCGCGAGGCGTTGGAGACGTCCGTGAGGTGCTGGCCGCCGTCGGCCCCGCCGGTCATGTTCCAGATCAGCCAGGAGTCGATGGTGCCCATCAGCAGCTCGCCGCGCTCGGCCCGCTCCCGGGCGCCGTCGACGTTGTCGAGGATCCAGCGCACCTTCGGGCCGGCGAAGTAGGTGGCCAGCGGCAGCCCGACCTTGTCCTTGTACCGGTCGGCGCCGCCGCCGAGCGCGCCGAGCTCGTCGATGATCTTCGTCGTGCGGGTGTCCTGCCAGACGATGGCGTTGTAGACCGGCTGCCCGGTCGCCCGGTCCCAGACGACGGCGGTCTCGCGCTGGTTGGTGATCCCGATGGCGACGATGTCGGAGGCGCCCGCGTCGCTGCGCGCTATCGCCTGCCCGACCACCTCGCGGGTGTTCCGCCAGATCTCCAGCGCGTCGTGCTCGACCCACCCGGCCCGCGGGAAGATCTGCTGGTGCTCCTTCTGCCCGACCGACACCACCGCGCCGTCGTGGTCGAAGATCATGCAGCGGGTGCTGGTGGTGCCCTGGTCGATGGCTACGACGTACTGCGGCATGGGGAGTTCCTCTCGATCGGAAGTGGTCAGAGCGGGACGTGCGACAGGCCGCCGGCGAGGACGGCACCGAGGAGCGGGCCGACGATCGGGACCCAGGCGTACCCCCAGTTGCTGTCCCCCTTGCCCCGGATCGGCAGGACGGCGTGGGCGATGCGGGGCCCGAGGTCGCGGGCGGGGTTGATGGCGTAGCCGGTGGGGCCGCCGAGGGAGGCGCCGATGCCGACGACCAGCAGGGCGACGGCCAGCGGGCCGAGCTGGGTGGGCGTGTCCCCGAACCGCAGGATGATGTAGACCAGCACGAACGTGCCCACCATCTCGCTGATCACGTTGTCCTTGACCGTGCCGGTGGCCGGCCCGGTCGCGAAGGTGCCCAGCTGGGTGCCGGCGGCCTCGGGGTCGTTGTAGTGCCCGTAGTACGCCAGGTAGGCCACGACCGCGCCGAGGAAGGCCCCGACCAGCTGCCCGGCGAAGTAGGTGAACGTGGTGGCGACGGTGACGGGGACGCCGATGGCGTACGTGTCGGTCCCGCTGACCAGCAGGCCGACGGTGACGGCCGGGTTGATGTGGGCACCGGAGCTCGCTCCGGCGAAGACGCCGGCGAAGACGGCGAGCCCCCAGCCGAAGATGATGACGATCCAGCCGCCGCCGTTGCCGAACGTCTTGGGCAGGGCGACGTTGGCGACCACCCCGACGCCGAGCAGCAACAGGATGCCGGTGCCGAGTACTTCACTCCCGAAGACGGTCCAGAGACCGAGGGTGTCCACGTGTAGGCGCTCCTCGAGGCGGGCCCGCCGTACAGCGGACCGTGGATGTCGGGGACGCGGCGGTGGTCACCACCGCCGAGCCCGTTCTGCGGACCGTAGGAGGGCTCCTGTGACCTGGACAACAGTCGCGGTTCGACATCATCGGACGGTGACGATCACGGCGCGCCCCACGCGATGCTGAGCTGCACCGCGCGCTCCCAGCGCGGGTACTCCGCGGTCAGCGCCTGCGCCCGCCCGGGCGACGGCGTCCACTGCGCCGCGCGGTGCCAGTTGCGGCGCAGCGCGGCGACGTCGGACCAGACCCCGACCGCCAGACCCGCGGCGTACGCGGCACCGAGCGACACGGTCTCCCCGACCATCGGGCGCACCACCGGGGTGTCCAGCACGTCGGCGATGAACTGCATCAGCAGGTTGTTGGTGGTCATCCCGCCGTCCACCCGCAGCGCCGGCAGCGACAGCCCCGAGTCGGCCGCCATCGCCTGGATCACGTCCCGGGTCTGCCAGCCGGTGGCCTCCAGCACCGCCCGGGCCAGGTGCCCCTTGGTGACGTAGGAGGTCAGCCCGGCCACCAGCCCGCGGGCCTCGCCCCGCCAGTGCGGGGCCAGCAGGCCGGAGAACGCGGGGACGACGTAGCAGCCGCCGTTGTCCTCCACCGTGCGGGCCAGCGTCTCGACCTCCGGCGCGGTGCCGATCAGCCCGAGCCCGTCGCGCAGCCACTGCACCAGCGCGCCGGCGACGGCCACCGATCCCTCCAGCGCGTACCGGGGCGGCTCCCCGGCCAGCTGGTACGCCACCGTGCTGATCGAGCCCGAGCGCGTGCGCACCAGTTCCGTGCCGGTGTTCTGCAGCAGGAAGCTCCCGGTGCCGTAGGTGCACTTGGCCTCCCCCGGCGCGAAGCACGCCTGCCCGAACAGCGCCGCCTGCTGGTCGCCGAGCGCCCCGGCGATGGGCAACGGCTGCGCGAGCGCGGTCGCCGGGCCGAGCACGCCGACCGAGGGCCGGATCTCCGGGAGCATCGGGGCGGGGATGCCGAAGAAGTCCAGCAGGTCCGGGTCCCAGCGGCAGGCGCGGACGTCCATCAGCAGGGTGCGGCTGGCATTGGTCACGTCGGTGACGTGCAGGCCACCGTCCGGCCCGCCGGTGAGGTTCCAGATGAGCCAGGTCTCCATCGTCCCGAACAGCAGCTCCCCGCGCTCCGCCCGTTCCCGGGCGCGGGGCACGTGCTCGAGGATCCAGCGCAGCCGCGGCCCGGAGAAGTAGCCGGCGATCGCCATGCCGCTGCGCTCGGGCACCAGCGGTGCCTCCGGGCGCGCGCCGAGCTCGGCGACCAGGTCCGCCGTCCGGGTGTCCTGCCAGACCAGGGCCCGCAGCACGGGCCGGCCGGTGGCCCGGTCCCAGACGACGGTGGTCTCCCGCTGGTTGGCGATGCCGAGGGCGACCACGGTGCCCGCACCACCGACGTCGGCCAGCACCTGGTCGGCGGTCCACCGGGTGTTCGCCCAGATCTCCATCGGGTCGTGCTCGACCCATCCCGGGCGGGGGAAGTACTGCCGGTGCTCCCGCTGCCGGACGGCGACCATGCGCCCACCGCGGTCGAAGACCAGGGAGCGGGTCGACGTCGTCCCCTGGTCCACGGCGAGGACGTACCGGTCAGGCACCGCCGTACCCCAGCTCCCGGGAGACGGCGGTGGCCGCATCGGTGACCATGCCGAGGAGCAGGCTCCGGGGCGCGCCACGGCCGTCGAACAACGAGGTCACGGGGCCGTTCACGCCCAGCGCGGCCACGACCGGCCCGCCGGGCCCCCGGACGGGGGCGGCGATGCACCCGCGGCCGGGCTCGTGCTCCCCCCGGTCGGCCGCCCAGCCGCGGGTCCGCACCTCGGCCAGCCCGGCGGCGCGGTTCCCGGTGGCGGTCCGCGCCGGCCGGGGCTCGAGCGCGTGCGCCAGGAGGACCTTGCCCAATCCCGTCGTCCGCGCGGGCAGCGCGACCCCCACCTCGAGCACCTGGGCCGAGTCGTCGGGCCGGAAGACGTGGTGGACGACGACCACCTCGTCCTCGCCGGCGAGCGTGGCCAGCCGCACCGTGTGCCCGCTGCGGGCGGCGAGTGCGTCGGCCCAGTTCGATGCGCGCGCGCGGAGCTCGTTGACGTCCAGGGAACTCCCCAGCCGCAGCAGGCCCGGGCCGATGCTGTACCGGCCGGTCGCCCGGTCCTGCGCCACGAACCCCACGTGCAGCAACGTGCGCAGCAGGCCGTGGGTGGTGGTCTTGGCCAGCCCGACGGTCTCGGCGATCTCGGTGACCCCGAGTGCGTTCCGCGCCCCGGCGATCACCTGCAGGATCGCCGCGGCCCGCTCGATGGACTGCACGGTGCCCGGCATGGCGCCCGACGGTAGGGCATCCGGGACGCTGTCGTTCCCTCTTCCGGTGCGACGATGTAGGACGCCGCACGTCGACGGGCGTCCGGGGTCGACCTACCGTGGCCGGTAGCCGGGGGTGGCGGAGGACGCCTGCCCGCGGCGGAGAGCAGTGACACGGAGGTGCACCGGTGCTCGGGCACCTCCCAGCGCGTTCCGTCCGGTGGGCGGGCATCCCCCGGGGAGTGCAGATGACGGCAGTACGCCCGCTCGGGCCGGAGCAGCGCGCCCAGGCCTGGGCCGAGCTCGCGGAGGAGGGCTTCGAGGTCCTCGTCGTCGGCGGCGGGGTGACCGGGGCCGGGGTGGCGCTGGACGCCGCCACCCGCGGTCTGCGCACGGCCCTGGTCGAGGCCCGCGACTTCGCCAGCGGCACCTCCTCCCGCTCCTCGAAGCTGTTCCACGGAGGTCTGCGCTACCTGGAACAGCTCGACTTCGGCCTGGTCCGGGAGGCGCTGCACGAGCGTGACCTGTCGGTCAACCGGCTCGCCCCGCACCTGGTCCGGCCGGTGCCCTTCCTGTACCCGCTGACCCACCACTGGGAGCGGCCCTACGTCGCGGCGGGGCTGACCCTCTACGACGGGCTGGCCCGGCTCGGCGCGCTCGCCGACCCGATGCCGGCGCAGAAGCACCTCACCCGCACCGGCGCCCGGCGGCTGTTCCCGGCGCTCAAGCCGGACTACCTCGTCGGCGCCATCCGCTACTTCGACGCCCAGGCCGACGACGCCCGGCACACGCTCACCGTGGCCCGCACCGCGGCGGCGTACGGGGCCACCGTGCTGAACTCCGCCGAGGTGGTCTCCTTCGCCCACGCCGGCGGCCGGGTCGTGGGGGCCCGGGTGCGGGACGTGGAGACCGGCCGGGAGGTCGACGTCAGGAGCGAGGTGGTGGTCAACGCCACCGGTGTGTGGACCGACGACATCCAGACGCTGGTCGGCGGGCGCGGGCGGTTCCACGTGCGGGCCAGCAAGGGCGTGCACGTGGTCGTCCCCCGCGACCGGATCAACGGGGAGACCGGGCTGATCCTGCGCACGGAGAAGTCGGTGCTGTTCGTGATCCCCTGGGGCAGCCACTGGATCATCGGGACGACCGACACCGACTGGGCGCTGGACAAGGCGCACCCGGCGGCCAGCAAGGCCGACATCGACTACATCCTCGAGCGGGTCAACGAGGTTCTGTCGGTGCCGATCACCCACGACGACATCACCGGCGTCTACGCCGGCCTGCGCCCGTTGCTCTCGGGCGAGAGCGAGTCGACCAGCCAGCTCTCCCGCGAGCACGCCGTCGCCCGCCCCATGCCCGGCGTGATCGCGGTGGCCGGCGGCAAGTACACGACGTACCGCCCGATGGCCGCGGACGCGGTGGACGCCGTGGCGGTGGACGTGAGCCGGACGGTGCCCCCGAGCGTCACGGAGAACATCCCGCTGGTGGGTGCCGAGGGCTACGCCGCGATGCTCAACTCCCTCGACGGCCTCTCCCGGCGGTGGGACATCCCCCGGTTCCGCGCCGAACACCTGCTGAAGCGGTTCGGGTCGCTGACCCCGGACGTGCTCGCGCTGGCCGACGGCCGACCCGAGCTGCTGGACCCGGTGCCCGGAGCCGAGGAGTACCTCATGGTCGAGATGGTGTGGGCCGCCGGGCACGAGGCGGCGCTGCACCTGGACGACCTGCTGGCCCGCCGGACGCGCATCTCCATCGAGACCGCCCACCGCGGTGTGGTGTGCGCCGAACCGGTCGCCCGTGCGGTCGCCGACGTGCTGGGCTGGGACGAGCAGCGGATCGCCAACGAGGTGGCCAGCTACACCGCGCGGGTGGAGGCGGAGCGCCGTTCGCAGACCGAGCTGGGCGACCAGGAGGCCGACGCCGCCCGGGTGGCGGCGCCCGACACCCGCGCCGTCGCGGTGGGCCGCGCCCTGGGCTGAGCCTCCCCGCAGCTGATCCCCAGCGGCTGGTCCGCCCCGCGGCGGACGGCCGGGTGAGCCGACCTCCCCGCCGGGAGGCCGGCCGCTCGGCGACTCGCCACGCGCTGGCCTCCGGCGTGTCCCGCGCGGCGTGCCCGCGGCCGCCGATCCGGAGTCTTGACACCGGGGCTCCGGAGGCCCACGGTGAGAGCGCTCCCACGGTGGTACACGTCACAGCCGGCGTCCCGGGAGCCCGGATCGGACGTTCCGGCCACCGCACGGAGGGGACACGAGATGACTGCTGCCTCGAGGACGAGGCGCGCCGCGGCGACGGTGGCGGCCGCCACTCTCTCGCTGGTCGGCGCCGGCATGGGCACAGCGGCCGCCGAGGACGTACTGGAGCCCGGCACCGAGATCTTCGTCAATCCGGAGAGCACGACGCTGGAGGCCGCCCAGGGGCTCGTCGGCCAGGCCCGGGCCGACGCCCAGTTGCTGGGCAGCTTCCCGTCGGCCGACTGGTTCACCAAGGGCACCCCCGCGGAGGTGTCGGCGGCCGTCGCCGAGGTGGTCGGCGCGGCGCAGAGCGCGGATGCGGTGCCCGTGCTCGTGGCCTACAACGTCCCCTTCCGGGACTGCGCCCAGTACTCGGCCGGCGGCGCCAGGGGCGTCGCGGAGTACAAGTCCTGGATCGACGGCTTCGCCGCCGGGATCGGGGCTGCGGAGGCCACGGTGATCCTCGAGCCCGACGGCCTCGGCATCATCCCGCACTACACCACGCTGGAGGGCACGCAGGAGTGGTGCCAGCCCGAGGAGGTCGATGCCGAGACGGCCGCGGCGGAGCGGTTCGAGATGCTCAACTACGCCGTCGACGCGCTCGGCGCGCTGCCGGCGACGGCGGTCTACCTCGACGGCACGCACAGCGGCTGGCTGGGCGTCGGCGAGATCACCGACCGGCTGATCAAGGCCGGGGTGGCCGACGCCGACGGCTTCTTCCTGAACGCCTCCAACTACGTCGCCACCGAGCGGCTCCAGAAGTACGGCACCTGGGTCTCCGACTGCATCAACCTCTCCCTGGGCAGCTGGTGGGAGCCGGCCTGGTGCGCCAGCCAGTACTACCCGGCGGACCCGGCCGACCTCTCCACCTGGGGCCTCAGCGACGCCGCCTACGACCAGGCGTACGCCGACACGGGCATGACCCGGAACCCGGCCGAGCAGGCGCACTTCGTCATCGACACCAGCCGCAACGGGCAGGGCAGCTGGACCCCGCCGGCCGACTTCCCCAGTCCGCTGGACTGGTGCAACCCGCCGGGCCGCGGTCTGGGCCTGACCCCGACCACCGACACCGGGAACCCGCTGATCGACGCCTACCTGTGGATCAAGGTGCCCGGTGAGTCCGACGGCGCCTGCTACCGCGGCTCGGCGGTTCCCCACCCGGCCGACCAGGTCGCCGACCCCGCTGCCGGGCAGTGGTTCCCGGAGCAGGCCCGTGAGCTCATCGCACTGGCCGATCCGCCGGTCGCCGCCCCGACGTGCCACGTCTCCTACACCGCCCACGGCACGCGGCACGACGACTTCAACACCCGCATCCGGATCAGGAACACCGGCTCGGTGCCCATCGAGGGCTGGGAGCTGGAGTGGGCCTTCCACGAGCGGGAGACGATCCGGAACGTGCTGGGCGGCACGGCCACCCAGCAGGGTGCCGCCGTCGAGGTCGCGGATCTGCGCTGGAACCGGCTGATCAGGCCTGGGAAGCAGATCAGCCTCGGGTTCATCGGGCACCTGAACGGTTCGCCGGTCAGCGAGCCCTGGCTGTTCACCCTCAACGGCGCCGCCTGCACCTCCGACTGATCCAGCACCCCCCGACGCGGACGGCGGGGCCCGGCAAGGGCCCCGCCGTCCTGCACGTCCGGCGGCCGGACGCAGGTCAGCGGCGGCGGCCGGCCCGGCGGCGGCGCGCCTTGTCGGCGTACATGTCGTCGTCGGCGGCCCGCACGACCCGCTCGTAGACCTCTTCCGGCTCCTCGCCGCCCCTGGCCGTGCCGATGCCGATGCTGATCCCCACGGGCACCCGGGTGCCGTCGAGGTCGAGCGGCTCGGTGACCGTGGTGCGCAGCCGGTCGGCCAGGGCCTCGGCGTCGCGGCGCTCGGTGTTCTCGCAGACGATGCTGAACTCGTCCCCGCCCAGGCGGGCCGCGGTGTCGCTGGCCCGCAGGACCGAGCGGAGCCGGTCGGCGAAGGAGACGAGGACCAGGTCACCCATCGGGTGGCCGAGCTCATCGTTGATCGCCTTGAAGCCGTCGAGGTCGATGATCAGCACGCAGGTGGGGGTCTTCTCGCGACGGCCCCGGTCGAGCGCGTGCCGCAGCCGGTCCTGGAAGAGCAGCCGGTTGGGCAGGCCGGTGAGGGGGTCGTGCAGCGAGCGGTGCACCAGCTGCGCCTCGAGCGCCTTGCGCTCGGTGATGTCTTCCACGATCAGCACCAGGTGCGCCGCCTGCCCGTCGGGCGTCTCGGGCACCCAGGACGCGGTGATCTGCACCGGGATGTGCGAGCCGTCGACCCGGGTGAGCCGGGTCTCGTGCCGCATCGGTCGGCCGGGCTCGGCGGTGAGGACGCCGTGCGCCTCCTGGGCAGCCGCGACGGCGTCGGGGTGGACCAGGTCCATCACCGAGCGCCCGTGCAGCTCCTCGGCGGAGCGGCCGACCATCTCCGCGAGCGCGGGGTTGACGTCGACGAGGAGGCCGCCAGGGGTCGTCAAGGCGATCCCCATCGGCGCGTTGGCGAAGACACTCCGCCGATCCGCCGGGGGCAGCGCGTCCGCCACCTCGCCCACTGCACACCTCCAGTGCCACCTCCATCTTGCGCGACGAGGACGACGGTTCGCTGGCCGGGCCGCCTGTCGCCGTTCCGAGACGCCTGATCGGGGGAACGACAGGGCGGAGGGGGAGGATGCGGGGGGAGCAACGTTGCCGGTGCCGAGGAGACGCAGATGAACGAGTTCGACCTGGTGCTGCCCAGCTCGGTCGACGTCCGCGAGGTGGGCATGCGCGACGGGCTGCAGCTGGAGGCACCCGTGCCGCTGGCCGGCAAGCTGGCGATGCTGGAGGCGCTGGTCGCCACCGGCGTCCGCCGGATCGAGGCGACGTCGTTCGTGTCCCCGAAGGCCGTGCCCGCGCTCGCCGACGCCGATCAGGTCGCCGCCGAGCTGGCGCGGTGGCCGGAGGTGCACTGGTCGGCCCTGGTCGCCAACCCGCGCGGTGCCGTCCGGGCGGTGGACGCCGGCGTCGCCGACCTCGAGTACGTCGTCTCGGCCTCCGACGGCCACAGCCGCGCCAACGCCGGCCGCGGCACCGCCGAGGCCGTCGCCGCGGTGGGCGAGATCGCCGCGCTGGCCCATGGCGCCGGTGGCTCGCTCGAGGTCATCATCGCCACCGCCTGGGACTGCCCGTTCGACGGCCGCACCCCGGTGGCCCGCACCGTCGACGTCGCCCGCGCCGCCGTCACCGCCGGCGCCGACCAGCTCTGCCTCGGTGACACCATCGGGACGACGACGCCGCTGCGGGTGGTCACTCTCCTCGACGCGGTCCGCCGGGCCTGCCCGGGCGTCCCCGTCGGCGTGCACTTCCACGACACCCGGGGTACCGGCCAGGCCAACGCGCTGGCCGCCGTGCAGGCCGGGGTCACCCAGCTGGACGCGTCGGTCGGCGGGCTGGGCGGCTGCCCGTTCGCCCCGGGCGCCAGCGGCAACATCGCGACCGAGGAGCTGGTCTACATGCTGGAGGAGTCCGGGGTGCGCACCGGCCTGGACCTCGACGCGCTGCTGGACGCTGCCCGGGTCACCGAGCAGGCCGTGGGCCACGAGCTGCCGAGCTCGCTGTACCGCGCCGGCGGCCGGTCGGTCCCGCGCTCCGGCGGAGCCCGCTGATGCCGGCCGACGCGGTCTCCGAGCCGCCGCGGATCGTCGATCCCCGGGTGATGCGGGACGTGCTCGGGCACTTCGCCTCCGGGGTCACCGTGGTCACCGCGGACACCCCCGACGGGCCGATCGGCTTCACCTGCCAGTCGTTCAGCTCGCTGTCACTGGACCCGCCGCTCGTTGCCCTCGCCCCGGCCCGCACCTCGCGCACCTGGGCCCGGCTGCGGGAGATCGGCCGGTTCTGCGTGAACGTGCTGGCCGAGGGGCAGGACGCCGTCTCGCAGAACTTCGCCCGGTCCAGCGCCGACAAGTTCGCCGGGGTCCCGTGGACGCCCAGCCCGCAGGGCTCGCCGGTGCTCGACGACGTCGTGGCCTGGATCGACGGGGAGCTGTGGGCCGAGTACGACGGCGGCGACCACACGATCGCCGTCGCCCGGGTGCTCGACCTGGGTGCGGCGCCCGACCGCCGTCCGCTGCTCTTCCACCGTGGCGCCTACGGCCTGCTGCGCAGCGGCGGGGACTGACCGCGGTTCCCCGGGCCGGCTCGGCGGTGACCTCCGAGCCGGCCCGCCGGTCACCGGGCCGGCCGTCGGCGCCGCGCCAGCAGCGCCAGCCCGAGGACGGGCAGCACGAGCGGCACGTAGCCGTAGCCCCGGCCGTAGCCGGACCACACCGTCTCGTCGGGGAAGGCCGCTGGGTCGGCCACCGACAGGGTGCCCACGACCAGGACGCCGACCAGCTCGACGACGATGGCGGCCAGCGCGGTTCGTCGGCCGCCGCGCCCCCCGCGGGCGAGGCCCACGGTGGCCACCACGTAGACCGCCGCCGCGAACGCCGACAGCAGGTATGCCAGGGGAGCCTCGTCGAACCGGGTGGCCAGCTGCACGCCCGCGCGGGCCCCGGCCGCGAGGGCGAAGATCCCGTAGACCAGCACCAGCACGCGCGCCGGTCCGGCGGTGGTCCCCGTCGCGGCCGGCTCCGCGGGGCGGCCGAGCCCGCGCTCACGCACCGGTGGCCTCCCACAGCTGCAGCAGGCGCCAGAGCATGACGGCGACGGCGGCCGCCGCGACCGCCAGGACGGTGCCCGCCCAGCGGGTGCGCTCCGCCTGTGCCCACAGCACGCCGGCGACGGGGATGAGCAGCACGCCGAACAGGTAGCCCAGGAACGTCGGGGTGTCGGCGGGCGTGCCGTCCTCCATCCGTGCGAACGCGAGCACGGCCTGCACCACGAGCAGCGCCTCCAGCAGGCCCGCCCCGGCCAGGTGCAGGACGCCGATCCGCCGGCCGGCGGCGCTGGAAGCGAGTCCCAGCACGACCACGACCACGGCGACGACGGTGGCGGCGACGACGAGGACGGGCGTCACCGCAGCCCTCCGCGGGAGAGATCGGGTGCCGGCACGGGGCTCATCCTCCCGCCGGGCCGTCCGTACCCCGGGATCGGGGGCCCGTGTGCCCCCCCCCGCTGGTGACCATCCGGGACCGGTATGACACCTTAGGCCCGCCTAACTAAGGCGTGCCTGACCTTTGTCGTGATCGGAGACCCATGCGTACCAGCGCCCGGCCGCTCGCCGCCCTCGCCCTGCCCCTCTCCGCCGTCCTGGCGCTGTCGGCCTGCGGCGGCGACGACACCGAGGCCGAGACCGCGTCGACCGGGGGCTCCGCCGAGGTCACGGTCACCCACGCGCAGGGCGAGACCACCGTGCCGGTCGACCCCGAGACGGTCGTGGTGTTCGACCTGGGCAGCCTGGCCACGCTGGACAGCCTCGGCGTCGAGGTCGACGGCGTGCCGGAGGCCGCCTACCCCGAGTCCCTGAGCCAGTACGGGGGCGACGAGTACGCGAAGGTCGGCTCGCTGTTCGAGCCCGACTACGAGGCCGTCAACGCCCTCGGGCCCGACCTGATCATCGTCGGTGGCCGGTCGGCCGCGGTGTACCCCGAGCTCGAGCAGATCGCGCCGACCATCGATCTCAGCGTGGACAACACGAACTTCCTGGAGTCCTTCACCGAGCGCACCACCGCCCTCGCCGAGGTCTTCGGCGAGGAGGACGCGGTGGCCGAGCGCCTCGAGGCGCTCGACGCGCGGACGGCCGAGGTCGCCGAGGCGGCCGAGGGCGCGGGCACGGGCCTGATCGTCCTCACCACCGCCGGCGAGGTCAGCGCCTACGGCCCCGGCTCGCGGTTCGGTGGGCTGATCCACGACGTCCTGGGCGTGGCCCCGGCCGACGAGAACGTCAGCGACGCCACCCACGGTGACGCGATCTCCTTCGAGTTCATCGCCGAGACCAACCCGGACATCCTCTACGTCATCGACCGGGACGCCGCCATCGGCGAGGCCGGCGAGGCGGCCGAGCAGGTGCTGGACAACGACCTGGTCCGCAGCACGACGGCGTGGCAGGACGACGCCGTCTACTACCTCGACTCGACCGACTGGTACCTCACGCCGAACGGGCTGCCGTCGGTGGAGGCGATGGTCGAGGAGATCGCGGCCAGCGTCGAGTGACGCGACGAGCATGACCGGCACGCTCTCTCCGCGCGGCGCCGCACCTGCCCCCTCCGGGGCGGTGCGGC